>CAZPLE010000001.1:0-16421 GCA_964587375.1 uncultured bacterium
TTCTTTAATACGCCACAGTTCATTGGAAAACGGGTCTCTCATCCCTTCCACCTGGACACTCTGCGGGGAAAGCGCCACTGTGGTTTCGGATGTTAATTTCTCTGTTTTTAAACGCGGACGTGGGATAGATGCGGCTTCCTCCACCTGCTTCCGGACTGTATCAAGATGTCGGTTTAAGATTAGAATTTCACCAAACCATCCAATGACCAACATAAGAAAGATAATCTTTATATAATTGGCTTTCAAAAAAGGAATGATTAAAAAGGGTTCTTTTGGAGGAACAGGCTTGGCAACAGCCAAAGTTTCCGGAACAGGAACAGCCTCAGGAAGGGGAGCCTTTGGCACCGGGACTTCCACTCTTTTCTCTTCTTTCTTTGCTTTTCTTTCCGCCAGTCTCTGCTGCCGCAAGGCCTCTTTCTGACGCAGGAGCTCTTCTCTTTTCGCCTTCTTCTCTGCAGCGGCAGCCAGAAGTCTTTCCCGGCGGGCAGAGATGGTAGCAATCCTTGTTTTGCGGCGTTCCTCTAAATAAGCAAGGAGTTTTTCACGTTTCTCCTGGCGGGTTAACCTCACAAAGGGAGCAACCGGCGGAGTGACCCTGACAATCTCTTCTCTCCTGGCAGCACGGAGAGCCTTTCGCTGGGCCAGAGCAGCCTCTCTTTTTCGCTGAACTTCCGCCAGTCTCTGCTGCCGCAAGGCCTCTTTCTGACGCAGGAGCTCTTCTCTTTTCGCCTTCTTCTCTGCAGCGGCAGCCAGGCGCTTTGCTCTCTTTTGGGAAGGTAAAACCGTTCTCTTTACTCTTCTTTCTTCAATTAGCCTTTTTATTGCCTGGCGCCTTTCCCAAGACTTAGTGACGTGGGAATGTAAAGGCTTCTCTCCCTGTTCGCTCTTCTCTTCCAACCTTGAACTACCGGTTTTGATACCCTCTTTTCTACGCAGATAATGGGAGGATATTCCTTGTGCTTTGCGGCTCTTTACCGCTTGCCTGAGGGTTTCTCTTTTCTTCAAAATCTCCTGGCGCCGGAAGAGTGCCTCTGCTTTCTTTTCGGCTGCCCTCCGTGTTAACTCCTTCTTTCTTTCTACCGCTCGGGCTTTCTTTTGGGAGCGATAGGTGGCCAAAAGTTCTTGGAGTTTTGCTCTTTTTTCTTTTCTTGTCATCTCTTAAACTATTCCTTAATTTTTAAATTTTAACCTGCGCGCGGTGGCGCTTGGGGTGGTGGAGCAGGCATTCCTGAAGGCATACCCGGCGTGCCAGGAGGCATCCCTGGAGCACCTGGAACCATACCCGGTCGGGATGGAGCTGCAGGCGCTGCGACCGGAGCCGCAATTTTAATCTTTTCTACCAACTCTTTACCCCAGATAATTCTTTTAAGACTCAATGATGCTTGAAAGGTTTCACCAACGGGTGCTGCCGGCGTTGTGGCAAGAGGTGCTGCCATTCCCGGCCCAGGCATTCCTGGTGTCGCCAGAGGTTGTGTACCGGCAACCGGGGTGGTAGTGGTGGTGGCAGCCCCTCCACCCCTTGCCATGGCCATATTCTCCAGAACAAAAATGGTTTGAGAGGAACCGAGGTTTTCGAAGAAATAGGCCAACCGGCTACTGGTTCCGCTTACAGTTATTGCCAGTGGGATTTCAATATAAAAAGGGTTGGCTACCGGCGTTCCAAACTGCACCGAATCTAAACTTGGTATCTTGCTTCGAAAAATCTCTTCACACAACCTTTTTAAAGTATCCAGTATAATCAAAAGCGCAGGCACCTGCTCTGGTGAGGGAAGCCCGGTCTCCGAGATTCCAAGAGAAGAAGGCAAACCAACTTTTCGTCTGGCTGCTTCGCTGCGCAAATCATCCAGAACAAGATACATCGTCTCTTTGTAGAAAAGGGCAGGAAATATCTCTCCTTCTGGAAGGGTAAGTACCGGCACAATCGCATAACGGCTGGCTAATACTTCGTAGTTTCCTTCCAGTGTCAACTTATCTCTTGTCAAACGGGCGATAAGGTACGGTGAGGGGGCTTTCTCAATGTTGGTGTAATATTCTTTTAACTTGTTCTGTTTGGTCTCTATCTCTCTGGTAAGAGCAGATGCCTGCTCATTAAGACTGCGGTCAAGATAAAATCCTACACCCACAAACGCCACTGTGAAAAAACCTACCAAAACAAATCGGTATTTGCGAAAGAATTCCACTATTTAACTCCTACTGTAATCTGAAATACTAACCGACCGCTCTGGTCTCTCTCAAGCGAAACGACGCTGGCGTTCTGGAGATAAGGCAAAGTATTAAGGTTTAATACAAACTGCCTTACGTCCCGAAAAGCCACTCCAAGGTTATCCGCAGTTGACTCACCATCAAGAACCAGGGTCTGCCCGCTGGGTGTAAACCGGGTAAGATAAATTTTGGAACTGGGAAGAATCCTGCCGATGTCTATCAATCTTGTCAGCCACAGATAACGTTGACTCAAAGTAGAATTTAAACTTTGATATCTACTTTTAAGGTCATTTATCTCCCTTTCTAAGTCCTGGATTGCAGGGAGATGTTGTTCAAACTCCTGCAAATCCGCATTAAGTTTTTCTATAACCATCTGTTTCACTCTGGCTTCCTGATAGAAAAAATATCCTGGGGTGAGAGAAAGCACTATGGCCAGCAGAGAAGAAAGGTAAACAAAGATCTGGTTGCGTCTTGTTTCTTTAAGATGGATATATTCCGGAGGGAGAAAGTCCAGGGCAAAAAGTTTGGATGCTTCTGGATTGGCGCGTAACGCCATACCCACGGCTATTGCCAAGCGGTTTTTCATCACAGAATCAACATTCACATTTTCGGGAATGGTAATGTTAACAAAAGGGTCAAGAATTCTGGTAGGAACGCGTAAACGGTTTTCAATCACCGAAGTCAAACCGGAAAGTGAAGCGGCCCCGCCTGTAAGGAAGAAATAATCCAGTTCCGGACCTTTATGAGTAAATCGCCAGTAATCTACAGAACTCTGAATTTCCGTAATCAAGTTTTCTACCACGTAGTTGATATTTCCTTCTCGGGGCAATTCGGTTAAGGAAAGTTTCTCCTTCTCTGCCGTAGCAAAATCTATCCCTTTCTCTTCCCTGATGCTTTCCGTAAAGGTGTTGCCCGCTATCGTCAGGGAACGCACCAAAATAAGGTTTTTCTGGATGATGATAAGGTTGCTGCTCTCTGCACCTATCTCCAGTAAGGCATATGTTTTATTACGGTCAAAATCAGGAAGGGTAGAAAGGAGCCTGGTGAGTACCAAGGGGTCGGCATCCAGAAAAGCAATCTCTTCTTTAAATTTAGTAAAAGGAGCCACCACTCTTTTTACAATATCTTTCTTTACAGCACCCACTACAAAATCTATGGTGTTGGAATCCTCAACCGGAAGGCGAAAAGAAGACCAGACCACTTGGTCAAGAGGAAATGGGATGCGGTGTTGAACTTCAATCTTCAGGGTGGCATCAATCCGGGAAGCGGCTATTGAAGGAATGGCAACGGAACGAATAAGCGCAAAACGGCCGGGTAAGGAAAGCGCAAATTCTCTAACTTTAAATTCTGTGAGGAGTTCTTTAATGATAGTGATTATTAGCGCTTCATTCTTTTCAGCAGGCAAATCTATAATCTTTATACCCTGAAGAAGATAGCCTTTGGGGCCAGGTTCCAGAACAACCACTTTTATTGCCGTTGTCCCGATATCAATCCCCAGGGTCTTCTTCCGCCTCGCCAGCATATTTTGGCCCCAATTTTAACTAAACCCCTTGCAAATCCTCTTTTTTATTACCAGTGTAGAGTAACGGGGGAGGATTCGGCGCTCTCGCCTCCCAAAACGGCTCGGGTTGCCACCCGCTGGCAAGGCTTACCAGCCTTGCCTTAACTTCACTCCCTTCGAATCCTCTTTTAGTACCAATACAAAGTAGCGGGGGGAGGATTCGAACCTCCGACCTCCGGGTTATGGGCCCGACGAGCTACCACTGCTCCACCCCGCAATCTTCATTATGAAAACTTAAGCTAAAATAACCAAAAAGTAATAACAATTAACAATAACATCAGTTTTTATCCCCTGTCAAGGTTTCTTATCCTCTTCTGGGCTAGCCAAGAGGGAAACTAATTCTTTAATCTGGTCCCTCGCCTTTTTGAGTAAAGCGGCCTTTTTACTCTCCTTCTCCTGTGCTCTCACCAGTTCCATGGCTAAAGCCATCGCGGTGATAACCCCAAGACGATGGGTGGAAACCTCTTTCCCCCGGTTTTCCTCCTCTGCCTGTTTAAAGAATTGATCAAAAAGAGCAATCGCCCTCCGGATAAATGCAGGATTACCATAAAGTCGGTATGTCTCACCGAGTAATTTTGCAGAGAGGGCTTGACGTCTCATTGCCTTAACTTTAAGCCCATCTTTTCCAATTCAGAAACTAAACCTTTTTGAATCACGTCCACTTCCGAATGGCTCAAGGTCTTCTCTGGAGACTGAAAACTGACTGAAAAAGCGATGCTTTTATAACCCTGGGGCATTTCTGAAGAACAATAAAGGTCAAAAAACTTGATCTTGCGAATCAAGTCAGAAAAATGGTAAACTTTTTCTTCAATTTCGCTCCAGGTGATGGTTTCCGGCACCAAAAAGGAAAAGTCCCGCGTTACCGGTGGAAATTTTATCCAGGGTCGGAACCGAATCGTAGAGAGTTTCTCGGCTTGAAGGTTTTGAATGAAGACTTCGGAGACTGATAGTGTTGACTTGTTAACAACTACCTCCCCCAGAACAGCAAAATTTTTTCCTCCAAACATGATAAGAAACGAACTCTCTAAAAAATCAAAACCCGCCAACTTACCCAAACCAATCTTTAGGTCTCTTAGGCCAAAGAGTTTAGCCAGCTCTTTCACAAGGGATTTCAAAAACAAAACGCCTTCTTTCTCTTCGGTCATTATCATCCCAAGCCTCTTCTCTTCTTTAAATCCTTCCAAGGTGGAATAATAAATATTTCCAATTTCAAATAACCGTAATCTATGGTTCCCCTGGTTTAAGTTTGCCACCGCTGTTTTGACAAGATTGGAAATAATATCTTGACGAAGTGCGCTCTGTTCCTGGGTAAGGGGGTTTACAATCTTGACCCCTTTTTCGGTCTTTCCTTCTGGAACCAGACTTAAGGTAATCACTTCGTCAAAACCGGCATTCTTCAAAAAGTCCCTTATCTTTTCAATCGGGTCGGCAAAGGTTTCCCGTTGGAACCCAACCAGTTGAATGGCAGGGAGAGTAGCCGGAACCTTTTCGTATCCATAAAACCTCACTGCCTCTTCTATTAAGTCAATCTCCCCTTCCAGGTCTCGGCGATAAGAAGGCACGCTTACCAGCCAGCACCGCTTCTTCTTTGTCGGAGCAACAGAGCAACCAATCTTTTTAAATATATACTCCACCTCTTCCGGAGCGATTTCAATTCCTAACACATTTTTTAGGGCTGAGAGTCGGAAATTTATCTGACCAGGAGCACGGGGAAGTCGGCCGGACTTTACCAGGAAGTTAACTGTTCCCTTCGTTATCTCTTGCACAAGCATCTTTACCCGCTCCAGACCGGCCACCACCAGCGCCGGGTCAACTCCGCGTTCAAACCTCATAGAGGCTTCGGTCTCCAAGCCAAGAATCTTCCGACCAACCCTAACCACTCCCGGATGAAAGAAGGCGCTTTCCAGAAATACGTTCTTTGTTGTTTTGCTAACCTCGGTCTCCTTACCACCCATAATCCCAGCGATAGCAATAGGCTTCACAGAATCAGCGATAATCAAAATCCTTTCATCCAGCTTCCTTTCAGTTCCATCCAGGGTTACCAGGCTTTCTCCGGATCGCGCAAACCTTATTTCAATCTGACCTTCAATTTTGTCGCGGTCAAAAGCATGAAGTGGTTGGCCCAACTCTAACAGGACATAATTAGTAATGTCAACCACACTGTTGATGGGGCGAAAGCCAAGCTTTTCTAACCTCTCTGCTATTTTCAAGGGGGTGGGAATGGTATTGTCCACGCTGGTTATCAAAGCACCGGAATAGAAAGGACAGCCCTGGTTTGCGAAAATTTTGACTTCTCCCCTCGCTCTTTGAAAGGTATTCTTCTTCTCCCCAGGGCAGAAAGGAAAGGTAGGAGAGGGAAGCCGGAACAGCACCGAAATTTCTCTGGCCAGTCCCCAGATACTCAAAAGGTCGCCTCTATTGGCTGGAATTTCCAGTTCAAATACAAAATCATCACCCTCAGAGATAACTGTCTCTGTGTGGAGGCCGATATTGCTGAGACCTTTTTGCAAAACCGAAAAGGAAATCTCTTCCAGAGGAAGAAGTTCTTGCAACCAGTTATACGAATAACGCATTGACTTTTAAAACTGCTAAATGGTATATTACAACTTGAAAGGTGCGGAATTCTTCAGAGTTCAAAGCATAACTTTTAATTTTATCATTAAGGAGTATAAATGGGCAAATTTTTTAACTTTCGGCTGGCAAACGATATCGGCATTGACCTGGGAACTGCCAACAGTGTTGTTTTTGTCCGCGGAAGAGGAATAGTCTTCTCTGAACCATCCATTGTCGCCATGGATAAGGAGACACACAAAACGATTGCTGTAGGAAAAGAAGCAAAACGAATGCTGGGTCGTACACCCTCCAATATCATCGCTGTTAAACCACTCCGTGATGGTGTAATCGCCGATTTTGAAGCCACCGAAACGATGCTCCGCTATTTTTTGGAAAAGGTCCGGAACGTCCGGCATCGTTTTGTTCTCCCACCCCGTGTGGTCATTGCTATTCCGTCGGGAATAACCAGTGTGGAAAAAAGAGCTGTGATTGAAACGGCCACCAAAGCAGGAGCGAGAGCGGTCTACTGTATAGAAGAACCAAAAGCAGCGGCTATTGGCATTGGCCTTCCGGTGGAAGAACCGATTGGCAATTTTGTCATTGACATTGGAGGCGGAACAACGGAAATGGCGGTTATTTCATTGGGTGATATAGTGGTTCGCCGCAGCATCCGGATAGGGGGAAACGAAATGGATGAATCCATCATAGAATACCTCAAAAAGAAATACAATCTCCTGGTAGGAGAACGCACCGCAGAGGAGATCAAGATTCAGATTGGCTCTGCCTGGCCACTGGAAGAAGAACTTTCTATGGAGGTAACCGGACGGGACCTAGTGGAAGGACTGCCTCGGAAAATTACGGTGACCTCCGAAGAGATTAGGGAAGCACTGAAAGAAAATCTGAACACAATAGTGAACGAAGTTCGCGCTCTTCTGGAAGAGACACCACCAGAATTATCAAGTGATCTTGTGGTGCGCGGCCTCTTTATGGCGGGCGGCGGTTCGCTTCTGAAGGGTATTTCTAACCTTCTCTCTTATGAAACGAAGATCCCGGTTCATGTGGCTGACGAACCACTCTTTGCGGTGGTAAAAGGAACCGGCAAAATGCTGGAAGAAGACCGCTATTTCCGCCAGGTATCGCCTTACCACTCCTAACCCGCTTTTCTCAAGAATGCTGTGGAGATTTCAGAAGGAACTGGTCTTTCTTTTACTCTTAAGCATCTCTGTCTCTTTTTTTCGTCTCCAGAGGAGCGAAGGCGGTTTTAAAAAAGGAAGGGTGCTACCTCTGGTGGATTACCAGAACGCTTTCATCAGAGAACTTACTCTTGAAAACCAGCGCCTAAGGAATCTGCTTAAGCTGAAAGAATCGGCTGCACCCAGAATCGCTGCTTTTGGAGAAATTGTTCTTCTGGATCCTATCGGCTGGCCTATCTGGATTGTAGCAGAAACCAGAGAGGTACAATATGTGAATAAAAACTTTATGGTGCTGGATACGCGCGGAAACCTGGTGGGTAAGGTGGCAGAAAAGGAAGGCAACCGAATAAAGATAATGACTATCCTGAACCCTAAAAGCAGAATAAGTGTTATTACCCAGACGACTCGTTGCCTGGGAATTCTGGAAAGTACTAAGTCCCTTCACTTGGGGTTGAGTTATCTTCCGAATGAAAGCACACCGGTTATAGGAGAGATGGTTGTTACTTCAAAATTAAGCCAGTATTATCCGGCTGGGGTTCCGGTAGGCACTATCCAGCAGTCTTCTCCGGGAAAAGGCTTTTTTCGGGAAGTGACTGTCCAGCCGAACGTAAACTTTTCTTCGCTAGAAGAGGTGGTGATTGCCTATTAATCCGGTTAACTTTATTCTGGTCGTTTTGGTCAATTTTGGTTTTCAGTTTCTGGCTTTTAAATATTTAAGAATCTTAAATATTGCACCGGACGTAACCCTTCTGCTGATAATCTATCTGAGTCTTTCCATAACCAGTCTCACTGGGTTGCTGGCTGCCTCTGGGTTGGGGCTCTGTCAGGAACTCCTTTTGCGGAGTGCTCCTGGAGGGTGCAGTGCTGGGTACCTGGTTGTTGCTTACCTTGCCGGAAGGTTGGTGGCCATGAGATTTAAACCTTCTCTATTTTGTTATTTCTTATTTTCCTTATACTTCTCGTTCCTTTTTTCAGTAACCTATCAGACCATTTTGGCCCCGGCGTGGGGAGCGGTTCTCTTTTGGAAACCAGCCATCTTTTCTCTTTATAATGGTTTACTTTCACTACCGGCATTCTACCTTTACCAACAGGGGCTTAAGTAAGGTGTTGGTATGGATAGAACTGATTTTCTAAAACGACTGGTTTTCCTTACCTTCATTCCTCTCTTTTTGGGGCTAATCTTTCTCCAACTATTCTCTTACCCTTATTTCCGAAGACTTTCAGAAAACAATTCCATCAGAACCATTTACCTTGATATTCCCCGAGGAAAGATTCTGGACCGCAACGGAATTGTGCTCGCTGAAGACAAACTTGGATTTAACCTTGCCTTCGTCCCCTTTGATTTGAAAAACCCGTCGCAATGCGCAAAGATTTTGGCGCCAATTCTCCATACAGAAACCAGTGCTCTCCTGGAAAAACTGACCGAAAAATTCGCCAATCCCTTTGAACCTCGGGTTCTCTATCACAACCTCTCCCAGGAACAACTCCATTTCGTGGAAGAGAATAGCAACCTTTTGGAAGGAATCTACGTTCAAGCAGGATTGGTAAGAACTTATCCCCTAGGAAAAGACGCTTCTATCCTGGTCGGTTACCTGGGAGAAGTGACTAAAGAGGAACTTTTGAGTATGAAAAAAGAAGGAATCAGACCGGGCGACTTGGTTGGTCGCGCCGGGATAGAAAGACTTTTTGACCATCTCTTGCGCGGTGAACGGGGCGGTACTCAAGTAGAAGTTGATGCCCATGGACATCAACTACGGATCCTGGGACAGAAAGCGTCAAAGCCCGGTCATTCCATCGTCCTTACCATAGATAGCCGGCTCCAGCGTATCGCGGCCCAGAAATTAGGAGAGAGGCCTGGTTCGGTAGTAGCAATCTCTCCGGACAGTGGCGAAATCCTGGCGCTGGTAAGTAAACCGGCTTATAACCCTTCTGACCCTGCTCCTTATCTTTCTAAAGCGAATAAACCGTTTCTTAACCGGGCGATTGCTGGTCTTTATGCCCCCGGTTCTGTCTTTAAGATCATTACTTCTATCGCTGCTCTGGAGACCGGTGCCATCACTCCCGAAGAGGAATATAACTGCTCGGGAATGATGGTCTTCGGTGACAGAGAATTTCACTGCTGGAAGGAAGAAGGGCACGGCTGGGTCTCTTTCAAAGACGCATTTGCCCAATCCTGCAACATCTATTTCGGACAGATAGGTGTCAAGACAGGTGCTGCGGCTCTCCTGGAATTTGCACGGCGTGCCGGATTGGGCACACCTACCGGCATAGACCTGCCTGGAGAAAAAGCTGGGTTTATCCCTGCGGTTGAAGAATCAGGTGGCGCCCTGAACCTTTCTATTGGCCAGGGCGCCTTATTGGTAACTCCGCTCCAGATGGCCTCTCTTGTGGCTACAGTGGCTAACGGTGGTAACATCTTGAGGCCGGAAGTAGTAAAGGAGATTATCAGCCCGGAAGGAACGGTAGTAGAAAGGTTTGGTCCTTCACTACGCGGGTATTTTTTCATTTCAGAAACAACACTTTCTCTTTTGAAGGAGGCGATGGAATTGGTGGTCACCTCCGGTACCGGCCGGGCTGCGCAGGTACCAGGAATTCCTGTTGCCGGGAAAACGGGAACTGCCCAGATAGCACACAGAGAACTGGAACTACCCACCAGGGGCAGTTTTGTCTGTTATGCGCCAGCTGAAAATCCGGAGATTGCCATGGCTGTTGTTCTTGATGCTGGAGCCTCTTCTGAAGCGGCGGCAATCGCTGGGCAGATTCTTAAGGAATATTTTTATCCGCCAGAGGAGAATAACCTCTCTGGGACTGATACTGACCAAGAAAGGAATGGTTCTGCCAAAAGAACATTGTTATATGAGAAAAGAGAGACATTATAAAGAAAGACTGTTTTATCTCCCGCTTTTGTTTTTAACGGGAGCGCTCATTTTCATTGGTCTGGTATTAATCTTCAGCGCCAGCCGAACCACTGGCCAGAGCTTGGCAACCCTTTTCGGCAAGCAACTAATCTGGGCAGTTATTGGTTTGGTAATAATGGTTCTGGTGGCCAGATTCGATTTTCACTTCTGGACGCGCAATGGCCTCTTTTTCTACATAATCACTTTGCTCGTTTTAACACTCGTCCTGGTCTTTGGTTCTGGCCGGTATGGAACACAAAGATGGTTCAAATTGGGTGCCTTTTATCTTCAGCCCTCTGAACCCGCAAAATTATTCTTGATATTCGCCCTCGGAAATTACCTTGAAAGAAGACGCAATTACCTTGGTTACTTTTCCACTACCCTGGCGGGTTTCCTGTTTCTTCTTTTGCCACCCCTACTTCTTATTCTTCTCCAACCGAACTTGGGAACCGCTTTTCTCTTAATTCCTATATTTTTTGCCATGTTCTATGCTGCCGGTACTCCCCGACGCCACCTTCTTATTCTCTTTCTTCTGGGTATGGCTTCTCTCCCGGTCTTGTGGCTCTTCCTTAAAGAATATCAAAAACAACGTATCCTCATCTTTCTCAACCCGGGGGCTGACCCGCTGGGAGCAGGCTACAATATCTTACAGTCAAAGATTGCTATCGGCTCCGGCGGGTTGATTGGTAAAGGGTTTCTAAAAGGCACCCAGACACATCTGGCATTTTTACCGGAGCGCCATACCGATTTTATCTTCTCGGTTCTTGCGGAAGAATGGGGATTTCTCGGCAGTGTCATTCTCCTTTTTCTCTATCTTCTTTTTCTGACGGAGATATTTAAAATAGCCTCTTTTACGCGCGACCGCGTTGGAACTTATATTGCTGTAGGCTGTGGAACAATGTTTGCCGCCCAGATATTTGTTAACATTGCTATGACGATGGGATTTCTGCCGGTGGTGGGAATACCCTTGCCCTTTTTAAGTTATGGTGGTTCCTCTCTCATAACCTCGCTTGCAGCGGTAGGCCTCCTTTTCAGTATCAAACAAAGGGAGACTTTTCTCTAAAAATTGATGGAGTATCCTTTTCTCAACCTGGTGGAGGCGCCGGGCCGGTACATTGGTAAAGAAATTAACAGTTGCACCAAAGACTGGGCTTCCGCAAAAGTCAAAATCTGTTTTGCCTTTCCGGAAACTTATGAACTTGGTATGTCAAACCTTGGTTGGCGACTCCTTTACGAAATTGTTAACTCCCAAAGGACTTATCTTGGGGAAAGGGTCTTTGCACCATCTCCCTCTTTAGAACAGATTTTAAGAGAAAAAGGGATACCCCTTTCCAGTCTGGAATCAAATACACCTCTTTCTAAATTTGACGTAATTGGCGTAACTCTTGCCAGTGAACTTTCCTATAGCAATCTGCTCACTATCCTCTCCTTAGGCGGGATAACGCTCCAAAGTGAAGAAAGAGGTGAAGATGAACCCCTGGTTATTGCGGGAGGAAATGGGGCATTTGCTCCCGAGCCCATGGCTCCTTTCTGTGATGCTTTTTTTGTTGGCGAAGGGGAGGAGGTAATTCTTGCCATCTTAAAAACCATTCAGGAGACCGCAAAGGAGCCTCGTCGGGAAAGACTTCGGGCCTTAAGTAGATTGCCTGGGGTATATGTACCGCTTTTTTACCAACCCCAATACAACGAGGATAACGTGTATCTTGGCCTTGTACCGAAAGAGAAATCGTTTCCGGAACAGATAAAGAGGGTTATCATTACTGACTTTGAAAATGCGCCCTTTTGCGAAAACTGGGTAGTTCCTTATCTTCAAATTGTCCATGACCGGATTGGAGTGGAGATAATGCGTGGCTGTATGAATCGGTGCCGATTTTGCCAGGCTCGGGTAATCTATGGACCCTGCCGCATTCGTTCTCCGGAAAAGATATACCAACTGGTCATCACTGCTTTCAAAAAGACCGGATACGAAGAGGTTTCACTCCTTTCCCTTTCCAGTGGTGATTATCCCTATCTTCCGCAGTTAAAGGAGTTGCTCAGCCCCTTCTGTCGGAAAAAGAATCTAAAAATTTCTTTCCCCTCCTTGCGGTTTGATACCTTCTCTCTAACAGAGACCAATCTGGAAAAAGGTAAAAAACCAGTCGCCTTGACCTTTGCTCCGGAAAGTTCCGAAAGGATGCGTACCTGGCTGAATAAAAACCTGAAGGATGCGGAATTATGGGAGCAAATAAGAGTTGCCCGGGCAAAAGGATGGAGACATATCAAACTCTACTTCATGCTGGGACTGCCAGGCGAAAATGACCAGGACATTAGAGAGGTTGCCAACCTGATTATGGAGATGAGTAAGGTAATCAATCTGAACCTCTCTTTTAATACCTTTATTCCCAAACCCCATACCCCCCTGGAAAGATGTGGAATGGCTAAAGAAGAGGAAATTGATCAAAAAATAAGGTTTTTGAAAGAGCGCTTCCGGAGGAACCGTTCCCTTTCCTATTCTTTTCATCTTTACAAACAGAGCCTACTGGAAGCGGTTCTGGCGCGGGGGGACCGCACCGTCGGACAGGCAATTGTGAAAGCATGGAAAAAGGGTGCCAGATTTGACGGACGCAAAGAATTTTTCCGTTTTGACCTCTGGCAGGAAGCGATGGCGGAGATGGGGGTAAACTACGAAATGTTCCTCAAAGAACAACCGGAAGGAGCCGTTTTACCCTGGAGTCACATCGTGATATAATACGGTCTGGAAGGAGGAGAGAGATGCGTAGCGATATTTTAAGAAAAGACTATCGTTTTTCTCCGCATCGTTCCCTTTTAAAGGCACTGGGGTATACCAACGAAGAGCTGGCGCGGCCTTTGATCGGCATTGCCAACCCCGCCAACGAACTTGTGCCGGGGCACCATCATCTTGATTTAATTACCGATGCGGTGAGAAGGGGAATCTACCTTGCGGGCGGGACCCCAATGGAATTTAGAACCATCGGTGTTTGCGATGGCATAGCCATGGGACACGAAGGGATGCGCTATTCGCTCTGTTCGCGGGAACTGATTGCTGACAGTATAGAAATTATGGTGAGAGCCCATCCCCTTGACGGAATTGTGATGGTGCCAAACTGCGATAAGATTATTCCGGGAATGCTTATGGCTCTCTTGCGTATTAACCTCCCTGGCCTTTTAATTAGTGGTGGTCCGATGCTGGCCGGAAATTTTGATGGAAAAAAGGTTGATTTGATATCGGTATTTGAAGCGGTTGGCAAATTCAGCACCAAAAAGATAGGTGAAGAAGAACTAAAAAATTTAGAGGAGGTGGCTTGTCCTGGGTGCGGTTCCTGCGCCGGAATGTTCACTGCTAACTCTATGAACTGCCTGACGGAAGCATTGGGGTTGGGACTGCCTGGCAACGGTACCATCCCGGCGGTTGACAGCCGCAGATTGAGATTGGCAAAACAGGCAGGGATGAAAGCGGTAGAACTGGTTCGAAAAGGAATTAAACCCAGAGAAATTGCTACTCTCTCAGCATTTTTAAATGCCATTGTCCTTGATATGGCTCTGGGTGCCTCTACCAATACTGTTCTGCACCTGCCAGCCATTGCCCGGGAAGCGGGTCAAGAACTACCCCTTTCTCACTTTGATAGGTTGAGTCGAAAAACTCCCAATCTCTGCCGTATCGCCCCTGCCGGACAACATCGTATGGAGGACTTAGACCGTGCCGGTGGGATTTCGGCGGTCCTTTCCGAACTGGCAAAGACAGACCTTCTGGACCTCTCAGCGACAACTGTTTCTGGAAAAACCCTGAAAGAGATCGCTTCGGAAGGTCGTGTTACTGACTCCAAAGTAATCCGCAGCGTTAAAAATCCTTATCGGAAGGAAGGGGGAATCGCTATCCTTTACGGAAACCTTGCTCCGGAGGGGTCTGTGGTAAAACAGTCCGCAGTTAATGAAAACCACCTCAGACACACCGGCAAGGCAGTGGTCTTTGAAAGTGAAGAAGGAGCCCTAAAAGCCGTCTTAGAGAATGGTATTAAAGAAGGGGGTGTAATTGTTATTCGCTACGAAGGTCCAAAGGGTGGTCCGGGAATGAGAGAGATGCTCTCGGTCACCAGTGCGCTGGTAGGGTCGGGAAAGGATGACCAAATTGCCCTGGTGACCGACGGAAGATTCTCTGGAGGTACCAGAGGTTTGGCTGTCGGGCATGTCTCTCCAGAAGCCGCGGTTGGCGGACCAATCGCCCTGGTAAAGAATGGCGATATAATTGAGATTGACCTTCCGAATCGGAAACTGAATCTTTTGGTCTCCGAAGAAGAGATGAAAAGAAGGAAAAAGGCTTGGCGACCACCGAAACCGAAAGTAAAAGAAGGCTATCTGTATCGGTATAGTCTCTCGGTCAGTTCTGCAGCGGAAGGTGCGGTGCTAAAGCCATAAGGGCCTTTAAGAAGTTGGGAATCTCTGGAGAAAGGAGGAGACGGTATGGAAGAGAAAAAGGAGCCAAAGCCGCCACGCAGACAGTATCTGGTAAACAGACACTTACAACTGACTTACTCTGGTTTTATTGTCTGGATCGTCGGAATAGGCATGGTTATCGCCTGGTTAATTACCTATCATACTATCTGGTCTTACATCTTAACCCGGGTGCCTCAGGGGATACAACTTCCACAGATTATCCAGGAGGTAAATTTTCGGCTCTTCTGGACGTTGGTCGTGCCTGGTTTTATCATTTTGGTCTTGGTGGGTTGGTGGCAAATCTTCCTTTTACACCGCATTGCCGGACCTGCCTATCGTCTCAAAAGGACGATGAGCAATATGAAGCAGGGTACCTGGCCGGAAGAGGTTCGGGTCCGTGATCGTGATTTTCTAAAAGAGGTTGTGGAAGAACTTAACTCTCTTCTTAATAAGGAGAAGGAACGCCACGAACAACTTGTTGGCCGGATAAAAGAAGCTGACGCTCTCTTAAAAGACCTTGAGGGCAGAGATGATTCAGAAAAAGAGAGACTCCTGCAAACCCGGGAGTTGTTGAATTCGGCGCTCCATCTTTTAGAAACTACGCCCTCACCAGGAAAGGCATAAAGAACTGAAATTGCATGGGTAAAACTCCAGGGTCAAGATGGACTATCCCATTTGCTTCCTCCTTTGGTTTCACTGCCCTGGAATTGCTGGTGGCGGCATTGATTATCATCTTGCTTGCCACAGCTTGTGTGACGGTAATTGCCCGGGTAGAAGAGTGTGCTAAAATTACGCAGGCTAAGGTGGAGATCGCCCAGCTGGCTATGGCGGTGGAAATGGTCAAACAGAGCACCGCTTCTTACACCTTAATCCTCAAAGATCTCTTTTCCCGGAATAGTCCGCCAGGGATCACCAAAGGCTGGGAGGGCCCATATCTGAAAGGAGGTTTTTATCGCGACCCCTGGGGTACCAGTTATCAGATATGCCTGCCTGACAAAAGAAGTTTTGTAAAGGAATATTACCTGCCTGGTGGAAGTGACTTATTTGATTGGAAGGGCAAAGGGACCAGACCCCAGATAAGACTGGATTCAGGAGACGAAACTAAGATTATAACCTCTGGAACCATCATCCTTAATGGAAAAACGGTTGCAGCCGGCATTACCTCGGAAGAATTACCAAAGATCTATCAGATAGACTACGACCTTTTGGAGTCCAGCAATGAAATTGATGTGTCATTCACCGGAGAGCCAGGAGCAAGTCTGATAGTGGCCATCCCGGCGGTAGTTCCACAAGGAGAAAGATACTGGCTGGTAAGTTGGGCCGCAGACCGGGTTGAAGGGGGCCAGGGATTAGGGAAAGACATTGTCTGGCATTATGAATACGCCGATTTTCAGAATTGAATCAAAATGAATCAAAAGATTCAGGAAAGTCAGATCTATTTTCAGACCCAAAACCTTTGACAAAAGAAAAAGATTAAGGTATATAAGAGATAGAGGGAGGGCCGATATGAGGGATGTTTCAAAAAAGAAGGGGAGAAGAAGCGGTTTTTCCGTGATAGAAATACTTGCGGGAACAGTAATTCTT
>CAZPLE010000002.1:0-7826 GCA_964587375.1 uncultured bacterium
GATATATATAAAGCCAAAATTTAAAATCTGTTTTTAAGAGGGCAATGAAAAGAGGAATACTGGATACAACAAAGCCAGTGATGACAGCAAGAGAAAGATTTAGAAGACAGATGCACTTTCAGAGTATTGATAAGGGTGTCCACTGGGAATTTAGCTATTTAGCAGAAACAATAGAAAGGTGGCACAATGAAGGACTGCCGAAATATCTGGAAAGGGGTGAAGGTGAATTTTCTGTAGAAGAGTATTTCGGTGTTGATAAAGCAATCTATGTACCTGTTAACCTTGAACTTCTCCCACCTTTCCCGGGTGAAGTTAAAATACTGAAAGAAGAGAACGGGAAAAGAATAGAAGAACTCCCTGATGGGACAATATGGGAGGTACAGACAGAAGGAACAAAAACTATTCCCCACTACATAAAGATGCCTGTATCTAACTGGGATGATTGGAAGAGGTTTAAGGAACGGCTTAACCCAGATACACCGGGACGGATTAACTGTGACCTAAAAAGGTTGAATGAAGAACTGCGGCACTCTCCTTATCCTGTAGGTGTCTGGTTTGGTTCTTTCTTTGGAACCCCGAGGAACTGGGTTGGCTTTGAAGAGATTTCGCTTATGCTTTATGACCAGCCAGACCTTGTGGAAGACATCATAGAGACATTGACCTGCCTTTGCGAAAAGGTGCTTTCCCGTGTACTTCCAGAGATAGAGATTGACTTTGCGGCGGGATGGGAAGATATATGCTTCAAAAACGGCCCAATAATAAGTCCTGATATGTTCAGAAAGATAGTCGCTCCGAGATTGAAAAGGGTAACAACATTGTTAAGACAGCATGGAGTTGATGTGATATGGACTGACTGCGATGGAAATATCAATAAACTTGTTCCCGTATGGTTAGAGTGCGGTGTTAACTGTATGTTTCCCATTGAAGTGCAGGCGGGTTCTGACCCTGTGGAATTGAGGAAAGAATATGGACACAATATACTTTTGAGGGGTGGGATTGCAAAGCATCGACTTTCTTTGGGTAAAGAGGAGATACTCAAGGAACTAAAAAGGGTGGAAAAGGTATTTGAAGATGGGGGGTATATTCCACACGGTGACCATAGGATACCTGAGGATATTCCTTATGAAAACTATAGATACTACATTAGAGAAAAACTTGCTATGATGGGATGGCAGAAGGAGGATATGGAAAGGATTGAGGGGCTCAGGGAATTATTTTAATACCCCCCTGGTCAGTTGCTATCTGAAATCTTTAGAACCAAAAGAAGGATAGAGATGGACTCGTTTCACCTGGAAACAAAGTTAGCCGGGGCGCTGAGATTTCTGGAGAGAGAAGGAAGCAAAACCCTATTTAGAGTCCAGGCCGGATTTATGAGAGAAGCAGAGTATTTAGGACCAGGCCAATACCGATTTTTAGACCCTCGGTGGCGGAAAACCTCCCTGCCGTTACCAGGAGCGCCTGGTAAGACAGTCTTTTTCCGGAGTTCCATCCCAGCCCAGGGGTTAAAAGAGAGGAGAAACCTATCCTTAAGGTTTGATCTTTATAACCTTGAAGCCTTGCTCTTTCTTGAGGGGAAGCCCTATTATGGGATTGACCAGCAACACAAAATAGTTCCTTTACCTTCGTCCGTCCTTAAAAAAGGAGAGATTGACTGGGAAGTGGAAATATCTTTTGAAGGGAGATTCACTTCCCGTCCAGAAAACCCCCATCTCTTCTCAGGCGTAGAACTGGTGGAAGAGAACCCAGCATTTTCCAACCTTTATTACCACTTAAAGGTCGCGCTGGAAGCCTGGCAAGAGGTTGAAGACAAGACCGTAAAGAAGATGCTGGAAGAGGTATTGCTTGCCTCTTTGAGAGCATTGGAGGCTGAAGACCACTCCAGCATTTGCCGGGCAGCCGATATCTTGGAGAAGGTGCTCTTCTCTTCCCGGAGATCAGCTGGCAGGAAAGATTCTTTTTCTTTAACGTTAATCGGACACAGCCACATTGATACCGCCTGGCTCTGGACACTTTCGGAGACGGTACGTAAGTGCGGGAGAACCTTTTCCACCGCTTTACGTCTGATAGAGGCTTACCCGGACTTTAAGTTCTGCGCCAGTCAGCCCCAATTGTATCAGTATGCCAAAGAGTTCTATCCGGAGATTTACCAAAAGATAAAGGAGTTGGTGAAAAAGAGACAGTGGGAACCTCTCGGCGCTTTCTGGGTAGAACCCGACTGCAACCTTATCTCCGGAGAGTCCTTAGCGCGGCAGATCTTTTATGGGAAAATGTTTTTCCAAGAGGAATTTGGTGTGGAGACAAAGACCGCCTGGCTACCAGACACTTTTGGGTTTGCCGCCTCCCTACCCCAGGTATTGAAGGAAGCGGGTGTTGACTACTTTTATACCAACAAACTTTTTTGGCAGGCAGGCAATCGTTTCCCTTATAACCTATTTTGGTGGGAAGGGATTGATGGAACCAGAATTTTAGCCCACGTACCCAAACTTTTTTGGTATTACAATGGTTTCCCTAATCCGAAACAGTTAAAGATTGCGGAGATGGAGTTCAGGCAGAAAGAGGCCTTTTCGGAATGCCTCTTTCCTTTTGGCTGGGGTGATGGTGGCGGTGGCGTTTCCCTTGACCAACTAAATTACGCCAGACGTTTGAAAAATTTTCCTGGTCTTCCCCAAACAAAGTTCGGCTTTGCAGAAGATTACTTCCGCCGGGCAGTAAAAGGTTCCGCCAACCTCCCTGTCTGGAAGGGTGAATTATATCTGGAGACCCACCAGGGGTGCTATACCAGCCAGGCAGCGGTTAAGTTTTATAACCGGCTTTGCGAACGATTACTCGGTAATGTGGAGATGCTTGGGGCGCTCAATGCGGTTTTAAGAAGAAGAGCAAGACCCCAAGACCTTTCGCACCTCTGGAAAAAGGTCTTAACCTTTCAGTTTCACGATATATTGGCAGGCTCTTCCATCAGCGCTGTTTACCAGGAGATCATTCCTCAATACAACAAGATTGTCTCTGACCTAAAAGATGAGGCTACGAAAAATCTCTTGAGTCTGCCAGCAAAAAAAGAACCTTCGGTCTCCGAAAAGAGGAAAGAAGCCTATCTCTTTTTTAATCCTTTAAACTGGGAACGGACAGAGGTAGTAGAGGTGAAACCCAAGACCTTTGTAGAGGTTGACCTCCCTCCCTGTGGTTATGTGATCTGCCGACCAGGAGAAGAGAATAGGAGAGAGCAAAGCCAGCCTCTTATTACAGTCAAAACCGCCTTTTTGGAGAACCGTTATTTTTTAATCAGACTTGATAAAAACGGCCGGATCATAAGACTTTTTGACAAAGTTAACCAAAAGGAGGTTCTTCCAGAAGGCACTACCGCCAATGACTTTTTAATCTTCAAGGATGGGCCCCTTTCGGAATCTGCCTGGAACATTGACCCGGACTACGAGAGTCGGCTTCAGAGGTTTGGAACCCTTGTCCACCGCGAAATAATAAGGTCCGGACCTATCTTGGGTATTCTGCGCCAGGTATTCCAGCACAAGAAGAGTACCCTCACCCAGGAGATCATTATCTATCAAAGGATACCCCGCATAGATTTTCGCACTGAGGTTTTCTGGCAGGAGAAGTGGAAGATGTTAAAGGTGGCGTTTCCCGTTACGGTAAAAGCAAAAGAAGCCTTTTACGAAATACCATTCGGTATGGTGGCAAGACCTACCACCAACAAAAACTCCTGGGAGAGAGAGAAGAAAGAGGTAGCGGCTCACACTTTTGCCGACCTTTCCGAAAAGGATTACGGGGTAAGCCTTTTGAATGACAGTAAATATGGGTATGATATCAAAGGCAATCTCTTGCGTCTCACCCTTTTACGCTCTCCAGATATCCCGGATCCGGAGGCGGACCAGGGTCTTCATCGCTTTACCTACAGTCTCCTTCCCCACAGAGGGAACCAGACCAATCCTTTCATCTTTCAGCAGGCGCATGGCCTGAACCAGCCGGTTCTCTTTTCTCCTTTGGGTAAGAAGGAGATAACCAACACAAGGGTCTCTTTTCTTAAGACAGAAGGTCTACCGGTAGTCCTGTCAGCCTTTAAGATCTCGGAAGACGGCAAAGGAATAATCTTGCGAGTTTATGAACCTTGCGGTCTGGAAGGCAAGGTGGTTGTAAACCTTTATCTGGAAAAAAGAGTCCTAAAAGGTGTCTGGACGAGCAACTTCTTAGAAGAAAGAAAGAGAAAGATTGCCTTTTCGGACAATCGTTTCTCTTTCTTTATGGGCCCCTTTAAAATCAAGACATTTTTCCTCAAAATTTCTTGAAATGGAGAGAAAGAGTTTGGACTTTTCAAAGATTAAAACCTATCCGGTAAACTCGCGGAAGAGCCTTTTTACTCTTTCCGAACTTTTAAAGCCTTCGCAAAACCTTCCTTTCCCGAAAGTTAGATTGGGAAAGGAAGTAGAAGAAGAGATGGAGATATTATCTCACAAGGTAAGTGAGGCGAAAAGGAAAGGGAGAAGGATCGTCTTCTTCATCGGAGCGCATGTGATAAAGTGCGGACTTTCCCTTTACCTGATTGAATTGATGAAGAAAGGATTTGTCAGCCACTTGGCTGGAAATGGGGCGGTCTCCATCCATGATTTTGAACTGGCAGCCTTTGGCGCAACTTCCGAAGATGTCTTTCAAGGTTTGAAAAATGGAACCTTTGGCATGTGGGAGGAGACCGGAAGATGGATGAACGAAGCGATTAATAATCATTGCCAAGAAGGTTTAGGATACGGAGAAGCCCTTGCCTCTTACATCCACAAGAACCCCAAAAAGTTTCCCCACCGAGAGGTCTCAATTCTTTATCAGGCGAGACGCATTGGGCTGCCCCTTACCTTCCATATCGCTTTGGGCGCCGATATCATCCATCAACACCCTGCGGCTAACTTTGAAAGAATTGGAAAAGCTGCCGGAATTGACTTTAAGAAATTTTGCCAAACTATCGCTCTGCTTGAAGGTGGGGTCTTCCTTAACTTTGGGAGTCAGGTTATGGGACCAGAGGTATTTTTGAAGGCCCTTTCTATCGCAAGAAATTGTGGTTTCCAAGTAGAAAATTTTACCACCGCAAATTTTGACCTTATCGATCTTGGGAATTATCGTAAAATTGAAGGGCACCCTTTATTTCATTACTATTACCGTCCCTGGAAGAACATCGTTAGCCGCCCCGTAAAAGATTCTTCGTCCGGATTCCACTTCTGTCTTGACCACCGTGTTTCTTTACCCCTACTTTACCAGAAGTTGGTCTTGAAAAGCAAATAAGGAGAAGAAAGATGGTCATTATCGGGATTGAAAGTTCCTGTGATGAGACCGCGGTCGCTCTGGTGGAAGAAGGCAAAAGGGTCTTAAGTTCAGAGGTGGCCAGCCAACAGGATATTTTTGCTCTTTACGGGGGGGTGGTGCCGGAACTTGCCAGCCGCCAGCACCTGGAGGTGATTGTGCCACTCTTTCGGCTCTCTCTTCAGAGATCAGGCACAAGTCTTCTTTCGGTCAATGCAGTGGCTGCTACCGTCAAACCAGGCCTTTCCGGCTCCCTCCTTATCGGCGAGAATTTTGGCAGAGCAGTGGCTCAGGCATTAGAAGTTCCTTTTCTTCCGGTAGACCATCTGGAAGCGCATCTGGCGGTAAATTTTCTCTCTGGTTTACCTCACTTTCCGGCTCTGGGGTTGGTGATTTCCGGTGGCCATTCCTCTCTCTTTTTTATTACCGGCCCTAACCAATTTGAGATTCTGGGTGATACCAGGGATGACGCGGCTGGTGAGGCTTTTGATAAGGTGGCAAGACTCCTCTCCCTCCCTTATCCGGGTGGCCCACCTCTGGAGAGACTGGCCGCCTCAGCAAAGGAGAAGATCCATTTTCCCGTTCCCTTTGTGCGCCACTCCTATGATTTCAGTTTCAGCGGGCTCAAAACTGCGGTGGCTTACTATTTAAAGGAAAACCCTGGCGCAGACAAAGCCTCAGTCGCTGCTGGTTTTCAGGAGGCGGTGGCACAGGCGCTGGTTCGAAAGCTTGATTATGCCTTCCGGCAGAAAAAAGTAAAGACGGTATTGACTGGTGGCGGAGTTATGGCCAATAAGTATCTGCGTGAAAAACTGGCAGGGTGGGCAGAAGCAAGAGGGGTTAACCTCAAAGTTCCAGAAGCCTCTCTCTCCCTTGATAATGGGGTAATGGTGGCTGTCCGTGGTTATTATCTTCTTTCCAAAAACTGGGCCAGCAACTGAAGGCTTTTTTCGCATGCCTGAAGCCTGATTGCCGAACGGTTCCCAGAAAAGGTAAGTTTAAAAACCTCCTTTACTCTTTTGGAATCCAAACCTATATAGACTGAGCCAACTGGCCTTTCCTCTGTTTCACCCGTGGGCCCGGCAATGCCAGTGATGGAAAGGCCGATATGGGCACCGGTTACTTTGCGGGCACCCCTGGCCATTGCCCGGGCAGTCTCTTCGCTGACCGGACCAAACTTCCGCAAGATGGTCGCTGGAACTTTCAGAACCTTCTTCTTGACCTTATTATGATAGGCGACGATACAACCCCGGAAGTAAGCCGAAGAACCAGGGATTTCCGTTATTTGTGCAGCCAAAAGTCCGCCAGTACAGGATTCAGCCAGCCCCAGCGTTAACCTTTTTTCTTTCAGCAACTTCCCTATTTGCGCTGCCAGATGAGCTAATCGTTCTTCCATACAGTATCTATTATCCTTTTTTGGTGAAAAATGGTCAAACGCCTTGTTTTTTGCCGCTCGGTGGGTTATAATTTTGATAATTGGGAAAAACGGGGGCAAAAAATGAAGATGCTGGGCAGAATTTTGGGGGTTTTCGGACTTCTGGTTTTAGTTGTGGCTATTGTAGCCGGGTTGATGGCGCGGCAGTACCGACGTGCCTACCTGAAGGAAAAACAGGCAAGGGTAACAGAGGCTTCAGCGACTGCCAATCTCTTTCTTTCTGCTGCGCAGGAGAGCCTTTTGAAGGCAGGCCTTGCGGTCAATCGCAGTAATTACGAAGAGGCAAAGTCTGAGATTCAGGAAGTCAAAAGGAATCTGGAGGTCTATAGCCATCTTCCGTTGCCTGTGGAGCTAAAAGGAAACGTTGATTTGAACGCCGCCATTATGGATATTGAATCCGATTTGCTGGCGCTCAAACCGGAGGTCCAGAAGAAGATTCTTTCCCTGGCCAATACCATCACCGATTTGCGTAACAAAATAGGCAAATAGGAAAAAGGCTTGGGGCGTTGGTCCAGTGGTCTAAGATAGCGGTCTTTCAAGCCGTTGACACGGGTTCGATTCCCGTACGCCCCGCAGGTAAATAAAAAGGAACCGTATGGGATTTTTGGTGGTTTTAGTGGGCGCAATCTTTGGCAGTTTTTTAAATGTCTGTATTTACCGATTACCCCGCAACCTTTCCATCATCAACCCTGGTTCTTTCTGTCCGCACTGCCAGAAGAAGATTGCCTGGTTTGACAATATTCCCTTCTTTAGTTATCTCTTTTTGCGTGGTCGGTGCCGAAAATGCCACAAAAGGATTAGCCCCCGCTACCCCATAGTGGAGTTGCTGACCGCTTTCCTTTTCCTTTCTCTTTACCTCCGTTTTGGATTGTCCTTTTCTTTCCTGGCCTTTGCCCTTTTTATCGTAAGTTTAATCTTAATCTCCTTTATAGACCTTGAGCACTACCTGATTCCCGACTTGGTTGTCTACCCCGGGATTGCGTTGGGTCTCCTCTCCAACTTCCTGGTGCCAGAAATGGCTTTTTCTGCCAGCCGCCTCTTTGCCTTGAAAGAGTCCGCCTTGGGTCTTTTGGTAGGTGGAGGTTCACTCTACCTT
>CAZPLE010000003.1:0-4749 GCA_964587375.1 uncultured bacterium
TTTCCACACCAGGAGGCAGATTCAACTCCTTCCAGGGAAAGGAGAGTTCTCCCACCTTCTCCTGGGCTGCTGGAAAGGGGTAAGTAGTGGTAATTATTTTACCATTTTTAACTTCCACACTCCAGAGGCCGGAAGCACCAAAATTGAGGTAAAAGAAGAAACTACACTCCTGACCCTCTTTTGGTTCAAGTTCTAGAAAAAGATAAAGGTTTTCGGTATTCCACCCAAAAAGAAAGGTTTTGATTGGCTCCTCCTGCCAGTGCATCGTACCGGAAATAAGTCCGGAGATAAAATAACCGGCACCAAGCCATTCATAATAACTGGAAACTTTTCCGTCTATCTTGGGGGTAATAAAATTCTTAGGAAGGTGAAAATCGGCTTGTGGCGATTTAATCGGCAGAAAAAGTTCCTCCGGCTCTCTCCTTCCAGTAAAACGATAGAAACTGGAAATATGGAATTTAAAGAGGGCTTCAAACTCCTGGTCTCTTCCAGAAAAATGTTCCGGCGAAAACCACCAGAACCAGTCGCTACCTTCGGCAGCCAGAATGGAATTTTTCGCCCGTTGGTCTTTTATCTCTTCAAAGTTCTGACCTCCGCGTGCCTGCCATAAAAGTTTCCAAGCGAAATCCGCTGCCGGGTATCCGGACCAGATATGGAAGTCTTGGCTAATCCAGGACCCGGAATGGATATTTGACAAAGGAATGGTCTCCGCTCCGGATAGAAAATCACTGACCGTTTCTACTTTAAGGTTTTTCTGTTCCTTTAAAGTGGTATAAAGTTCGCTTAAGAATGGGACGCCACCACCTGGATAGTACTCCCAAGGATTTTCACCGTCCAGAATAATAGCGATCTGTCTGGAGGTTCCGGGAACCGAATTCTCAATCCGAAGAAGGTTTGCACAAAAATCGGCAACCGCACCCTTGGGCTCGTAATATCGGTAAACAAAACCTATCCGGTCAGAGAGTGGCTGGTCGCGAAAGAGGATAGCAATCTCACCTCTTTCCGACTGATAACGATAGGGGTAATAAATCTTGTTGCGGTCAAATTCTGGTCCTTTCCATGTGCGACGCAGAATTCCTTCGTCGCTCGCTGTCCACCGGAACCCTTTTTCAGCGAAAAGTTTTAAGGTTTCGTGGCTCACCGCCCCTTCCGAAGGCCAGCAACCCGCTGGATCGGTTCCCCACACCAAGCGATAGTAAGACTGTGCCATCTCCAGTTGGCGCAGAGCATCTTCGGGAAAGGGAGGGGGACTATTAAGTAACAGGGGCATTATCGGGTGGTAATAAGGAGAAACAGAAATCTCTATTTGCTGCGTCTCTCTCATCATTTTCCAGAGGGGGATAATCTGTGAGGTAATTTCATACTGAAGATCCAGAAGAACTTTTTTCTCTTCCTCGGTATAATCTCTACCCTTTTTTTGCAACTCTTTCAGAACCGGTTCCTCCCTCCTCAAAATGGGATGGAACCAGGCGAGATTAAAAAGAACCTGGATGTCCCGTATTTCCCTAACAGAGAAATCACCGACTATGCCTTCCAGTTCGCTCCCAGATAATAGATGGTTCCTTTTTTCCAGTATCTGCCGGAAGCGCGGAAATGGGTCCAACATCGTCTCCTGGTTGAGGGTAAAGAAATTACGTAAAATAAAGAGGCGCTCAGCAGAATCGAGGGTATCAGCCGGCTGATAACTCAATTCCATAAACCGGTCTAAGGCACGGCGCTGGCTGATATCTTCAATCTGTTCCACTAAAACCGGGGTTACGTTAAAAGTCGCCTTAATTTCCGGAAAACGGTTCAAAAGGAGGGGGAAACCGTAATAATCCTTAATAGCATGCAGACGGACCCAGGGCATCCAATAAAGACCGGTGCTGTAATCAAGATATAACGGCTGGTGAAAGTGCCAGATAAAAAGTACGGAGAGGGGTCTGGTCATTTTTTTATCTTAACGACCGTTAAATCGGTGGCTTCAGGGTCCGGTAAAGCAACAGATATTTCTCGGAAGAGGTGCGCCAGGAAAAGTCAGAAGCAAAGGCATTGGCAACAATTCTTGCCCAGGCATTTTTATCCTGATAGGTCTCTTTTGCTTTCTTCATTACGCCAAGCAATTCCGTCACAAGAGGCTGATGGAATAAAAATCCGTTTCCGGTCCCAGAAGCAAAATCGGTAACCGAATCTGCCAGTCCGCCTGTTCTCCGAACCACCGGAATCGTTCCATAACGCAAGGCTATCATCTGACCCAGTCCACAGGGTTCAAAAAGGGAAGGCATCAAAAAGAAGTCCGCTCCACCATAGATAAGATGGGCAAGGGTTTCATGGTAGCCATTTTCAAAGCCAAATGCCCCCTTCAATTGCTGACAAGCACCCCGAAAATAATTTTCGTACTCCGGAAGTCCGCTTCCCAGAATAACTAATCGGTAGCCCAATTTCAAAATCTCCGGAAGCGCCTTTTTAACAAGGTCAAACCCTTTTGCCGGTACCAGTCGGCTCACCATACCAACCACAGGAGAATTGGAAGGGTGAAGATGAAAATAACGACATAGTTCCTGCCGGTTGGTCAATTTGCCAGATAAATTTTTTGGCCCATAATTTTCTTTTAATAATGGGTCGGTCTCCGGATTCCAGTATTGGTAATCAATCCCATTCAATATGCCGCTCATCTCTGTTGACCTTTTCTGGAGAACCCCTTCCAACCCTTCCCCGAACTCCGGTCTTCTAATCTCCTCGCTGTAGGTAGGGCTGACGGTGGTAATCCGGTCTGTCCACAGAATCCCTGCTTTTAAAAAGTTTATCTTTCCGTAGAACTCCAGACCTTCTGGATGGAAAAGACGTTCCGGTAGGGAAATAGAAGACAGGTGTTCTCGGGAAAAGAGACCCTGGTAGCCAATGTTGTGAATAGTCAAAACGGTCTTGATTTCAGAATAGAAAGGTTGGGAGGCAAAAATCTCTTTCAGGTAGACGGGAAGAAGAGCGGTGTGCCAGTCGTGGCAGTGAATAATATCTGGTTTAAACCCCAGCTCCTCCAGAGTAGAGAGGGCAGCGTAAGAGAAAAAACTGAAACGTAAAGGATTGTCAGGATAGTCCTCTCCTGGTGGACCATAAATAAAGTCGCGGTCAAAGAGTTGCAACTGGTCAAGGAATAAAAACTCCACACCCTCTCTCCAAAGAGAGAGAATGTCAAAAGAAAGGCTTCGGTAAGCAAAGTCAATTCTCCCTTCCAGAATCTTAGAAGCACCCTTTACCGATTGTGCCAGTCTGTGGTAGAATGGCAAAAGAACCTTGACTACTATTTTCTCTCTATCTCTCTTCTGATTGCCTTCTTTCACCAGAAAGATGGGTAAAGACCCTACTACATCAGCCAGTCCACCGATTTTGAAAAAAGGGAACGCTTCTGCAGCGACAAATAGTATTTTCATTTATTTATTTTGGTTGGCAATTAGTTTACCACAACTAAATGTCGCTTGCCAAAACCTTTAAGGGTTTAAGGGCAAGATAAAGGAGGAGGTGGTATGGTGGAACTTAAAGATATCTTCCAGAGTGCGGATTGGAAACAGGAAAAACATGTGCCGGTAATCTCGGCTCCAGAGAGGGTCCCAAAAGGCCAGTTTTTCAAGGTAAGCGTGGTGGTGGGAAAAGAGATAACCCATCCCAACACTACCAGCCACCACATTCGCTGGATAGCAGTATATTTCTTGCCAAAAGATGAAAAATTTCCTTATCAGATTGGCAGTTTTCAGTTCGCCAGCCATGGCGAGTCAGTCCAAGGACCTGATACCAGTTCAGTATATTCTAACCCTGAGGTTACTACCAGCTTTAAAACCGAAAAATCGGGAACAATCCTGGCAGCAAGTTATTGCAACATTCACGGACTGTGGGAGAGTTCCAAAGAATTGGAAGTAGAATAAGGAGCGGGGATGAACAAGTGGCGGTGTCTTATCTGCGGATGGATTTATGACCCAGCGGTTGGTGATCCAGATAATGGAATTCCTCCCGGGATTCCCTTTGAAGACCTACCGGAGACCTGGGTCTGTCCGGAGTGCGGCGCACCTAAAGACCAGTTTGAAAAGATTCCCTAACAGCATCGGCTATCTTCTTTCCCAGTTCTAAACCCTTTTTAAGACATTCCGGCTGTTGAATAATCGCTCCTTTTTCATCAACCCCTGGGCAGAAGAGGTCTCCGATATACCTGGCACCGATGACCGCAAAGAAATTCTTTGCGATGGCACGGGCGTTGGTGAAAAAATCTCGCCGGTCTGAAGCCTCAACACAAATAAAGGCGCCTATTTTCCCCTCAGAAAGTTCCTTCCCGAGTAAAAATTTAGCCCGCCACAGACACTGAAACCGGTCTATCATCATCTTGGTCTGAGCGGAAAGACTCCCAAAGAATATCGGAGAGGCAAGGATGACTGCATCGGCTTTGTTCACTTTTTGATACACAATCTTCATGTCATCTTTAATCAGGCAAGTGCCATCATCATTCATCACTTTGCATTCCTGACAAGGCGCAAATTTTAGGCTATTGAGAACTATCTTTTCCGTCCGGACGCCACTACTCTCTGCACCAGCCAGAACCCTTTCCAGAAGAAGGTCGGTATTCCCTTTTATCCGGGGACTGCCTAAAATCCCTAACACCATCTTTTCCCTATTTTCTTCCATATTAAAAAGTATAACACAATCTCCTTTATAAATTCCTTTTACTTGATTCCGATCCTTATTTTGCATTACAATATTCTGGACGGAGGTGAAGCGTGGAAG
>CAZPLE010000004.1:0-4506 GCA_964587375.1 uncultured bacterium
ATTGAACAGGATGCGGATGTGGTACTTCTCCTGATGCGGGAAGAGTTATATAATCCAGATGTTCCAGAGCTGGAAGGGATTGCCAGTTTAAGTGTAGCAAAACAACGCAATGGCCCTACTACTACCAATCCTATAACCCTAACCTTCATCAAAGAGTACACGCGTTTTGAAAATTATAGCCCACGTGAAATCTCCTAAATGGTAAGTGCTATTGTGGTCGCAGCAGGTAAAGGTGAGCGTCTGGCCCAAAAGGAAGAGAAGCCTTTTGTCAAACTGGGAAACCAGCCAATCATTTTCTACAGCCTCAATCTATTTGAAAAAATTCCAGAGGTTTCTTCCGTCATCCTTGTAGTATCTGAAGGCCGGCTTTCAGAAGCTGCAGCATTGCTCTCCTCCGGCAAGTTTAAAAAAGTAAAGGAGGTAGTTTCTGGTGGTTCCAGCCGACAGGAATCGGTAATCAGAGGGCTTTCCGTTCTGGAATTATCGGCAGAGGTGGTTCTAATCCACGATGGAGCGCGACCCCTGGTGAGTACCAAAAAAGTAAAAGAATTGATTGCCGCCGGAAGAGAAATAGCAGTAATTCCTGCTTTGCCTGTTTCCGATACTTTGAAAGAAGTTGAAAAAGGCTATGTTTTACGCACCCCAGAAAGAAAGATTTTTTATGCAGCGCAAACTCCTCAAGCATTTCCCAGAGAGGTGATTCTAACAGCCTATCAGATGGCCAGAAGATCCGGTTTTATCGCTACGGATGATGCCTCGGTGGTTGAAGCCGCTGGTTTCCCGGTTAAAATAATTGAAGGCGAAAGAACCAACATCAAAATTACCTACCCGGAGGACCTTATTCTGGCAGAATCAATTTTGAAGATAGCGGAAGATCATGGGTTATCTGATTGAGGTGACCGATTCATTCAGCTCTGCCCACCAGTTACGTGGTTACCATGGTAAATGCGAAAGACTGCATGGCCACAACTGGAAGGTTACCTTAGTCCTTTCAGCGAAAAGACTAAACAAGATTGGCCTGGTGGTTGATTTTGGGGAAGCAAAAAGGTTTTTATCCGACCTTCTACGGGAACTTGACCACACTCTATTGAATGAACACCCTTATTTTGTCAGTGTTAACCCATCTTCGGAGAACATTGCCCGTTATATCTTTAATACCCTCACCACTCGTCTAAAAAAACTGACAACCGTGAGGGTAGAAAGGGTTGAAGTGTGGGAATCCGAAAGGACAAAAGCCGTTTTCTACAGTTCAAAAAGATAATGAAAAAGGCAGTATTGTTACTCTCTGGCGGACTTGATTCAGCGACCCTTCTTTACTGGGCGCTGAAACGCCGGTATCAGGTCTTCCCCCTTTCCTTCTCTTACGGCCAGCGGCACAAAAAAGAACTGCAGTGCGCCCGAAAACTTTCCAGAATTAACAGTCTTGACCTGAAAGTAATAAGGATTGAATTTCCCTGGAAGGGAAGCAGCCTCCTTAACAATGCTCTTCCCTTACCAGAGATGGACAGAAGAGATGCCGATTCTCCTATTCCTTCTACCTATGTTCCCGCCCGTAACCTAATCTTTCTTTCTTTTGCTCTTTCTTATGCGGAAGCAATCGACGCCTCTACCATTCTCATTGGCGCCAATTGTATCGATTTTTCTGGTTACCCGGATTGTCGGCCTCAGTTTTATCGGTTAGCCAATCGTCTTTTCGTAATCGGAACAAAAGCAGGCGTGGAAGGAAAGCCGGTAAAAATCGTCGCTCCTCTTCTCTATCTTAAAAAGTCGGAGATTGTCCTTCTGGGAAAGAGATTGGGTGTTCCTTACCAGTTTACCTGGTCCTGTTATGCGGGTGGAAGGAAGCCCTGTGGAAAGTGTGATAGTTGTCAGATAAGGAAGAAAGGGTTTGATGAGGCTGGTTTTCTTGACCCTCTCTATCAAATGGGAACAGATGGAAACCGCTGAGATATATCAGGTTTTTTTTTCTATCCAGGGTGAAGGCCCTTTTATTGGCTTTCCCCAGATATTCATTCGGTTTGCTGGATGTAATCTTTCTTGTCGTTATTGCGACCTTTCTGGAAAAGAAAGAAGGGAAAAAGTTTCTTCTGATAGTTTGGCAGCAAGAATATACAAGTTGGCTGAAAAATCGGGGTTTATCCACTCCGTTTCTCTTACCGGAGGGGAACCACTGTGTCAGACAGAATTTTTGGTTCAGTTCTTGCCCCTTCTGAAGAAAAAAGGTTTTAAGATTTATCTGGAGACCAACGGAACCCTTTCCGAAAAACTGAGGAAGGTTAAAAAGCATCTTGATTTTATTGCTATGGACATCAAAATTCCTAGCGCCACAGGCCTTTCTGCTCTGTGGAGTGAGCACCGGCGTTTCCTCCGGGAATGTGCCTCTCTAAAGGCGGATATTTTTGGGAAGATCACAGTTACCGAAGAGACTCTTACAGAGGAGGTAGTCTACGGTGCCGCTCTTTTGCAAAGAGAGATGCCCACTGCCTCTTTGATTCTGCAACCGGCTATCTTCGGCAAAGGACACCCGGAAATTAAGGGAAGAAAGGCTTTAAATCTCTTAAAAGTTACTAATAAAATACTCCCAAGAACGAGGCTAATAATGCCCATCCACCGATTTCTGAGACTTCCTTGATTCTTTTTGTGGTAAAATAAAGTTAATAAAGCAAACAAGGTGTAAAGATGATTATCTTAACAAAGGGGGTGATGGCCATGGTGTTATTTGTTGTGGCTCAAAACGGATTTCGGGATGAGGAGTATTTGAAACCCAAAGCGATTCTGGAGAAAGCCGGGTATAAAGTAGTTACTGGCTCCAAAAATCTCGGTGTTGCCCAGGGTCGGTTTGGAACCACCGCCAAGGTTGATGTTGCCATTTCTCAGGTGGAGGTGGATGATTATGCCGGCATTGTTTTTATCGGCGGACCCGGCGCTGCTGATTATTTTGGAGACCCAGTGGCACTTAACCTTGCTCGCAAGGCATATCAAAAAGGAAAGGTTGTGGGCGCCATCTGCATCGCTCCGGGAATTCTGGCAAGAGCTGGTATTCTCTCCGGAAAGAAGGCCACCGTCTTTCCCAGCGAACTGGATGTTCTGAAAAAGCGCGGTGCTCTTTGTCAGAACGTACCGGTGGTAGTTGACGGAAAGATAGTAACAGCCAATGGCCCTGACGCCGCGGACGAGTTTGGCAAGGCACTGGTGAAATGTCTTGCCATTCCCGTTAAAGACAACTAATGAAAAACCTTTTAGGAGTTTTGTTTCGCATTGGCGTCACTACTCTACTTATTTATTTGCTTGTTTTTCCTGCCAGCAGAAAGATTTCGCCAGTCTTTCCTCTCGTAGATATCAAAGGGTTGCCTTCTATACTGCGGAATTCCCAGAAGAACTTCTTAGTGCTGGCATTCTTTTTCTCAACCGTGGCAAACGTCATCCTTGCTTGGCGGTGGAAAACTATTCTTTCCCAAGCTAATTATTCTTTTGGTTTTATTTTACAGTTAACCTTTATTGGTCTTTTTTTTAATAATTTTCTGCCCACCGGCGCTGGCGGAGATGTGGTAAAAGGGTATTACTTTTTGAAAGGAAGAGAAAAAAAGCTATCCCTAGTAATCTCTATCCTTCTGGATAGGGTTATTGGGACTTTGTCTGTGATGAGTATGGGTTTTGTGGCTGGCGTTATTTACCTTCCTTACCTACCGCGCTTTACTTTTTTTGTGATCACTGCTATTTTTCTGGCTCTTCTCTTCTTTTTTCTTCTTTGCGCTTGGCCAGCGGCAGGCCGGTGGTTTGGCAGAATAATCTTTCTTTCTCACTGGGGGAGACCAGGTGTGGCTCTGAAAAACTTCTATTACGAGGTCAATGCTTATCTGCAGAAACCAGGTATTATTTTGGAGGCGCTCCTTTTATCTTTTATCGGCCAGTTTTCAGCCATCACTGCTAACTACTTTGTTACCCTTGGTGTAAATAGCCAGGTTTCTTTCCTTTCTCTCTTGGTCTTTATCCCTCTGGTCTGGACATTTGCCGTTATTCCCTCTTTAGGTGGGTTAGGTGTTCGGGAGAGCGGTTACCTCTTTTTCTTTCACAGTCAGATGGGCAGAGAAAAGGCATTTGCCTTGGGACTCTTAATCTTGGCCTGTTCTGTGGTAAACAGTTTTATTGGTGCGTTAATCTATTTCTTTGGAGGTGGGAGATGGCAAAACGAGAAAAGTTAACCTATGAACGAAATCTTGTCTGGGACATTCTTTCCGAAAAGGAAAAAAGATTGGCGTTCGATTTTGCAGAGGGCTATCGCCGCTTTCTCTCTACCGTAAAGACCGAAAACGAAACGGTTACCTGGGCAATAAAGGAAGCGGAAAAGAGAGGGTTTCAAAACCTGAGTCAGAAGAAGAGAAAAAGGTCTTATCTGGTAGGTAGGTCAGCTTGCGCAGCCTTTGCTGTCGCAGGAAAGCGGCCTTTCCAAGAGGGAATCAGAATTATTGTCTCCCACATTGATTCCCCCAGACTTGACCTTAAACC
>CAZPLE010000005.1:0-2836 GCA_964587375.1 uncultured bacterium
CTTTTATGGAGAACTAACTTGCTAAAGGGTGGCGTGAAAAAGGCTGCCTGGTAACCGGCTTCTGCCACTACTCTTCTTACCTCTGGAGAGTGGCTGCCAAAAGGATAACAGAAGAAAGAGATGGTTTTTTTTAATCTCTCCTCCAGGATTCTTTTTGATTCCATCACTTCCCTCTTTACCTCTTTTGAATCCACGAACGCCAGATTAAGGTGACTTAAGGAATGAGATCCAAAAGTAAAGCCTTCTTCCGCCATCTTCTCTACCTCATTCCAGTTTAAAAGACGGTCTTTCTCAAGGCTTCCTTTCTTATAATCCCGAGACAGAAGTTGGTTGGTTCCAATATAAGAAACCGTTAAAAAGAAAGTGGCAGTAACACCCAGGTCTTTCAATATGGGTAGAGCAAAGAGAAAGTTGTCCTGATACCCATCGTCAAAGGTAATGGCAGCCAGATTTTCTTTCCCGTGCGCCTTTTTTATTTTTGCCGAGACTAATTCCTGAATCGGGACAATGCGGTGTGATTTTTTAAGAACTTTTAACTGTTTTTGAAACTCTTTCGGAGAGACCACCAGAGTATCACTTGACCAGTCGTTTATCCGGTGATACGCCAAGATTAATGTAGCCATCAATCAATGTAAATCTGGTGCCAGAGTTCCAGTACTAAAAGAAGATAGAGCCGTGTAGTGTGGTCAGCCTGACCACTGGTGTGCTCATAAAATATCTTTTTTAGGTAATCTGGATTGAAATATCCTCTTTTTAAGAGCCGTTCACTCATTATTACCGAAGCAAGATATCTTTTCAGTTCATTCTTAAACCATAAGGAAAGGGGGATACCGAATCCCATCTTTTTCCGAGTCAGGACTTCTGGCGGAAGTATACCTGTAAGAGCCCTTTTTAATAGATATTTCGTCCTTCGGCCACGGAGTTTGAGGTCTGCTGGAAGAGAAGCGGCCAGTGCCACTACTTCCTGGTCCAGAAAAGGGCTGCGAACCTCCAGGCCATGTGACATGGAAGCGATATCCATCTTTACCTGAAGGCAATCAGGAAGATAAAGATGAAAGTCAGCCAGGAGCATCTTCTCTAAGTGGTTGTCAGCTTGGGGCCACAAGTCCCTATATCTTTGCCAAGGGTCTTCACTCAACCTTTTTTTGAAAGCCGTCTGATAAAGTGTGTCTTTTTCCTGCGGTGAGAAAACGGTCATCCACCGGGCATAGCGTTCTGCTTGAGAAATCTTTGGTGCTTCATTCAGCACCCAGGATATTTTACGCCAAATTCCTGAGGTTTTGGAAGCCACATTTTTAACGACAATTTTTGGTAGACGCGCCGTAAATGGCAAAGATTTTTCCAAGTAGAGCGCCTGGAGATAACGGGGATAGCCCGCAAAATTTTCGTCGCCGCCATCACCGGAGAGCGCCACGGTAACCGCCTTTTTCGTCTCTTGGCAGAGGTAATAGGTAGGTATAGCAGAACTATCTCCAAAGGGTTCGTTATAGTGGCGAATGACCTCCGGAAGGATAGAGATGACATCCGGCTTCACAACAAATGTGCTGTGCTCAGTATCAAAAGTTTTAGCAACTTTGGCCGCAAATTTTAGTTCGTTATAATCTCTTTCCGAAAATCCGATGGAGAATGTTTTCACCCGTTGGGGAGAAGAATGGCTCATTAAGGCAACGATGGTACTGGAATCGATCCCACCAGAAAGGAAGGCACCCAGAGGTACGTCGCTGACCATCCTGAGTTTTACCGCTTCCCTTAATTTTTCCAGAACCAGCTGCGCCGCTTCGCTTTCGGAAACCTTAATCTTGTGGTTAAAGTCGATCGCCCAGTAACGTGCTGTTTGGACTTCTCCTTTTTGATATATCAGGTAGTGTCCGGCAGCCAGTTTTTTGATACCCTGAAAGATAGTATGGGGGGCAGGAATATACTGAAAAGTCAAAAATAGATTCAGGCTTTGGCAATCCACTTCTTTTTTAATATCTGGTGCTTTGAGGAGCGCCTGAATTTCAGAGGCGAAATTAAAGGAAAAAGGGGTTTCAGTGTAGACTAATGGTTTTTTGCCAATGCGGTCTCGGGCCAGAAAAAGTCGTTCTTTCTTTTCATCCCAAAGGCCAAAAGCGAACATTCCTCGCAAGTCCTGAAGACAACTTACCCCTTTTTCTTCATAAAGATGTATTATTACCTCATTGTCTGATTTAGAACGAAAACGGTGCCCTCTCTTTTCTAAATCACCGCGCAGTCTTTGAAAATTGTAAATTTCACCGTTAGCGACAAGGATTATGGTTTCGTCTTCGTTCTTTAAAGGCTGGCGGCCTGTAGTAAGGTCTATCACGGAAAGGCGTTGGTGGCCCAAACCAATTGCCCCTTTTTGATAGTAACCTTCTTCATCTGGTCCGCGGTGATGTAGCGCCCTGGCCATTTCCCGAAGCAACTGGGGGTCTGAACTATGGCCAGATTTTTCAATTCGGCCTACAATTCCGCACATTACAGGATGGAATAGAGATTTGCCATTTCCAGAGCGGAGAGGGCTGCTTGCCAGCCTTTGTTACCAGTTTTCGCGCCGGCACGGTCAATCGCCTGATCAACAGTGTCACAGGTTAAGATTCCGTAGATGACCGGAATCTCACTTTCCAGGGCGATCTGGCTTATGGCTTTACTTGATTGCCCAGCAATATAGTCAAAATGGGGAGTCTCTCCACGGATAACCGCTCCCAGGCAAATTACTGCCTCAACCTTTCTGCTTTCTGCCATCTTCTTTGCCACTGAAGGAATCTCAAAGGAGCCAGGCACCCAGGCAATAGTGATATCTGATTCTTTCACCCCATGGCGCAAAAGGCAGTCC
>CAZPLE010000006.1:0-19284 GCA_964587375.1 uncultured bacterium
TATCTCAGCCCTTCAGTATCTCTCTCCGGATAAGATTCAGTTCATCCATCAGACGGGAAATAATGATCTGCAATGGGTGGCGCAGGCTTATAAAAATTTCTCTTTCTGCCACTGTACTGCGGGGTTCTTTTCGCAAATGGAAATTCCTTATTCTGCGGCCGACCTTGTCATCTGTCGCGCCGGAGCTACCACCATAGCGGAACTGCTCTTTTTTGGCCTTCCTTCTGTCTTAATACCCTATCCCTACGCGGCAGACAAACACCAAAACCTCAACGCTGATTATCTTTTCCGAAATGGTGCTGCCTTAATGGAAGAAGAAAAAGTCCTTACCGGAGAAAACCTTGCGAAGATAATAAAGAGCCTTATGGAAAATCCAGAAAGGTTAGAGAAGATGTCCGCAGTTGCCAAATCCCTTTCTCTTTCAGATGCGGCTGACCGGATTGTCAACTATGTGTTAAGATTCTCTTCCGAAAAGACCTCCGCCTGAAAAGTAAAAAGTTCCGTCTCCTTTTCCTTCCAGGCATCTGGAGGCAAACCTGCCTTATGGGAACAAAGGATAGAAAGAAATTTTTCCTTATCCCAGCCAGTTTCAGCGGCCACCTGAGGAAGAAAGACGCCCTGGCAGGAACCTCGCCGTACAATGACGCCGTCCCTAACCAAAACAATCTCTTCCGGACCAGAAACCCTCTTGGGAGGAGTGAGAACCGAAATTTCTATCTTAAGTTCCGGAAGTTCTGCCACTCTCACCGGTGGGAAGCGTGGGTCACCAGTGGCTGATTCCACTGCCATCTTACAGACAGTTTCGTTCAACGGCAAGGTTGATTCAATAAGGCCAATACAGCCACGGAGCGCTTTCTGCTTGTGCAGGGTTACAAAAGCACCTCTGGGCTCAAGAAGTGCCGGCTCTTTGGTTGAAAGCACAGTTAATCTTCCCGTTTTGAGGTAATCGGCAATGGCTATTCTTGCGGCTTTCAGAAGAAAGCGACGCTGTTCTTCATTCAGCATAAGGACCTCAAAAATTGGAGCATTCTCTGCCGGTGGCTCCCGGACCAGTAGATACGCTGACAAGCAGGACACCGGTAAAACTCTTCTTGGGTTTGGTAAACAAAAATGGGAACTTTATCTGCTACTTCGCTCTTGGAGATTTTTTGTAAAGGTTGGTTACAGAGACTGCATCGGGTAAAGAATGCTGATTCCTCAATCTGAAGATGGAAATGGCGTATCACCTCTCTCATCTGTTCTTTCACTCGGTCAGAGTTTATCAGAAAAACCCGTTCCGGTTCGTGGTCTTTAAGATAAGTGCTGCGCGTCAGGATAAATCTCCCCTCTTGGCGGGCTAAACCAAGGATCTCCGAAGGTCTACGACTGATAATATAAACAGCGTCAAAGCCAGAGAGCCGGAGCCATCGGGCAAGCCTTCCCAACATCCCATCTACCGCAAATTTTACATTCTGTCCATCTCCAGACATACTTGGTGGGCAAACTCTGCTTTCTTGTCACCCCCTTTCTTACTACCAATATTTTAAAACAAATAAAAGGTTCAAATCAATTTTGCGCTCCCCGTTTTACGATTAAGCCTATATTTATTGACCGGTGTCAAAAAAAATGATAGACTTTTCAGTGGAATGATTGAGGGAGTGAAGATAAAGTATCTGAAGGTTATTCCGGATGAGCGCGGCCGGTTGATGGAAGTCTTGCGTGCGAATGAAGAGCTCTTTGAAAAATTCGGGCAGGTTTATATTACCACTGCTTATCCTGGCGTAATCAAAGCCTGGCATTATCATAAAAAACAGACGGATAACATGGCTGTTGTCAAAGGGATGGCAAAAGTTGTCCTTTACGATAACCGACCTTCTTCGCCCACCTACGGTGAGATTAATGAATTCTTTGTCGGCGAACATAACCCCATTCTCATCCGGATCCCTCCTCTGGTCTGTCATGGATTCAAGTGCATCGGTACCGAAGAGGTTATCCTCTTAAACATCCCGACGGAAAGTTATAACCAACTTTGCCCTGACGAATTCCGAATAGAACCCCATAGTCGAGAAATTCCCTATTCCTGGGAACGAAAAGACCGATGAAAGGAGTGATTCTCGCCGGTGGATCAGGAAGTCGTCTCTCTCCCCTTACAAAGATAACCAATAAACATCTTTTGCCAATCTATGACAAACCGATGGTCTTTTATCCTTTGCAAACGCTGGTGAGTGCCGGCATTACTGAAATTTTGATCGTTACTGGTGGTGTCTACGCTGGAGAATTCCTGCGCTTGCTGGGAAATGGTTCGGAATTTGGACTCAAAAGGCTCCACTATGCTTATCAGGAAGGCGAAGGAGGGATTGCCGCTGCACTGAAACTTGCCGAAGACTTTGCGGATAAGGAAAGACTGGTGGTGATGCTGGGTGACAATATAATTGAAGATACCATTACCCGCTTTGTAAGGGCTTACCAAAGACAAAAAAGGGGGGCAAAGATTCTTTTAAAAAGTGTTCCTCATCCGGAAAGGTTTGGGTGCCCAGAGATCAAAAACGGAAAGATCTTAAGAATCATAGAAAAGCCGAAGGTTCCGCCCAGTAACTTTGCAGTGGTTGGAATATATTTTTATGACCACCAGGTCTTTGATATTATCAAAAGACTAAAACCCTCTGCCCGCGGGGAATTGGAAATTACAGACGTCAATAACTGGTATTTGAAAAAAGGGCAACTGACCTATGATATCTTAGAAGGTTGGTGGACAGACGCAGGCACCTTTGATTCGTTACTTGCCGCCAACAACCTTGTGGCGGCTAAACGAAAAGAATGTAAAGAATAACCTAAAGTTGATCCCTTTTCTTCCAGATGAAAATACTGGTTACCGGAGGCTGTGGTTTTATCGGTTCTAACTTTATCATCTACCTTTTAAAAAATCATCCGGAAGATACGGTAGTAAACTTAGACAAACTTACCTACGCAGGCAACCTTTCCAACCTCTCCCAATTAAGCAAAGATAGGCGCTATTCCTTTATTAAAGGTGATATCTCCGATAGAAAAATAGTGATGGAGGTTATTAAGGGTTGCGACGCAGTAGTCAACTTTGCGGCTGAGTCCCATGTTGACCGGAGTATTGCCAAACCCGCACCTTTCATCCAGACCAATTTTGTGGGCGTCAGTGTCCTTCTGGAAGCAAGCCGAAAGGTAAGGTTGAAACGTTTCTTGCAGGTAAGTACCGACGAAGTTTACGGCAGTATTCCTGAAAAGAGAAAGGCTAATGAAAAAAGCCTCTTGAAGCCTTCTTCTCCTTACTCGGCCAGCAAAGCGGCAGCGGACCTACTTTGCCTCTCTTACTTTCATACCTATAAATTACCAATACTCATTACCCGCAGTTCCAACAATTATGGACCCAGACAGCACCCGGAAAAACTGATTCCTCTCTTCATCCAAAGGGCTCTTTCCAATCAACCGCTACCCCTTTACGGAACCGGAGAAAATTTGCGTGACTGGCTTTATGTGGAGGATAATTGCCTTGCCATAGACCTGGTATTGCGACAGGGAAAAGAAGGAGAAATCTATAATATTGGTACCGGAAAATACTATTCTAACCTCCAAGTCGCCAAAATGGTTCTGAAAATTCTCGGGAAACCCTTTTCTCTTATTCAATTTGTTCCTGACCGGCCAGGCCACGACTGGCGTTATGCCGTTGCCTGCTCCAAAATTGAAGCCCTAGGGTGGAAACCAAGAGTGAAATTTGAAGATGGGTTAAGAGATACGGTGACGTGGTATCAAACCTATTTCTTAAATAATAAAGATTAAGGATTTGATTTATGAAGAAATGGAAGATTTTGGTAACCGGACACCGCGGAATGTTAGGCACCGACCTGATGAAGGTCCTTTCCAAAAGATTTTCCCCGGTGGGATTAGACCTGCCAGAGTTTGACATTACTAAAAGAGAATCCACTATAAAAGCGTGCTTGGAGATTAAACCGGACCTTGTCATCCATACCGCTGCTTTTACTGACGTAGATGGTTGCGAAAGATTCCCAGAGAAAGCCTTTGCGGTTAATGCGCTGGGCACTGCCCACCTTGCTGAGGCTTGTGCCCAACTGAAAGTGCCTCTGGTGTATATCTCCACCGACTTTGTCTTTGACGGCAAAAAGACTTCTCCTTATCTGGAGTTTGATTCTCCCAACCCCCTTCAAACTTACGGCCGGTCTAAACTTGCAGGAGAGTTTTATACCAAACATCTCTTGACCAGGTTTTTCATTATCCGAACCGCCTGGCTTTACGGTAGCGGAAGTGAAAGAAATTTTGTGTCCGCTATCCTCAAAAAGGCAAAAGGCTCTAAAAAGATAGAAGTGGTTGATGACCAGACCGGTTCTCCCACCTTGACAGAAGACCTATGTGTAAGTATAATGGAGATACTCAAAAATGGTGGCTATGGTCTCTATCATGCGGTCAATCGGGGAGTAACATCTTGGTACGAGTTCGCAAAGACCATTTTGAGAATCTCGGGAAAGAATGTTTCCGTTCAGCCAATATCATCAGAAGCACTACACCGAGCTGCTAAGAGACCAGCAAACTCAGCCCTGCAAAATTTTGTACTAGAAACTGTTTTGGGTCTGAAGATGCCTACCTGGCAAGAAGCGATAAGGCGGTATTTAAAAAATAGATAAAATAAAAGGGGTAAAAAATATAGAAGTAGTGGTACTGGAAATTTTGGTTCTCTTTAAAGATTAGAGAAAGGGGGAAAGATGGAAAGATTAAAGGGTTTGTTAGCAGCCGGAATATTTGTGGTGGTCATCTCTTTTTTGTCAGTCCTTTCCGCTGCCAACTTTGAAGTAAACCCTGCTGGTGCTGGCCAGGTAGAGATCAGTTATCCCGAGGGTTCCATGACGCTTTCCGGCACTACTCCGAAAGCGGAGTTCTCTTTGCCGTCTGGTGAAGGTCTAAAGGCCAGTTACAATCCAGACCAAGGACGTCTTGATTTAAGCGCCACTGCCGGGCAACCAAATGTTCTTTTTCCTACAATGGGAATAACCATTCTCTCTGGACAAAACCTGTGGGTACTCGTGGATGAACGGGGAAGGCCGGTAGAGATAGGACTGCCCTGTCCAAACCCTGATGGGTTGGTCATCTACTTCCCTGATGGCTCTTACCTTACTGTCCCGGCCTGTTATCTTATCACGATTAAGTATCTGGCTGACGGAACCTTTCAGCTCACCTTCAACCAAACCCCGGGTTGTGAAACCAGAAACCTTATTTATTACACAGACGCTAAGGGGAAGATGCGTTCTTTTGGATATGGGGAGACGCTTAATATCGCCGGCTATATGGCTCTGCCTGACTGGAGATTGGAGTCACCGGTGGAAAGAGGAGCAGCGAGTCCACCTATTATGTAACAAAATATTATTATTGACAGAAAAGGGAGCGAAAAATGGATAAAAAAGTATGGCGGTTAATCATCAGCGGAGTATTTTTGATAACATGGTTACTCTTCCTGGGTGGTTACGTGCTTCTTGCTCAAGAATCCAGCGTAATAAAGGTGGGGGAAGTTTCGTTAGGAATGAGTGCCAGCCTCTCCCTGAAATGGACTGATAATGTAGGACTGAATGAGCTAAACAAGAATGTAGAAAGCGACTGGTCTGCCACAGCCAATATTGGCATCAATCTGCGTTATCCTCTTACCAAGATGGTAGAGTTTGGATTGGACGCTACTTTGGGATATACCAGATGGGCTGACCACGACTATGTCTCTTCTGGGCTGGTGGGTTCTTCGGCTTTAAGTTTTGATTTCCCTCTGGCAGGATGGAAGCTTAATCTTCATGACCGTTATACCCGGGCTGTTGACCCAATAGGAAAAGAGATCCCTTTTGTAGACAACGTCCTGGAATATGCCCGCACTACCAATACTTTGGGAATCAGTGGTTTAAGGGAGTTTAACAAATTAAAGTTCAGCACCGGCTATGACTTAATCTCCTATCGCACCGAAGGGGCAAGATTCAAACAACTCAGCCGCGATAGTCACTGTATCTTTGCTGACCTGGCCGCTGAGGTCAATCCTAAGGTTGACCTTTTCACCCGTCTGGAACACGAAGAGACAGACAACCGGCTCAATCTTTTCAACGATAGCCTTTCCGACCGGATAGAACTCGGCTTCCGGGGTAGAATAACGCCCAGACTTTCTGGAGAAGTTGCTGTTGGTTACCAAACGGTTGATTTCAAACAGACAAGTAGTTTTACCACCGATACCTCCGATTTTGAAGGAACTGTTTACCGAACAAACATTACCCACCGGTTAACCAGTTTAACAACCCAAGCACTGGACTTCAACTATCAACCTGAATATGGTTATGCTCTGGGTAATTATTATAAGTGGTATAACGTCTCTTATCGGCTCAACCACAAATTCACGCCCAGATTGACCGGCAACATCTCCTTTGCCTATGACAATCTGGAGGAATCCGGTGTGGCTAAATCGCCTTCCATCAGACCGGAGGAAGCAAACCGTAAGTGGTTTGGATTAGGCACCAGTTATCTCATTAATCCCAGAACAGCCCTGGACCTTGCCTACTCTTTTGTCACCAAAGACTCAAACCTTGCTGGCAAGGAATACGACCAGAACAGCTTAACTTTAACCCTTACTTATCACTTTTAGAGAAACCGTACATAACCAGGGCAACACGTAAGAGATGCGCAGAGCCTGTTTGACATGTTTGACAATACTAAAGTTAACGGGAACGGTTATCCTTTTCTCTCTTTTAAGTTCTGGTTCCCTCTTTACCCAAGAAGAACTGGAAAGGCCCAGCAGCCAAGTAATTACCCAAGAAGAGCTTGTATCTCCTGGGGATAAAATTTCGGTTCGCATTGAGGAAGATCCATCATATGGCGGCATCTTTACGGTCTCTGCAAACGGCCAGGTTATCCTCCCCTTAATCAATGAGGTTCGAGCCGCTGGGTCTTCTCGGGAAGGTTTAGCCCAAAAGATAAAAGAGCGCCTGGAAGAGAAGTTTTATCGTAAAGCCACGGTTTTGGTCAGCATTCTGGAAAAAGCGCCCAAACGCCTACCTTATTATGAAAGAAGCGAAGGTGATACTGGTTTTTACGTCACGGGTGAGGCAGAAATTATCGGTGAAGTGTGGGTAACTGGAGAGGTAATGAGGGAAGGTCCGGTGCCCATCTACAACAACAAAAAGTTGACCGTAACCAAGGCAATTATTCTCTGTGGTGGCTTTAAGGAGTTTGCTAACCAGAGAAGGGTTATCGTTCGGCGGAAGGATAAAAAAGGTAAATGGCAAGAGATTCCAGTTAATGTGGCGGCCATCAAAAAGAAGGGGTTGCTTGACCAAGACATAGAACTTCAGGATGGGGACGAGATTTACGTGCCCCAGAGTTTTTTCAACTTTTAACCTTCCCTTTCTACCTTGGTTGGAGAATAAGTCAACATTATGGAGAATAAAACCAGAAAAAAGCCTGACCACACGGAAGTGCAAAGCGTCCGACAGATAAAGGAAACTCTTCATCTTTTCCATCGACATAAAGGTCTGGTAGCCGCGGTCTTTGCCACCGTAGTAACGATAAGTTTTCTTCACCTTTCCTATCAAAACCCTATCTGGCGTGCAGTAGGTAAAGTGGATGTCGCAGCGGGAATGAATGTTCCCTTATCGGAAATCTATCGCAAAACCAGTCAGATGGAAATTTTGAAGAGCGATACGCTTCGCAAAATGGTCCTTCAGAAACTGGCCGAGGAAGGATGGAATAACTGCCTCTCACCGGAAGATAGGATTCCTAAAGTGAACCTGGGTTTTATTGGAGGAACCTCTGTAGTGGAAATAAAGGTTGATAGCCCTAATCCAGACTATGCAATGGCTTATGCCAATAGTCTGATAAATGAGTATATCCATTTTACCCGAGAGCAAAAGAGTGAAAGCGCCGACATCGCCAGCCAAGAACTAACCAAACAGGTGGAAGAACTCAAAAAAGAGATCGCTGCAGACGAGCAGAAACTACTTGGCTACAAAACCAGCCATGACATCGTTCTCTATGACGAAGCCGGAAATATCCCGGCACGCTACGCTGCAGAACTAAAACTCCGACTGAGCGACCTGGTCACCCAGCGTTCCATAATGGAACACCAAATCAATGTTTTAAAGAGCAACAAGGACCCTTATGTAATAGAAAGCACTCTGCTGGCAGCCAGAAATTACAGCACACCTACATTTTCTACGGTCAATAAATCTCCGGTTGCCGATCCTAGGGCGAGTGCTCCCAAAACAGAGATAGCTATGCAGCGCGGCCTTCCCTCAGTCTATCTACTGGCAGAAAGTGAAACAAAAAATTACCAACAACTGAAGTATCAGATCCAGCAACTCCAGGAAAGCCTGGAAGAGCAACTGACAATCTACAAAGAAAACCACCCTCAAATTATAGAGATAAAGGAACGGTTAAAGAGCCTGGAAAACCAGTTAAATGCAGAGGTTGATAATCTCGTTCAGCGCCTTAATGCCCGTTATCAGACTTTAAAAATGGAACAGGCGGCGGTGGAAAAGGCTCTCAACACCTGGGAAAATAAAGCAGCCAGCATCAGTGCCCGTGGGACCGAATACGAAAAACTCCAGACCGAACTTTTAAGTAAAAGAAAACTATATGATATGCTGGTACAACGTCTTAACGAAATTGGTGTCTCTTCCAATATAGGAATGGAAACGGTCCAATTGGTAGAAAAAATCCATCTGCTTCCCAACCCGGTTGCTCCCCGTAAAACTCGTTCTCTCTTAATCTCCGCGATTGTGGGACTGGCTCTGGGGCTGGGAACTTCCTTAACCATTGAGTACCTGGACGACACCATCAGAAGTGCAGAAGATTTGCAAAGGTATACAGGCATTCCAACTCTGGCAGTAATTCCTAACTTCCGTCTCTGGGAAAATAAACCTGCTTCCGAACGGCTGATCCGCATCGGTGAACGTCACAACCCTATTCTGGAGGCCTTCCGAACCCTGCGCACCAGTGTGACGCTTTCTTCGCCAAACAACAAACTTCATTCCGTACTGATCACCTCTTCGGTGCCGGAAGAAGGAAAGAGTCTTATCAGTGCCAATCTTGCTACCTCTTTGGCACAGATGGGACAAAAGACATTATTAATTGATGCTGATTTACGAAAAGGTGCCCTCCACCGTTTTTTCAATCTTAACCGCGGAAAAGGACTGGCTGATTATCTTATGGAAAAGATAAACGCTGAAGAAACCATTAAATCCACAAACCTGGAAAATCTTTTCCTGGTTACCATTGGCTATCATCCAGACAATCCTCCGGAACTTATCTCCTCTCCGGGGATGAAGGCTTTCCTGGAACATGCCAAAAAGGAATTTGACCGAATAATTATTGATGCGCCTCCAGCCCTTACGGTAACCGAAAGCACCATCCTGGGGAGCCTGGTTGATGGAGTAATCCTTGTTGTTTGCGGAGGAGAAATACCGGAGGCACTGGTCAACCGGGCATTAGAGATACTGGAAAACAGTGGGAGCCGGATCATTGGTGGGGTAATAAACCGACTGTCAGAGAAGGATTTTGACTACTACTCTTACCGTTACTACCATTATTACTATGGCTACCACTACCAGCAACCCCAATCGGAAAAGGTTGAATCTTAATCCGACTCTTTTTCTCCTTTCTGCCACCATCACTTTTGCCTTGTTTGCTTTTGGTGGATATGAAGGATGGGCGCAGTCGGTCATTGGACTTTTAGGGGTCTTCATCTTTCTTTCCCTTCTTGCCACTCAAAAAGATTACAACCGGTCAAATCCAGAATTAAGACCATGCTCTCCGCCAGAATCTCTTTTCTTTCTCTTTCTGGTCTTTCTGTTCTTGTCCACTGTTCCACTGCCTTCCTCAGCAATAAAGATGCTCTCCCCGGAGACTCATCATCTCTGGAACCTCTCCGGAGAAAGAGTATCCTTGATGACCTTTTCTCTCAACCGCTATGCAACGCTAAAGCGACTTTCTATCTTGATTGTCTCCACTGGTCTTTTTATCTCTTTTAAAGAACTTTCTCTCCAATCTAAAAAAAGGGTTCTACTCCTCATCGCCATTCTGGGAGCAGTGGTGGCTTTTATTGGTATTTTGGGGATATTTTATCCCTCTAAAAAGGTTTACTGGCTCCGACCGGTAAAGGTAGGACATCCTTTAGGCCCTTTTATAAATCGCAACCATTTTGCTGGTTTTCTCAATCTCTCTTTTTTTTTAACAGCCGGCCTCCTTGCTACCTTTCAAAAAGAGCGAAAGTGGTCCGGGGCCATTTTTGCCTTAATTATCCTTCCGCTCCTGTTGACCGGAATATTCTTAAGCCTCTCCAGGAGTGGTTTTGTAGGATTTGCCCTCGGTCTTTTTACTCTGCTAATCCTCTCCCTCTTCCATCCGCAAACAAGAAAGTCGTTTTACTGGTTGGTGCCAGCCTTTTTGGTGGGATTTCTTGCGGTTAAATTCCTTGGCTTCCAGAAAGTCTTGGAAAGAGTTTCTACCTTACAGGACCCTCTTTCGTCAATCACTGTCCAGATGCGTCTTGCTGTCTGGAGAGATGGCTTGAATATCTTCAGAAAGTATCCATTCTTCGGAACTGGACTAGGAACTGCTTCTTGTCTTCTCCCTGTTTATAAGACCTCTTTTATTCACCGCTATTTTGCCAACGTAGAGAATGAATACATTGAACTGCTATTGGAAACTGGAATTCTTGGCTTCCTCTTGCTTCTTCTCTTCTTTCTTGTCATTCTAACTCCTATTAAGACTCCTCCTTCTTCGGAAGAATGGGACTTGAGAGCCGGTGCCCTCGCGGCAATCTTTGCTTCGCTTGCCCAGTCATTCTTTGATTTTCACCTTAATATGCCAGCGGTAATTTTACCCTTTGCTCTCAGTCTGGGACTGGTTTCAAAGCCAAAAACAAACTTTTCTAAATTCTGTTTCTGGTACAATATAAAATGGTCAAAAATGTTGCTCTTTTTCACTGGGATCTTCCTGCTAATTTTCAACGCCAGACAGTTATCCGCAGAATACCATCTTTTCCGCGCCCAACATCTTCTGAATCAGAACCTAAAAGGAAGCCTTTCCTGTTTACAGCAGGCGATAAGGCTTGAACCACGCAATCCGGAATTATTTTATCAACTGGGTATAATTCTATATAAAAACGGTTGGAAGGTTGCCTTTTTAGAAAAAAGAAAACCAGCAGAAGTCCTTGTCTCTTCATACCAAACATTAAAAGAAGCAAGCAGGCGCAGCCCGGCTGACTGGCGTATTCCCTATTACCAGACCTGGGTAGCGGAAGGGCTGGTACGCCTGGGATATCCAGAGTGGAAGAATGCACGAGATAGTAGCGCAGAACTGACTATGGTTCTCAATCCTACCGAATATCTCATTTTTCTTAACTTCAGTGAATTATACCAAAAGGAAAATTCAGTAAAGGCGAACGCCTTACGGAGGCGAGCGCAAATAATTTGTCCTTGGATAAAATGAGGAAATATAACAATGATTCCAAAAACAGGGAATAAAACTTTATCTTATGAACGGAAGGTTTTACTCCTTATTCTTTATCTAATCGGTACTATCCTGGCCATATTGTGTGCGCTTTACCTTCGTTTCCCCAGGGAAGAAGCTTGTGCTTACCTGATAAAAAACCTTAACGCCTTTTTGACCTATATTATTCTCTCTCTTCCTGCCCTTTACGTCTGGGGTCTCTTTGAGCCCAAAAATATCCAGAATCCGACAGCTGTTTTGAAACTCTCTTTCTGCTCCACATTTAGCGTCTCCATCCTGGTTATTCTTATCTTTTACAGCCGACTGATGATTCCTCTGGGGCGGGGCGCTTTTTTGCTCACGGCAATTTTTACCATCCTCTTTCTTTCTCTCATCACGATTACTTATGGAAAAATCCTTCCGAAGATTCTCTATTCCCGAAGGCTCGCTTTTATTTCTAACGACCCTCTACACCAGGAACTGATAGGATTAATTACCTCTAACCCGGAGTGCGGATATATTGTGCACCGAATTCTTCTGCCCTCCAGCCTGGGGGCTCTCTGCCAAGAGGCGATAGACGGCTTTGTCCTACCAACCACTTCCATCTCCCCGGAGATTTCCCGAACACTGAGGATGTCCCGTTTCAGCGGCATAGAGATTTACGACCCACTCTTCCTTTACGGCGAACTGACCGGTCAGATTCCAGTGGATTACCTCACCGAAGAATGGCTTTTTTCTGCCGCTCTTTCCCATTCCAATTTCCATCTTTATAAAGTAAAACGCCTCCTTGACATAGTTGCTTCTCTGGTGGGACTTTTCTTCTTTCTCCCTTTCTTTCCGCTGATAGCCCTGGTGATTAAACTTGATTCTCCAGGACCAGTCCTTTTCAAACAGGAACGGGTGGGTCGCAATGGAAAACTGTTTTCCATCTATAAGTTACGCACCATGATAAATGAGGCGGAAAAAGAGAATAGGCCGGTGTGGGCGGAAGAAGACGACCCCAGAATTACTCGCGTGGGAAAGGTCTTAAGAAGACTGAGGGTAGACGAATTTCTTCAGTTAGTCAATGTTTTACGCGGAGAAATGAGTTTAATCGGGCCACGTCCGGAGAGACGACAGTTTGTCAGCGAACTTGCTCGCCAGATACCTTTTTACGAAGAGCGGCTTCTTCTACAACCCGGAATAACCGGCTGGGCACAGGTTAATTATCCCTACGCCTCCTCTCTGGAAGACAGCAAGAAGAAACTGCAGTATGACCTTTATTATTACAAAAATATCTCCCTCTGGCTTGATCTGATAATTCTTCTGAGAACCGTGCGGGTTGTCCTCACTGCCTCCGGTCGTTAAAACGCTTTTTTCCTTGACTTTGCTTCTCTTTCAATTTATAATTTCGTTGGAATTTTCCTTTCTCCTCCTTTGAAAAGGAATCTCAAGGTAAGGAATTTATGAAACTACTTAAAAAGATAAAATCAAAATCAGCCCGAGTGGGAATAATCGGAATGGGTTACGTGGGGTTACCGCTTGCCGTCAATTTTCTCAATGCCGGGTTTGAAGTGGTTGGCCTTGATTCTGACCCTGAGAAAGTAAAGAGTTTAAACAGCGGAAAATCTTATATCAGGCATATTCCGGCTTCGCTCTTTTTACCCCACAGAAAACGGTTTTGCGCAACCCAAGATATCTCCTGGATTAAAGACCTTGATGTAGTCATAATCTGCGTGCCGACACCGCTGACCGAAAACAGAGAACCGGATATGCAGTATGTAAAAAGAGCGGCAAACGATATCTCCCAAAACCTGACGGGTGAAAAATTGGTCTCTCTGGAGTCCACCACCTACCCGGGAACTACCCGGGAACTGGTTCTGCCAGAACTGGAAAAGACAGGCAAAAGAGTAGGCAGGGACTTTTTTCTGGTCTTTTCTCCGGAAAGGGAGGATCCAGGGAACGATATCTTTTCGGTAAGGAACATCCCCAAGTTAATAGGCGGCATTACCACCGAATGCCTGAAACATGGAATTGCTCTCTATTCTGCGATTGTAACCCAGGTGGTTCCTGTCTCCTCACCAGAAGTGGCGGAAGCGGCCAAACTTTTAGAAAATATCTACCGCAGCGTAAATATCGCACTGGTTAACGAAATGAAGATGCTCTTTGACCGGATGGGCATCAACATCTGGGAGGTAATTGAGGCAGCCAAAACCAAGCCTTTTGGTTTTCAGCCTTTTTATCCTGGTCCGGGCCTTGGTGGACACTGTATACCCATTGACCCCTTCTACCTTACCTGGAAAGCAAGGCAGTATGATTTTCCCACCCGCTTTATAGAACTTGCGGGAGAGATTAATACCTCTATGCCCTACTACGTAATCTCTAAAACTATGGATGCCTTAAATAAAACAAAAAAGAACCTTAATGGTTCCAAAGTTTTGATTCTGGGGGTGGCTTATAAAAAAGATGTTGATGACATTCGGGAATCCCCGGCTCTGAAGATAATACAACTTCTGAGAGAAAAGGGTGCAACAGTAATCTACAACGATCCTTACATACCAGAGATAAGAAAATTACGACATTATAACTTTTCTTTCTCTTCACAAAAACTCACTGTCAAACTTTTGAAAGAGGTAGATGTGGTAATAATAGTAACCAACCACACCACTTATGATTATGACTTCATCGCCAGAAATGCGAAACTGGTCGTTGACACCAGAAACGCTGTAAAAAAACCTTATGCCCACGTCATAAAAGCCTAAAACAAAGATGAAAAAAGCATTAATCACCGGAATTACTGGACAGGATGGTTCCTATCTTGCGGAATTTTTACTCTCCAAAGGTTATAAGGTTCACGGTCTAATCCGCCGCGCCAGCACTTTTAACACCGGTCGCATCAATCACCTTTATGTTGACCCTCATCTCAACGGAGTAAGACTTTTTCTCCACTATGGAGACCTTTCGGATTCCAGTCAAATCACCGAAATTATCTACAATATTCAACCGGATGAAGTTTATCATCTCGGTGCTCAGAGCCACGTGCGTGTCAGTTTTGACCTGCCAGAGTACACCGGCGACATAACTGCCCTGGGAACAACGCGCATCCTGGAAGCCATTAGACGCAGCGGTATAAAGACCAAATTTTACCAAGCCTCCAGCAGCGAAATGTTTGGCGCAGCGCCGGCGCCTCAAAATGAAAACACACCTTTTTACCCCTGCAGCCCCTACGCGGTCTCCAAACTCTATGCTTTCTGGATGACCGTTAATTACCGAGCAGGCTATAACCTTTTTGCCTGCAACGGTATACTCTTCAATCATGAAAGCCCCCGACGAGGCGAAACATTCGTCACCAGAAAGATAACCCGGGCACTTGCCAGAATAGTGGCTGGCAAAGAAAATAAACTCTACCTGGGAAACCTGAAGGCGAAGAGAGACTGGGGTTATGCTCCCGAGTATGTGGAAGCGATGTGGAAAATACTTCAACAAGAAGAGCCTTCTGACTATGTAATTGGAACGGGCGAAAACCATTCAGTGGAAGAGTTTCTAAACGAAGCCTTTGGGTATCTTAACCTTGACTGGCATAAATATGTGGAGATTGATCCCCGTTACCAGCGACCCAGAGAGGTTTATAACCTGGTAGCCGACCCTTCCAAAGCCAGAAAAGAATTAGGGTGGAACCCTAAAATTACCTTCCAAGAACTGGTCAGAATAATGGTGGACTGGGATCTGGAACTGATGGGTCTGCCCAGTCCCGGAGAAGGGAAAAAAGCGCTGGAAAAGAAAGGATTTTCCTGGACAACAAATATCTCAACTTCGGAATAAGAAAAATCTTGTGATGTCTGCGAGTGAATTCTGGAAAAGAAAAAGGGTGATGGTAACCGGCGGCACTGGTTTTTTAGGGTCTTTTGTGGTCAAGAGATTAAAGGAACTGGAGTGTAAAGAAATCTTTGTGCCGCGAAGTACCGACTATAACCTGGTAGAGATGGAAGGGGTAGAAAGGGCATATCGTGACGGAAAACCAGAAATCGTGATTCATCTTGCTGCCAGAGTCGGTGGTATCGGAGCCAACCTTAATAACCCAGGCCTATTCTTTTATCAGAATATAATGATGGGCATCCAGACGATGGAGGTGGGACGACGCCACAACATTGAAAAATTTATCGCCATTGGAACTATCTGTGCTTACCCGAAATATACCTCCATCCCTTTCCGGGAAGAAGACCTCTGGAACGGTTATCCGGAAGAGACAAACGCTCCTTACGGCCTTGCCAAAAAAATGCTTCTGGTGCAAGCGCAGGCATATCGCAAACAGTACGGTTTCAACGCCATCTATCTTCTGCCAGTCAACCTTTATGGTCCGGGTGACAACTTTGACCTGGAAAGTTCCCATGTCATTCCAGCACTGATTCGTAAATGTCTGGAGGCAAAGGATTCCGGTAAAAAGGAAGTTATTCTCTGGGGAACTGGTAATCCTTCCCGGGAGTTTCTATACGTAGAAGACTGCGCGGAGGCAATTATTCTGGCTGGAGAAAAATATAATAAACCTGAACCAGTGAATATCGGGACGGGCCGGGAAATAACGATTAGGGAACTGGCGAAATTGATAGCCAGCCTCACCGGTTATCAAGGGAAATTCGTCTGGGATACTACTAAACCAGATGGCCAACCAAGACGCTGCCTTGATGTCAGTAGGGCGAAAGAGGAGTTTGGGTTTGTAGCCCGAACTCCTCTTGAGGAAGGTCTCAAAAAGACTATCGCCTGGTATCAAAATATGCGCTCTACCCCCTCTTCCTGTAGAACCACGCCTTTGTAGGCTGGGTAAAGCTAAGGATCTTCTTTTCTTTAGATTGATGGATGCATTTAAAGAGACAATAATAAAACCTTCTCGGGGATGGGTAGCAGTAGATTTTAAAGAACTATGGCACTTCCGAGAACTGCTCTTTGCTCTGGTGGCTCGTGATATCGCTGTCCGTTACAAACAGACTTTGCTGGGAGTAGCCTGGGCTGTGCTTCAACCTTTTCTTACCATGGTACTCTTTACCCTTCTGGGAAAGATTGCTAACATCCCTACCGAAAACAATATTCCCTATCCCATCTTTTCTTATTCCGGACTGCTTCTCTGGACCTATTTTAGCCAGTCAATCACCAAGGGAGCCAATAGCCTCATTGCCAGTGAAAATTTAGTCAAAAAGATCTATTTCCCCCGAATGATGATACCATTAAGTTCCACCTTTGTCGGGCTTTTGGATTATGCCATTGCCGGCACAATTCTAATCGGGATGGTCTTCTTTTACCATTACCCGATAACCCCCAAAATTCTACTTTGTCCGTTGGTTCTCTTTATCACCTGGTTACTTGCTACCGGAACAACACTCTGGTTTTCAGCACTCAATGTGGAATATCGAGACATCACTTTTATCATCCCATTCTTTGTTCAAGCCTGGCTCTTTCTCTCTCCCGTGATTTATCCTACCAGCCTTGTGAAGAAATATCGATGGCTCTTTTATCTCAACCCGATGACTGGGCTTATCAATGCCCATCGTTTTGCCTTTCTGTCTAAAGGAAGGTTTGACACCCCCTCTTTTCTTACGGCGCTGGTGGTAACCGGATGTATCCTTATTAGTGGTCTGTATTATTTCCGAAGAATGGAAAAAACTTTTGCCGATGTAATTTAACCGTTCTGAAATGGCGGATAATGTAATAGAGGTCGCGGGCATCTCCAAACAGTATAGGCTGGGCCAGATATATGGCTATAAAACGCTTCGGGAATCATTGCAAAACCTCTTCCGAAGGCGAGAAAGACCACAAGGAGATTATATCTGGGCATTAAAAAAGATCTCTTTTGAGGTTCAAAAAGGGGAAACGATAGGCATCATCGGAAAAAATGGTGCTGGCAAAACCACTCTTTTAAAGATTCTTACCCGCATCACCGAGCCAACCGAAGGGATGGCCCGATTGCGTGGCCGGGTAAGTAGCCTTTTGGAGGTCGGAACCGGTTTCCATCCGGAACTGACCGGCCGGGAAAATATCTTTTTGAATGGAGCCATTCTGGGAATGAAAAGAGGTGAAGTGAGAAAAAAATTTGACGAAATTGTCTCTTTTTCCGAGATAGAGAAGTTTATAGATACACCCGTGAAAAGATACTCCAGCGGAATGTATGTCCGGCTTGCTTTCGCGGTCGCGGCCCACCTGGAACCAGATATCCTTTTGGTGGACGAGGTTCTGGCGGTGGGAGACGCTTCTTTCCAAAAAAAATGTATGGGAAAGATGGAGAGTGTTGCTGGCGAAGGAAGAACGGTCCTCTTTGTCAGCCATAACATGGCAGCGGTATCAAACCTGTGCAAAAAGACGATGCTCCTGGAAGACGGCAGAATCAAATTCTTTGATTCCACCCAAAAGGTTGTGGATACTTATCTTGCAGAAAACCTACAATCCAAAGGAGAGGTTATCTTTTCCGAAGACCGCTGCCGACCAAAGAGTGAACTCAACTTCCTCTCTGTCCGTCTCCTTGACCCGGAAACCAAAGATACCTGTGCTTATGCTAAGCTTACCCGCGGCATCATTCTTCAAATAGAGTACCAGGTTTTACAACCCGTCTCCTTTGCCCAGATTGGGTTTGAACTCTGGAATGCAACCGGTACCTGTGTTCTTTGTAGTACCGACTTTGACCAGCATCCGGAAAATAGCCATTTTACAAGGCAACCTGGACGCTACCGGACATCCTGCTATATCCCTTCCACCTTTCTGCGACCAGGCCATTACTGGATTACCATTGCCTCCAGTGTTCCCGGAATCCGGATGCTTGACATTGTTGATAAAGCAATATTTTTTGAGACGCTGGATACTGGAAGCGTGGAATCAAAATTGGCTCAGGGAAGAAGAGGTGTTATCGCTCCTGTTCTGGAATGGAAGAATGAACTTTTGGAAACCAGTGAGAGAGAGTGACTACAAAAGCCAGCAACCCATCTTTGATATTGGAAACGACCTTTCCGAATGCGGGACAACAGAAAAGAAGATAAAAAGGGCATTGGTCTCTTATCTGACCCTGCCGTTCCGCCTTTCTCCTGATGACCCTCGTAATTTGCAATTTAGCAATATCGGCATTGCCCGTTCCATTGTCAAGGCGTTGAACCACCTGGGGTACACTGTAGACCTAGTAGACTGGACCAACCAGCGGTTTCTTCCGACCAGGAAGTATGAACTCTTTCTTGGACACGGTGGGTTAAACTTCAAAAGAATATGTTGTTCGTTACGTGGAGATCCCACCATAATTTATCTTTCTACAGGTTCCTACTGGAAGTTTCACAACAAAAAGACGCTTGCCCGGACGAAAGACCTCTGCCGCCGGCGAAAGACAAAGATCTTTCCAGACCGTCTTGTCTCCCGGGCTGAAGAATGGGCAAACCGAAAGGCAGATGTTATCATTTGTATTGGCAATGAAGAGACAAAGAAGACCTACCATAAATTTCCCAGAGTATTCAATCTCAACAATGCTGCTTACTCTGATACCCACTTTCTTCAGAAAGAAAAGAATTATTCCGAAGCCAGAAACCATTTCCTCTTTTTCCCGGGGGGAGGTAATATTCACAAAGGTTTAGACCTCCTACTGGAAGCCTTTATCCAAACAGAAGCTCATCTTTATATCTGTCAGGATATCAGAGAAGACTTTTACCGAATATACCGGAGGGAACTGGAAAATTTCTCCAATATCCATCGCATTGGGTGGATACCGGTACGCAGCGAAATCTTTTATAGCCTGATAGAAAAATGTGCCTTTGTAATCAACCCTTCCTGTTGTGAGGGGCAACCTGGTGGTGTCATAGAGTGTATGCA
>CAZPLE010000007.1:0-9069 GCA_964587375.1 uncultured bacterium
AAGAAATTACTCCTGCTCAGGTAAGGGTGATTACGCGGGTTCCTTCACCACCCTCACCACCGCAGATTATAAAACCGGTTATGCCGGTTGTTTCTCCTCCGGCAAAAGAAGAGTTTATTCCACCTGAGGTACCCAAGATAATTCCTGATACAGAAAAGATTGCTAAAATTCCTCCAGTTTCCATTCCGCAGGTAAAGGTCAGTCCGCCGACAGCCCCAGCCTTTAATTTGCGCTTCCGAGGGATTCTTAATATTGCCGGCATAGACTACTACTTTATTGAAGGCGCTGGTGGTGGTTATCGCGCCAGGATAGGTGACACGGTTGAAGGTTACAAGATTTATGACTATCGTAATGGCACGCTCTATTTCTCTAAAGACGGTTATACCTATCAAGCGAACGAAGAAAGGGTGAGCCCGCCCTTCCGTTACCGCGGCCGGATGGTTATGGCTGGCCAGGAATACTTCTTCCTTGAAGGAAGAAAGACTTATAGGATTGTTGTGGGAGAGGAGGTTGAAGGGTATCAACTGGTCAAAAGAGTAGGTGATTACCTCTACTTTGTAAAAGACGAGAGACTTTATTATTTAAGGCAGGAGTAAATCCTTGACTTTTTTCAATATACACGGTATAAAATAAGTATAAAATTAAAGAGGAGTAAAAATGAAGAGAGATGGATGGACGACTGTTGTGATTCTAACCCTCTTGGTATTCTTTGCTACTCCAAAAGGCTTTGCGGCGGAAACTGCTGCCTCACTGAAAGCGGAGTCGGAAGCCGCTGAAGCTTATAAGGCTGGTCAGGCGGCTTACTGGACCGGGAACTATGCGGAGGCAATCTCTCATTTTTCCAGGGTTTCCGCGATAGACCCCAACTACAAGGCAAAGAATGTTAAAGCCTACCAGAGTCTTGCCGAATACCGCCTGCGCGGTAAAAAGAAGGATGGTAAAATAGCCGTGTATCAGGAGCCACGCCGTGAGGAAATACCTAAAAAGGATGTCCTTATCAATGACAACCAAGAGTGGCTTCACCTTGTGGGCGAAACAGAGGCGGTTTTGCTGGATGCTGCCACTTATCTGCAAAAGGTTCAGGCAAGCGGTGAGGTTCCAACAGAAAAACTGATTGACTCCAACTATTACCTGAAGCAGGCGCGACTGGCGTTTGAGCGTCAGGAATACCTTGATGCTATTCGTTTCAGTTACCTTGTGAAAGAGAAGACCGAAGCGGCTTTTGAAGCCTGTAGTCCACCGGAAACTAAAATCTTGGGTAAATTGGGCGAAACCCCCGTTACGTTTAACGTAACCGATTTAGACCTCAAAGAAGCTCTGAAACAGATTTACGATTTAACAGGGGTGAATATTGTTCTTTCTTCCGGAATTTCCGGCCGGGTCACCATGAACGTGAAAGATGTACCTTTACGACAGGTCCTTGACCTGATCGTTGATACCAACGGCTTAAAGTATGTTGAAAAAGAGAATGTGGTTATGATTATGACTCCAGAAGAATACGAAAAGACCGCAGCCGGCCTGGCAGCCCGCAACAAAAAGGTCTATCCGCTCCATTTTGCCGAGGCAAAGGCAGTGGCAAAGGTGGTGCGGGAGTCTCTGGGAATTGAGGGTGTAACTGCGGATGTAAGGAGCAACGCCATTATTGCTGATGCTGCCAGTGCTAAGCAAGCAGAAGAGATAGACACCTTGGTGCGAGAACTGGACGTTCCTACCAACCAGGTTTTGATTGAAGCACAGCTGTTGGAGGTGACCTATTCTAAAAATAAGGCATTGGGCATTAACTTTTTGATTCAGAGCCGGATGATTGATAGTGTTCGTCTTTCAGGTCCACAGTGGGGTTCGGTGCCCTCAACACTTCCAGCCGAATCGGAAGGCGTCTATTTTGCGCTTACCCACAAGGATTTTTCTGCGTTGTTTAACGCTCTGGCTAAAGAGGGGGAGACCCGTCTTATCCAGAGTCCACGAATAATGACCGTCTCTGGAACTCCGGCGGTGATAGTAACCGCAGAACAAATTCCCTATTCCCAATTCCAAACAACAAATGTCAATATTGGTGGAGGAATAGTTCAGCCCCAGTTTACCCGAACCGTGGGAACAGTGGAAGTAGGCACCACTTTTCAAGTAATCCCCCTCATTCAGAATAACCGAACCGTTGCTCTTACCGTTAGTCTTACGGTAGGTCGCGTTAAGGAAATGGTTCGTCTTCCCTTAGCAATCTCTGGAGGAAGTGCCATATACGATGAATATCCACTGATTGAGTCCCGTAGCACCACCCAGAATGTGGTGCTCTGGGATGGTGAGTCACTGGTGGTCGGCGGGATTATGGCTACGGAAGATTTACGGGATGAAGTTCGGGTGCCGGTCTTAGGAAAGATACCGGTTTTGGGTAACCTTTTCCGGAGGAGTCATACCACCCAGCGGGAGACAGAGTTGATTCTTTTCTTAACCCCGCGTATCGTTCTTAATTACGAAGAAGGAAGGACTTTGACCAGAGAATACCAAGCGCTGCCTGCTGGTAAAGAACTTAAAAAAGGTATTATTGAACAGCCCTGGTTTTAACAATGAAGATGGATTAGGAGGGAGGTGAAAAAATGGAGAGAAGATGGTGGGTTTTGGCGATAGGGATGGTGTTGTTATTCCCTAAAGTCCTCCTTCCCGCTACCCAAGCTGCAAGCAGCGTCTCTGCTACCGGAACCAAGGAGGCGGCTAAAGTTGAAATAGACGAAGAGGCAATGCGGGCGATGGTTAGACCTCTGCTGGACAACTATGTTAAAAACCATCCCAATGTTCAGGTAAGGATATGGTCACTGATTGTGCTTAACCACCTTTCTGATGTGGAGAAAGAACAACTCTTCTCTTTACCAACCATTGTCCAGCAGATGGGAAGTAAGGACGAAAATGTGCGCCTGATTGCTATGGACACCTTAAGACAGTCGTTGGACCTTGACGAGGAAGAGTGGCAGGGTATCTTGACACCGGTATTGCGTAATGTGGCTAAGACCTCCAAGTATAAAGAGGCAAGAACCATTGCCATCAAAACAATGGGTCTCCTTTCAGAACTGGATGAAAAAGAGATGAGTACTATACCGCTACTCTTAGAACTTGCCCAAGATGATGACGCTGAGATTAGAAGAGTGGCGCTGGAGACTTTGAGCGGAATCCTGGCGAAGAAAGAGAGCAGCGGAGGAGGAAGGTAATAAATTTATGGGAAACTGTGTTAAAGGCAGTATTCTCTGTCTTTCAAGCCTTCTGTTTTTAGCAGGTAATTATTCTTCACTCTATGAAAGAGACCTTTTTCGGCTCTTACCTCAGAAGCCTCCTAAAATTGAGGCAAAGCCGATCATTAAAGAGCCACTCCTTACCGAAGTTTTAGTCCTCAAAGGAACGGTAACCGGAATCGGAGTTGTCCCCCTGGCCGTAATTGAGAACCGCCAGTCAAAAACAGAGTCTGTTTACACAGAAGGTGCGGAAGTAGCCGGTGCAAAGATAGTCAGAATTGAGGAAGGTAAGGTTATTCTTCTGGACAGAGAAAATAAGGAGATAAGACTGGTTCTCTCTTCCGTTTCCGGGCGAGGTGGTATGGGAGTGGCCATAAATCCTTTTGGCTCAACAGAAAAGGAACTGGCAAAGAATCAGCCGGTTTCCGAAGGAATAAAGAATAAAGAAGTGACTCCGGTAAGTCTGGCAGCGGTGGCGCAAACAGTTGCCCAGAACCCTGAGGAGTTGAAGAATCTGCGCGTGACGCCAGCGGTGGCTGAAGGCAAAATAGCCGGATACACTGTCAAAAACATTCCCCCTAATTCCCTGGCTGCAAAATATGGCTTTCAGAGCGGGGATGTGGTAACGAAAGTCAATGGAATTGCACTGGAAAGCCTTTCCAAATTGAATGCAATCTACCGTTCCATAAAACCTGGTGCCTCTTTTGTAGTAGAAGTTGTTCGTAGTGGTACCCCCGTCACCCTTAGATTTCAGTTGCTCCCTTGAATAATTGCGATACTTGTCAGCGAGAAGAGGCGAGAGGGAACGTTCAAAAATAGGCAAAAAAGAGGTGGGCAAACCTTATTATCAGCTCCCTTATATTTAATAAAGATAACAAGTAATATAGTCTGATGGACAAAATGGAAAATAGAAGATATAAATCTGGACCAAAAAGCGGCCGGAGATACCTTTTGCGAAAGCTTATTGCTTTATTGATTAGTCTTCTAATTCTTTGCATTCTTCTCCCTTTCCAGGTTGGCGCTCAAGATAGAGAACCGGAGGCACAGATCACTTCAATAGTGGGAACGATGGAACTGAGAAGTTTTATTCAGGTGATGAATACTTACCTCAACCAGACTTTTGTGCTGGACCCTCGGGTAACCGGAACCATCACCGTCTACTCCAATAGACCGATTAGACTAAAAGAGGCGGAAGCGGTCTTTTACTCCATACTTAACCTTTACGGTTTTACTGCGGTTAAATCCGGGGCGGTCACCAGTGTGATTCCGCTGAACGAAGCCAAAGGAAAGAACATAGAGGTAACTGTTGGTTCTGACTCTGAGAGATTAGCAGAATTTGGTGATCGTTTTATTACCCATCTTATGCCCCTAACTTATACCAAGCCAGATGCACTTCTTCCTCTTTTGAATCCTGTACTTTCCAAAAATGGAAATATCAGCGCGGATACAAAGACCAATACCCTTATCATTACCGATGCGGCCAGTAATGTGGCTAAAATAGTGAAGATAATTACCCAATTGGACCGACCTGCTCCACCCAGTCAGGAGGCACGCCACTTTTATAAGTTGCGCAACGCCAACGCCCAAGAATTGGCCGCAATCCTAACCACCGTAGCCACGCAAAAGGGCAGAACCGGTAAGGCTGCCCCGGGCGAAGCTGCAGCCGAGCAACCCCAGATTGTAGCCGATCCGGCTACCAATAGTCTGGTAATTACTGCCAGTGCGGAGGAGTATGTGTCTCTGGAAAGGATAATAAAGGAACTTGACCAGCCGCCCAAACAGGTTCTTATAGAGGCACTGGTAGCCGAGGTGAGTGGTGACCTGATAAGAGAGTTTGGAATCCAGTGGCAGTTCTTTGAGCCTGCCCAAGATAGTTATCGTGGTTTTGGTGCTGTAGGTGGAACGATTGATGCCTCCACCCTTTCCGCCATAGAAGCTGGTGTTCCACCCGCTGGTCTTCTTGCTGGAGTCGTGAAGGGCAAAGAGTTTCCGTTCAATATCGGTGCCATTCTCCGCCTTTATGGAAAAAACACCAACTTTAAGATTCTCTCCACGCCCCAGATTGTAACCATAGACAACAAAGAAGCAGTGATAAAGGTGGCCAATACCATTCCCTATACGAAACAGATTACCTATGCGGTTGAGACTTCCACCCAGATTCCCACCCAGAGTTTTGATTACCAGGATGTAGGGATAACCTTAAAGATAACTCCCCACATCAACGAAGAAGGGAGCGTACGGTTGGAGATTGAACAAGAGGTGACAAAACTTGTCTCTTCCGTTACAACAGCAGGGGGGAGCACCATTCTGGCTCCCACTATTGCCAAACGTTCCGCTAAAAGTAGTGTAATCATTAATGACCGTCAAACTATGGTTCTTGGCGGATTGATTCGCAATGACAGTGATGAAGCCCTGGAGAGGGTTCCGGGTTTTGGAAATATTCCGCTTCTGGGTTATTTCTTCCGGCATGAAACGAGACAGAAGAATCAGACCAGTCTCTATATATTTATCACGCCCACCATTATTGCCAGCAGAGAAGAAGCCGATACTATCACGAAAGAGAAAAAGGATGCCTATAAGGAAAGCGAGAAAAAAAGATGAAGATAGGCGAAATCCTTATTGCCCGCGGATTAATTGACGAAAATACTCTGGAAAAAGCCCTCGTTTTTCAAAAAGAGCAACCAGACAGGCGGATTGGCGAGATTTTAATAGCGATGGGCGCTTTAAGAGAAGAAGATTTACTAAGCGGACTTTCCGAGCAACTGGGAATACCCTTCAAGAAAGATTTGGAAACTTTCTTCTCTTCCGACTTGGTGGGTCTTATCCCTTTTGAATTCTGGCAACACTGGGTGGCTCTCCCCCTTAAAGAAGAAGAGAAGGTCTTTGTCGTTTCCACTGATCCTTTGCATCTCCCGAGGATGGAAATAGAGAAAAGATTTAACGTTCCGGTAGAACTGGCTTTTGGCCTCCATACAGAGATTTCAGCTCTGTTGGAACGCAACTACTGGCGTCCCAGCCAGGAAAAAGGGAGGCGGGATATCTTTGTTGTTTCAGAGATCCCTGGGGGTGAAAATGGTGCCACCATCCGGGAAAATCTGCTGGATTTGGCAAATAAAGCCCCAGTGATCAGAATGGTCAATCAGATTATCTTTCAGGCGCTCCAGCAGACAGCCAGCGATATCCATCTCCAGCCCCAGGAGAACGAGTTTCGGATTAGATACCGCGTAGATGGAGTTCTTCATGATGTCTTCAAACTGCCGATAACAATGCAGCCTGCCATTATTTCGCGAATCAAAATACTCTCTGGCCTCAATATTGCTGAAAGAAGGCTTCCTCAAGATGGACGCACCACCGTTCATCTTCAAGATCGCCCAATAGACATCAGGGTCTCTATCCTTCCCACTTACTGGGGAGAAGCCGCGGTTTTGCGCTTACTTGACCAGGCTTCTTTTCTCTTTTCTCTCCCCAATTTAGGGTTTTATCCGGATGAACTGGAGACAGTAGAAAAACTTATCTCCTGCGACCACGGAATTATTCTTCTTACCGGTCCTACCGGGAGCGGTAAGACTACAACCCTTTACGCTGCCTTACAAAAGATCAACCTTCCGGGTCGCAATATTATAACCCTTGAAGACCCGGTGGAATACCAAATTCCTGGTTTAAGTCAGATTCAGGTAAACCCGGCTATCGGACTTTCTTTTGCCGCCGGCTTGCGCTCCATCTTACGACATGACCCTGATGTACTTATGATAGGTGAAATTCGTGACCGGGAAACTGCTGATATGGCCATTCAGGCAAGCCTCACCGGCCACCTGGTCTTTTCTACTTTGCATACCAATGACGCTCCCAGCGCCGTAACCAGGTTGACAGAAATGGGTATTGAGCCCTATCTCATCTCTTCTTCTGTTCTGGCAGTTATTGCTCAGCGCCTGGTACGCCTGAACTGCAACTACTGCAAGACAGAGATATCTTCTACCGGAGTCTCTTCGTCCCAATTTCCGGAAGGCGTTCTTTTTAAAGGTAGGGGTTGTGAACACTGTTTTCATACAGGATATCGGGGGAGAACCGGGATATTTGAAATTTTCACTTTTGACGACGTCATTCGCGAGCAAATTCTTCAAAAAAGACCTTCCCAAGAACTGAAAGAGTATGCGATTAAAAAAGGTATGAGAACCCTTCGGGATTCCGGAGAGCGAAAGGTTAGAGAAGGATTGACAACCTGGGAAGAGGTCTTGAGGGTTACTTCCTAACGATGCCGGTATTTCGTTATCTGTGTATAGACCAGACCGGTCACAGCGTAAAAGGCGAAATAGAAGCAGCGGATATCCAGGAATCCCGCTTTATTCTGAGAAATAAAAACCTTTTCCCTGTTGAGATTCGACCCGCAGAGGAAAGAGTTGGGAAAAGGTTTTTATTTAAATATAATGCCCGACCTGACCCCCGGGAAAAGACGGCTGCTATCCGGCAATTAGCCTCCTTAATCAGTAGCCACATTCCGGTAGTGGAAGCAGTGGAAACGGTAGCTTCCCAGATTAAGAACCCCATCCTTTACCGGGCTTTTCATAACCTTTCTGAGGCTCTTGGTCGGGGGATCTCTTTTTCTGAAGCTTTACGTCGGGAAAAAGTCTTTCCGGAGACACTGGCAGAACTTGTTTCTGCTTCGGAAGCCAGCGGAACATTGGGTAAAACCCTTTCGGAATTTGCTCGTTCGCAAGAAGCACTTTTCACCTTTCGGTGCAGAATAACCAATAGTTTGGTATATCCGCTCTTTCTGGCTGGGGTTTCATTGGGGGTTCTGGTTTTTCTCTTTTTGATTGTCTTACCCAAAGTCAGTGCCGTATTCGCAGAAAGTGGCGTGCCACTTCCGGCTTTTACGAAATTCGTCTTGGCCCAAGTAATGGTGTTGAAGAATCTGAGTATCTTTTTAGCATTTCTTCTGCTCTTTCTTTATCTGACATGGTGGTCAAAAGGAGGAGGAAAGAAGGGAAAAGATTATCTTTGGCGGATTGTTCACCACCTCCCCTTTGCCACAGAACTCTTTAGAAAACACTCCTTGGCCCTCTTTGCCAGAAACCTTTCCGCTTTGCATCAGGGCGGAGTGAAATTAATTGAGTCTATGCATCTGGTGGAGAAGGTTCTCCCAGACCCCCTCTTCCGTGCCGAAATCAGGAGAGTAACAGATGACCTGACTAAAGGCGTATCTATCAGTCAGGCACTGGAGAAGAGTTTGCTCTTTCCGCCGTTTGTCATTCAGATGGTCAGGGTAGGAGAAGAGACTGGAGACCTGACAGAGATGCTGGAAAAGGTTGCCAGACATTACGAGGAAGAATTGGAATCGGGCTTAACCAGAATTGTGGCTTTACTGGAACCGGTAATGGTTATGGTTATGGGTTTGGTGGTGGGAAGTATAGTAGTTTCAGTTTTACTGCCCATTTTTGAGATGAGTCGCATTATCCGATGAAAAAAGGTTTTTAAGGTGGAAAAAGGGTTGGTTCAGGTTTACACCGGAGAAGGAAAGGGTAAAACCACAGCTGCTGCTGGACTTGCCTTACGTGCTTTAGGCGTTGGATATTTGGTCGCTTTTATCCAGTTTTTTAAAAAAAGGGAGAGTGGAGAAACCAAGATTCTGAAACAATTTGCTCCCCAATGTCTGGTTTTGTGTTTTCATCACAGCCACCCGGCATTTGAAAGATTCACTCCCCGGCAACTGGCAGAGTTTCGCTCCCGGGTTAAAAAAGATTTTAAAAAGGCAGTCTCCATAGTAAGCGCAGGCAAATATGACCTGGTCATTCTGGATGAGATACTGATTGGTTTGCGCGACCGTTTTTTCAAAACCGAAGAGATTCTGGAA
>CAZPLE010000008.1:0-2709 GCA_964587375.1 uncultured bacterium
GTGCTGCCCTTGGTGTGGACCCTTCTCAAGTGAAAAACCTCACCTTCTCTCTTGGGGAAAAAGAGGTTTTCTGTCTTCAGGAGGTTTTCCTGAAATCAAAAGCCTGCGAGGTTCTGGATGGCACAAAGGGCTACCAGGACAATGACCAACTCTTTAAAAGACTGGGCATTCGTTCTTTTCTGGCGGTTCCGATAATGGTTGCTGGAAAGGTTTTGGGTGCACTCTTTCTGGAGACAGAAAGAAAGAGGCGCCACAGCGAAAGTGAAATAAAAACGCTCTCCTTCTTTGCCAACCAGGTCGGGATAGCCCTGGAAAATGTGCGCCTTTACAAGAAAGTAGAACTCCTTTCTTTTACCGATAGCCTCACCGGATTATGTAACCAGCGCCATCTTCAGCACATCCTCAACTACGAATGGAAACGGAGCGAGCGTTACCAACACCCCCTTTCACTGGTGGTCTTTGATGTGGACTTTTTCAAAAACTATAATGACACCAGGGGCCATCCCGCCGGTGATGATCTCTTGGTGCAAATCGCAAAGATTATGCTCAAAAATATCCGGGCTACAGACGTGGCTGCAAGGTACGGCGGCGATGAATTTTGTGTCATTATGCCGGAAACCACCAAAGAGGCAGCCGTCAAAAAGGCCGAAAAAATCCGGGTAGAAGTGGAGAAGAATACCTCTGTCACCATTTCGGCCGGAGTAGCCTCGTTCCCAAAAGATGGTCTCAACCCTCAGGAACTGGTCCAAAAGGCAGACCAGGCACTTTACCGTTCCAAGGAGGCTGGCAGAAATCGAACTACACCTGCCTGTTAAATCTCCGAGAAGATTTACTTCCTTACTTTTTTATCTACTAAATTAGGTAATTAGGCTTGCACCGTCAGGGATGGAACAAAGATATGTTTCTGCCTGAATGCCAAATTCTTTCTGATAAGAGGCAGCCAGTTGCCGGGCAAAATTTTCAGCCTCTTCCTTAAAGACCAGATTAACCGTCGCTCCACCCCAGCCTCCGCCGGAGAGTTTGGCTCCAATTATCCCCGGTAGGTGATAAGCACAATCGACCAGAAAATCTAACTCGGGCAGAGAATTCTCAAACAGGTCCCGAGAACTCTGGTGGGAAAGAAACATTAACCTACCTAACTGGGAAAGGTCTCCCTTTTCAAGCGCTTCCTTGCTGGCTCTAACCCGTTGATTCTCAAAGATGACATGCTGGGCCCGTTTCCAAAAGGGTCCTTCCGGAAAGAAGGGTTGGTAAGATAAAAACTCTTCTCCGGAGAGATCGCGCAGGGCAGTGATGCCGGGTTTCTTTGCCCGAAGGAACTCAAATGCCTGACGACACTCTTGCCGGCGCTGGTTGTACTGCGAGGAAAGCAGTTCCCGTCGCTTTCCAGAATCAGAGATGACCAGGGTGACATCTTTGGGCAAAGGGATGATTTCATAAGAAAGGTCCCGACAGTCCAGAAAGAGGAAGGAGTCTTTTTTGCCAAACCCGCTGGAGAACTGGTCCAGGATTCCGCAACCCACACCCACAAATTCATTCTCCGCTCGCTGGCAGAGTTTCACCATCTCCAACCGGGAAATTTCAAGACCAAAAAGACCCTTTAAGAAAAAGGCGAATGCCAGTTCCAGCGCTGCGGAACTACTCAAACCAATCCCGAAAGGAATGGTGCTGGAAATCTCTGCGGTAAAACCTTCCAGAGGTTGCCCACCTCGCTGCAACTGTGCCATCACCCCTTTGAGATAATCCACCCAGGGGTGGCGCGGGTCTCTGTGTAAAGAATCTACTTCAAACTCTACTCGCTCCTTCAGGTTATGGGAGTAGACGGAACATCTTTTGCTCGGCTGTTTCTCGCCGGTTACGACCGTTTGTAAACTTATTGTAGAGAGAAGAACAAAACCCTCATTGTAATCGGTGTGGTTGCCTAAAATCTCAACCCGACCCGGTGCATAAGCGGTGACCATCTTTAATACCTTCCGTACTCTTTCGCTGCCTCCACAAAGGCAAAGATATTTCGGTAAGGGACTTCTGGTGCCAGAACATGGGTGGGTGAAAGGTAAAGACCACCACCTTTACCCACGGTCTCTATCCTTTCTTTAACCTCAGCCTTTACCTCTTCCGGAGTTCCAAAAGGCAGGGTGTGCTGGATACCCACTGTGCCCCAGAAGGCGATATCTTTACCGTATTCCCTCTTCAGTCTTGCTGGGTCCATACATTCTGGCTGAATAGGGTTGAGAACATCAATCCCAATCTCAATCAGGTCCGGGATGATTGGTTCTATGTAGCCGTCTGAGTGGTAGGAGAAGAGCACCGCCGGCTTTATCCTTTTGGCAGCAGCAACCACTCTGGCCAGCCTTGGTTTTAACCACTTTCTCCAGGTCTCCGGGTTCATCATCATTTTGTGCTCCATTCCCACGTCGTCTCCGACATGGATAAGGTCGACATCGCTTTCCGCAAACTTTTCTGCCCGGAAGACAGAGAGTTGGGTGATTCTATCAAGGAGACATTCTGCCCAGTCCGGGTTGAGAAAGAAGTCAGTTAAGAGTTGGTTAAAACCTCTTATCTGCCAGGCAACCTCAAAGATGGTCATGGGCATCACACCACCGGAAGCAAAGCCTTGCTTCCTTATCTTTTCCACCTCTTCCTTTAGGTGGGCATGACGGTATGGGGCGTCAAAATCTGGCAAAGGATACTCTGCTATCTCTTTTATCG
>CAZPLE010000009.1:0-7222 GCA_964587375.1 uncultured bacterium
GATTACCTGGTGGTGGATGGTGATTCTGCTGATGGGTCATTGGAAATTATCAGAAAGTACGAAGGCCTTCTGACAGAAGGAGATTACCCGGTAAGGTGTAAAGGGATTGATTACCGCTGGATTTCTGAGAAGGATAATGGCCAGGCTGAGGCGGTAAATAAGGGGTTGAAGATGGCCAAGGGCGATATCTGGACCTATATCAATTCTGATGACCTATTAGAACCAGGAACCTGCGCGGCGGTCTTGAAGGTATTTGAAGAAAGGCCGGAGATTGATGTAGTCTATGGGTTTTGTAAAATAATCGATGAGAACGATAGGTTTATCAGGATGTTGCGGGTAAAGGATTTCGACCTGCCTTCTCTCTGGGAGTTTAACATCATTGGACAGCAGGGTGTATTTTTACGGCGCAGGGTTATAGAGAGACATGGGTACCTTGACCAGTCTTTACGTTACGCCTTTGACTATGAATACTGGCTTAGAATCTCGCTGGATAGCCATTTTTACCACATTCCCAGGGTTAATGCCTCCTTCCGTATCTGGAAAGGGTCCAAGACCGGCCAAGGGGAGTTGAAGTTTAAGGAAGAGCAGATAACCGTTTTAAGAGACTACTTTTTCGGCAAAAGGAAGGTTTTTCTTCCCGATGAGCTGGTAAAGAGGCGAAAGAGAATCTTTGCCCGATATTATGGGTCAGCAACCAGACACGCTTTCCGGGAGCGCCATTTCCGAAAAGGGTTCCTTTATGGATTAAAGGCGGGATGCTGTTATCCGCTTCAGTTGCTTACCTTGAGCATAGAGTATTTAACCACTGGGTTTTCATAACGGAAGGCTGGAAGAATGGATTTAGTAATATTGCCCTTTCAGGACTGGAAGAAGAACGAGAGAGAAGGTTTTCGGGAACGGGACAGCCATCTTATCCAGCACTTTGAACGCGATGAGAGGGTTAGGAAGATCCTTGTTTTAGACCGGCCGATCTCTTTGCCAGAGATGGTTTGGAAGAGAAGGGGCTGGCGGATAAGAAAGGGCGAGATAGTAAAGAGGGGGTGCTTTTGTTGGCTTACCCGGGTGAGCGAAAAGATATTTGTGCTGGATATCTTTTCGGGAGATATTTTCCGGCCGGTCATGATGAGACGAGACTGGTGGGATTTTATCTTCAAACATCACAGAGTCATTCAGAAGATCAAAGAGGCGATGAACTTTCTGGGAATGGAAAAGGTCGTCTTTTTCTGCTGCACTCCGCTTTCCACTGGACCGGTGGAGAGGCTGGAGAAGGCGTTATTTGTCTTTGATGCCAACGATAATTGGCTTCAGCATCCCAGCATACAGGATAGGCGCGGATTTATTGCGCAAGGATATCGGTTTGTCAAAGAGAAAGCAGATTTAATATTCACCAATTCCAAAGGACTGGAGGAGTTTTTTAGCGATGCCCGAGCACCGGTGGTCAAATGGATTCCGATGGGCGTTGACCCGGAACGGTTCTCAGAGATCCCGCCGGAGGAGATTCCGGCAGACATCAAAAGGATTTCCCATCCCATTGTGGGCTATAATGGTAGATTTGCCAGAAGGGTAAATAGAGAACTCTTTACCTTTCTCCTTTCCTCAATGCCCAAGGTAAGTTTTGTCTTCATTGGACAGTTCCTTGACCGCAGCTGGGCCAGACCACTTTTCCGTTATCCGAACTTTTACTATCTGGGCCACAAACATTACTCAGTCTACCCAGCCTATCTGGCAGCCTTTGACCTCTGCATCATTCCTCATTATGTTTCGCCCCAGAGCCAGGCCAGCCAATTGGTAGAAGCCGACCTGGTTGCTTCTGACAGTAAAGGGACTGTAACCCAATATCAGGACCCGATTAAACTCTATGAATACCTGGCTGCCGGAAAACCAGTCGTCACCACTCCCATCGCCGGCGTAGAACGTTTTAAGGAATATATCACCATTGCCCATTCCAAAGAAGAGTTTGCCCAAGGTATCCTTTATTGGCTAAAGATGGTAAAAGAAGAGCCAGAGGCTCTGCGGGCAAAGTTGAGGCAGGCGATTACCCAGGAGCACCGGTGGAGTACCAAGGCAAGGAAGATGGTAGACCTGATGGTGGAGAGACTGAAAGAGAAAGGCGTCTTTCTCGGGCGGTGAAGGTAGTGATTGCCGCCACAGTCGTTTTTCTCTTTGCCATTAAATTCTGCAGCCAGACGTGCCGGGCAGTAGTCTCCAACACAGACCTTTTGGATAGTGGCTGGCAGTATGGTCTGGCGCGGCTTCCTGATTGGGGTTTCTCTTGTGGAAAGGATACGTTCTTCACCTATGGGCCGCTGGCGAGTAAAGTCCCCTTTTTGGTCGCTTCTGGAAACCTCAGCCGGGAGAGTGCTCTCCACCTTCGCTATGGACTGGTTACCGCCGCAATTTACCTCTTTTACCTCTGGTGTGCCTTAACCCTTTACCGAATACATCCGGCTTATCTGGTAGTGGCGGTGGCTGCTTTTCTACTCAATCCTTTTCCCGAAGGTATCAACGACTCTTTTCTCTACGCAATGATAGGTTTGTTGGGTGTCATCTTTTATGGGCAATGCAAAGAAGGGAGCAAAACAGGCAGACTCCTGGTACTATTTGCCTATGCCATCCTTTCTGGCGCAGCCTTGCTTTACAAGGTCTCCTGGGGCCTTCCGGCTTTTCTGACACCCATCCTTTTTGCCTTCCTGGCTATACTTAAAAGAGACCGTCTCTTTCTCTGCTGGTCATTGATAGCCTTTCTGCTGGCAACCTTATTGCTCCTTTTCTTCTATTTTGGAGCCACCGGTGGCTCCTTTCCTGACCTCTTTTCCTTTTTGGTTCATAGCGCAGAACAGTGTGGACTTTATTCCCAGGTTATGGCGGTAGAACCGTATAAGTTAGAACCCGCACTCTTTGCCGGGATAATTATTTCTACCCTGATAGTCCTTTCTTTTCTTTATCAGCCCTCACGTACCCCGCTCTTGTTGGTTTTGCCTACACTCTTTGCCTCTTTTAAGGCCGGTTTTGTGCGGGCAGACATCCATATGGCGTTCTTCTTTCATTCCGTAACCCTTCTTCTCCTTTCCATTCCGCTTTCCGCCAGAGGCGAAAAGATGCATACCTTTTTGGAAAGGCAAATGTTACGCGTCACGCTTTGCCTCTGGCAGTTATGTTATTAGTGCTGACCTTAACCTTTTGGGCAAATAAGATTCTTTTCCATTCTTCAGGCCTCTCTTTCCAAAAAGGCATCCAGATGGCAACTACCTATTCCCGATGGGGAAGGGAAGGTTACCTAAGAGAGAAGATAAGAGAGTCTGACGATAATCTAAAAGCCATTTCCGAGATATTTGCACCGGATATCAGAAAGAAGGTCGAGGGCCAGAAGGTGGCTATCATCCCTTTTGCCTTGCCAATGCCGGATGCCCTGGGAGCAAAGATGGTGGTCTTTCCCAGTCTCCAATTTTATTCTGGGTACACAAAACGGCTTGACGAAGCAAACCTCAAACTTCTAAAGAGTCTTTCCAAAGAGACCTACCTTTTAATGAGATTTGATTCCGTCGATTGCCGTTACCCCCTTCACGACTGTCCCAGAACCTATGAATGGTTGCTGGCAAACTACCAGGTGGTTAATAGTGCTTCCGGATACCTTCTCCTGGCAAGGAAAGAGAAACCGACCAAGATTGTTGCCAGAGAACCGGTTTTTGTCGGCAAAGGGAGGTGGGAGTATCCTCTTCCACCCTTGGAAAGGGAAAACGTTGAGACGTTTGAAAGACTGATGGTCAGGGGTCTGGTTGGGATAAAATATAGTCTGGTAACCTTTCTCTTGCGGGGGCCAGCCCTCTTTCTGGAGATGGAGTTATCCGACGGTAAAAGATGCCGTTTCCGGACCTTCCCGGAGTTTTTGGAAAGAGGGGTCTGGCTCTCCCCTTTCTTCCGGAGTGATTCGGATCTGCAACTGTGGATGGAAGGGAATGGAAGGCTACTTGCTTATCCAGTCAGGATAAGAATAGTTGGGCAAGGCAGAGGATATTTTTCTAAACCAGCCGTCTGGCTGCAGAGGTGCTCCATTGAGTAAATTGCTTTTATTTCTAAAAGAACATCAGCGGACAATCTTGACCTGGACCATCATCTATACCCTGGCCTTCGGATTGGTCTACTCCCTCTATTTAGGCAGCCATTTCCGGTTTATAGACGAGAGCGAATATTACTCCATCGCCCGGAATATAGCGATTACCTTCCAGCGCTCCCTTGACGGCATAAACCCTACCGCCTTCCATTGTCCAGGATACCCCTTCTTCCTTTCTTCCTTTCTCTTCTTTGGTGCGGGGATTATCTTTTTAAGATTTTTGAATTTTGTTTCCCTGGCTTTCAGCATCTTTTTGATTCACCGCATCCTCGATCGAGAGGAACCCGGAATTGCTGGAACAGTGGGAGCGCTCCTGGTAGTTTGTTATCCGGTTCTCTATTACACTGCGGGGATGCTCTACCCACAGACGATTGCCGGCACAATCCTCTTAACCATTGTCTGGCTGGCAGAGGGGTGGAATTCTTCCTCCCTGGAAACATTTGGTAAGGAAATTATCATCGGAATACTCTTCGGGATACTCATTCTCTTTATCCCGGTCGCTCTTCTTATCTTATTTCCTTTTATAGTCTGGGTCTGGTGGGTCAGAAAGAGGTTTCGGAGTATAGCAATCATAACCGCCATTCCCTTTCTGCTGGTCGGTTTGTGGATATTGAGGAACTATCTGGTCTTTAAGTCCTTCGTCTTTATAAACTCTAACTCTGGCGTGGTACTCCTTTTGGGCAATAGCGAACATACCCGGCCCAACGCCGGAACGAATGTGGATATCGGCAAATACGTGGCAGAAGCAAACCGGCTGAATCTGGACGAAATAGGCAGGGACAGGTTTTTCCGGCAAAAGGCACTGGAATTTATGGTTCACCATAAAAGAAGAACAGTGGAACTGTATCTCTTGAAATTTCTGAACTATTTTCACTACCGGAATGAACTGGGGACAAAGAGTGAAGCAGCCCGATGGAAGGATGTGGTGATGCTCCTTACCTGGGGTCCGCTTTTGGGGCTCTTTCTCGTCCGACTCTTGCTGGCTAAAAGATTAAGGATCACTCAGTTTGAGGGTCTCCTTATCTTGCTCTACTTTTCCAGCGCTGCTGTCCACGCCATCTTCTATCCCCGTATTCGTTACCGCCTGCCATTTGACCTTCTTTTAATTATGGTGGTGGCGTTATACTTAGCAATGGTGATGGAAAGGAACAATGAAGATTGGGATTATCGGCACCAGAGGGATACCAGCACGTTACGGCGGATTTGAAACTGCGGCGGAAGAATTAGCAAAGGGTTTTGCCCGGCGGGGTCATCGGGTATATGTGGCTTGCCGCCGTTATCTCTATCCGGAGATGCTAAAAGAGAGAGGAAGGTTCTTTCCCCTTAAGAGAAAATGGGAAGAAAACCTCTTCCTTATCTTTCCACCTTCTATCCCGGGAAAGGCAACCGATACCTTCTCCCACACCCTCTTTTCTCTTCTTTATCTCCTCTTTTTCTATCCAGTGGGGGTGATTGTGGTCTTTAACGTTGCCAATGCACCCTTAGTCTTCCTTTTACAACTATTGAGAAAAAGGGTAGTCCTTAATACCGATGGGTTGGAATGGAAGCGTAAAAAATGGGGACCTTTTGCCCGGGTATATCTCCGGTCTTGTGAATTGCTGGCTTGTTTCTCTGGAGCAACGCTCATTTCCGACTCAAGGGCGATCGCGGCCTATTACCGCCGCAAGTATGGAAAGGAGACCGTCTTCATACCATATGGCGCGCATGTTAAGGAAGAGGCTCTGTTTACTCAAAAGGAACAGGATAGGGTGCTAGAAGGATACGGATTGGAAAGGGATGGATATCTTCTGGTGGTAGCCAGGCTTGAGCCCGAAAATAATACGGACCTGGTCATCAGGGCTTTCCGCACAATAGAGACCGAAAAGCGTCTGGTTATCGTTGGTGGGACCAACTGGAGAAGTCCTTACGTTGAGAGGCTTAAGGAGTGTAGCGGAGAAGGTGTTCAGTTTCTCGGACCGGTCTATGAGCCTGGCCACCTTGAGGTGCTTTTTGCTAACTGTTATCTTTATATCCACGGACATGAGGTCGGCGGGACAAACCCGGTGCTTCTCCAGGCAATGGCCGCTGGGTGCTGTGTTCTGGCGCTGGGTGTCGTCTTTAATGCGGAAGTAATTGATGGCGCAGGCATCCTTTTTGATAAGGAGATAGAGGCGCTTGCCGAAAAGTTGCGTTATTGTCTGGCCAATCCGGAAGTGGTAAGATATTACCGAAAGGTTGCTCCAGAAAGGATAAGGAAGTTTTATAACTGGGAAATGGTAATAGCCGAATACGAAAAAGTTTGCTTAAAAATAAGGCACAAAGATAATAAGAATAGGAGATGAGACGGATAGGCCTTTTACCAATAGTGGATGCTGCCATAGTCTTTGGTTCCTTTCTGCTCGCCTTTTACCTCCGGTTTTACAGTGGACTCTTTCCTTTCCGTACCCCGCCTCCGCTCTCTGTGTATGTGAAGATGGCTGCTGTGGTTGCCATCGGCTGGGTTGTGATTCTAAAAGGTTTTGGTCTCTACCGGCAAGATGACTTTCCAGAATTTCTGATTGTCGCTTTACGGCTAATTCAAGGAACGTTCTGGGCGACCGTTCTCCTTTTGAGTGGCACCTTCTTCTACCGGCAGGTTGAATTTTCCCGTCTGGTGGTGGGGCTTTCTGTGGTCTTAGCGTTTGGCTTCCTTTATCTCTTAAGGATGGTTCTTTTTCAAATCGGTAAGTTTATAGACAGTGCTGCCGGCTTTCTGATTCTGGGCAGCGCCCAGACCAGTGCCCAGTTGAGCCAGCGGATTATCCGGCATAGAATCCCTTGCAAAATTTTAGGGTTTTTAGACCCATCCGCTCAGGATAGTCTCTTTGATGAAGACTGGCAGAAGTTCCTTAAGGTATATCCAGGATTGACCGGAATCATTGTTGCCGAAAGGTTGCATCCCGAAAAGATCTCCAGACTCTTGGTAAGAGTCAAGGAGAAGGGGTTAAAACTCTTTTTTCTGCCTGAAAATTATGAGGTTTCTCGGAGTACCGCTACCTTTGATTCCCTTGCGGGTTTGCCGCTTTTAACCTTTCCGGAAACCCCTCTGGAGAGGTTTGGTAACCGTCTCATCAAAAGGAGTGTTGATCTTGT
>CAZPLE010000010.1:0-7327 GCA_964587375.1 uncultured bacterium
GCATTATTTACGAATCACCCTACCGACTGAAGAAGACATTATGTGAACTGCTGGGAGTGGTGGGTGACCGTGATGCAGCTATCTGCAGAGAGCTGACCAAAAAGTTTGAGGAGATAAAACACGGACATCTGAGCGGAATAATTGACTACTTCCAAAGCAGCGAAGTGAAGGGAGAGTGCATCATCGTCCTGGGGGCTTGAAAAGAATTTAAGGAGGAGGTTTTAAGTAAACCATGATCAAGATTTTGGGTAAAAAGAAGGTTGCCAAACGGATATTCTGGGCTCTGGCGGTTGTGGTTATACCCTCTTTTATTATCTGGGGTGTGGGGTCGGAGATACGTGGAGCAAAGGAAAGCCTTGTTGCCCGGGTAAACCGCGAAGGAATCACCCGGGAGAGATACTATACTTACCTTCAAGATATTCTGAAACGGCATCGCCAGTTGCTCGGCACCGAGCCTGCTGAGAATAGCGAAGAGATGCGGAGGATAGAAAAAGAGGCGCTGGAAGACCTGATTCGTCAGGTCCTCCTCTTACAGGAAGCAAAACGGCGCCGTATCAGAGTAAGCAACCAAGAGATACTTATGGCGGTGAAGGCTGACCCATCCTTCCGAAATGAAAAAGGCGAATTTGACGAAAAGCGTTTTCAGGAGTTGGTGTCGGCAATCCCAGAGGATGAATGGCTCAAGATAGAAGAGAATATCCGACAAAATCTCATTTTAAGAAAATTGATGAAAAGTGTGGTGAATGAGGCGCAGATAAAGATAACCGACCAAGAGATTGCTGATTATCGGAAAAGATTTAACCTCAAGACCTCCCAGGTAAAAGATGACTTCCTGCGTCAATTAATCCTGGCTCAAAAAAGAGACCGGGCTTTTGAAGACTGGTATAAGAACAGTTTACGGGCGAAGGCCAGGATTGAGATCTATCTCTGAGAGAATGGTCAAACCGGTCAGCAAAAAGGTCTTCTGGACTGATGATGAGATTGGATTTCTTTATCACCTTGACGAAGCCCTCCATTCCACTCTTGACCTGGATAATCTTTTCTTTATCATTCTGACCGCAGCCACCGCCGGTCCGGGCTTGAGCTTTTCTCGGGCCGCCCTTTTTCTTATTGATCAGGAGAGAAAAAATCTGGTCGGCAAAATGGGCATTGGACCTGCCAACGGCGAAGAGGCAAATAGAATCTGGTCTCAATTGGCGCAAGAAAATCCCTCTCTGGAAGAACTTTTTTCTAGTTACTCCCGGCTTTCTCGAGAGGCAGAGTTCCATCGGCTGGTGGTCTCTCTTTCTCTTCTCTTCCAGGAGGGCAATATCTGCTGGCGCTCCCTCCTGACTGGTGAGACCTATCTTCTCTCTGCGCCATATGAAGAAGGCCTTCTTCCTGATGCTTTGAAAACTCTATTTCCCGGACCACAATTGGTAGTCACACCCATTCCTGGTCGGAGGGAAGCAGTAGGGGTTTTGTTAGGAGACAATGCTTTTTCGGGCAGGGTAATAAACGAACGTCAGGTTCAACTGTTGGTCCTTTATGCCCAGCGCGCCGGAAATATTTTAGAACTGATCAAGACCAACCAAGACTTGAAGGAGAAAGTACAGGAACTGGAAGAAGCAAACCGCAGCCTTTCCGAAGCGCGGCAGAGGCTCTTACGCAGTCAACATCTGGCAACTATAGGCCAGGCGATTGCCTATATCAGCCATGAAATTCGCGAACCTCTTTCTGCCATCGGCGGGCTGGCGAAAGTCATAAACCGGTATAGTAAAGATAGCCGAGAAGTAAAAAAAGAGAGCGAGATGATTTACCACAAGGTTATTCATTTGAACCGTTTCTTGAATAGAAACCTTTCCTTTGCCCGCTTTGGAGAACAGCGGAAGAGGCCTTGCGATATAGAGAGCCTTCTTAAAGATACCTGTCAGGAGATTCAGAAAGACCTCTTGGCTGAAGGACGGAAAGAAGTAGCATTCCATTTTCGGCTTACATCAGGAACCCCTCGGGTTAACGCTGACCCGGAACAATTACAACACGCGCTGACCAACATCATTGAAAATAGCATTTACTTCATCACCGGGCTTCCTTACGGGAAGATAACCTTGGAAACGGGTTGGAACGAGAGTTTCGTGGAGGTGAAGATTTCTGACAACGGAGTCGGCATTGAGCAAAGCGACCTGGAGAAAATTTTTGAGCCTTTTTATACCACTCGTTCCGGAGGTAGTGGTTTGGGTCTGGCTTTTGCCCGGCAGATTATAGAAATGGGTGGAGGCCGAATCTCTGCAACCAGTGGAGGCAAAGGAAAAGGCACCACCTTTACTGTTTTCCTTCCAAGGGAAAAGAAGGGAGAGAGTTATGGCAAAGATACTGATGGTAGATGATGATGCGACCCAGCGGTTGGTCTGCCAGAAAGAACTGGAAGCGGAAGGTTGGGAGGTAACCTTAGCAAGTGATGGGCTGGAGGCTCTGGAACAGATTCGGAAGAAAAAGTTTGACCTGGTGATTCTTGACATTCGTATGCCCCAGATGGATGGGTTGGAAGTTCTGGGCCGGACGCTTTCTGCCAGCCCGGGTCTGCCGGTTATTCTCTATACCGCTTTCGATTGTTACCGCGACAATTTTCTTTCTTGGGCAGCAGACGCTTATGTTCTGAAGTCTCCGGACCTTGGAGAGTTAAAAAATAAGATCAAAACTCTTCTGGAAAAGGAGTAACGTAGAAGATATGTTTGATACCATCGTCTTTCTTCTCGCAGGCGGAAAAGGGGAACGGCTTTATCCGCTAACCAAGGACCGTGCCAAGCCTGCAGTTCCTTTCGGCGGGAACTATCGGATCATAGACTTTCCCTTAAGCAATTGCATCAATTCCGGTTTGCGCCGGATATTTGTCCTTACCCAGTATAAGTCTATCTCTCTGGATCGTCATATCCGGCTGGGCTGGTCAATCTTGAGTCCGGAGTTGGGCGAACACGTGACTATTCTACCCGCGCAGCAGCGCATCAGCGATGACTGGTATCGGGGCACTGCGGACGCAGTTTTCCAGAATATCTACACCCTGGAGAGGGAGCGGAGCCAGTATGTCTTAATTCTGGCTGGTGACCATATTTATAAGATGGATTATCGACCGATGATGGAGTTCCATGCTTACCGAAATGCCGACATAACCGTGGCGGTAATGGATATTCCTATCTTTGTTGCCTCCCGCTTTGGCGTGGTGGAGGTGGATGGAGAAAACCGGGTCGTCTCTTTTGAGGAGAAGCCCACCGCTCCCAAGCCGGTTCCCGGTCGTTCCGACCGGTGCCTGATCTCCATGGGGATATATTACCTTGATACCAGAACCCTGGTGAAAGAAGTAATCGCGGATGCCAAGATAAAAGAGAGTACCCACGACTTCGGAAGGGACATTTTACCGCGAATGGTAAAAGAGGGCAAAAAGGTCTTCGCCTATCCCTTTCAGGATTGGCAGAAAGGGGAGGAGAGATACTGGCGGGACGTAGGCACGATAGACGCCTATTTTGAAGCCAATATGGATCTGGTAGCAGTCACCCCAAAACTTGACCTCTACGACCAAAACTGGCCTATCCGGACCTACCAACACCCTCTGCCGCCGGCTAAGACGGTATTTCGCGAACCAGGCCGCTGTGGCCAGATACTCGATTCCCTTGTCGGAAATGGCTCCATCATCAGCGGTGCTACTGTTGCCCATTCGATCATCTCTCCGGCTGTTTTTATCCACAGTTATGCCCGAATAGAGGACAGCATCGTAATGGAAGGGGTAGAGATTGGCCGAAACGCCAAAATAAAAAGAACGATCATTGATAAGTACGTAAAGATTCCAGAAGGGTTTCAGATTGGTTATGACCTGAATGAAGACCGCAAGCGCTTTACCGTGACCGAATCAGGCATCGTTGTTGTCCCCCGAAGCGCAGTGGCTATTTAAGATGAAGAACTCCCTTTTTCTTCTTGCTCTTTTTCTTTCTCTGCCTTTGCTTATTAGTGCTCAGTTTCCTGGTCAGATTGTGGTGCTTAATTCCGAACCTTTACCCGATGACCTCCTTCCTCTCGTAAAAGAGAAAGTCTCCGGGAGGCTCTTCCGCTTCCCTCCCTCCGGCTTGAAGGGAGAGCCGGTTTACCGAACCTCTTCCCCTTTTTACGGAGTCATCCTTCTGGCCGGAAGTCCTGAAAACAGGTTTCTCTTTGTACTGGATGGTGATTTGCTTTATATAGACTCTGATGCTGACGGAAACTTACGAGCGGAAAGACCCCTTCTTGCCAGGCCGAGGGAAGGGGGTCTCTACCGGAAGACGCTCCTTTCTTTTTCCAGCGCATCCTTACGGATGAACTACCCTGGAGCCGCCTTTGAAGATTATTTCGTGAAGATTACCTGCGATCTGGAGACGGAGACCTTCTACCTGGAAAATGTTGGTTACCGAACCGGTATGGTAACCTTTCCGGTGGGGAAAGACTTCCGAATTGCCATCTACGACTCAACCCCCCCTAACGGAAAGTTTGATGATTACCAGCAGGATATAATGCTAATTGACCTTAACCGCGATGGAAAATTTGACATTACCAAAGAAAGTTCAGAACTACTTCTTTTGGCAAAGACAGTGAACCTTTTCGGCACCCTCTATGCACTTGAGGTTCCCCCTTCTGGAGAATATTTGAGCATCCTGCAGTTTTCCGAAGGAGCGGCCACGCCCTCCGGCAAGGCGACGGTTCGGTATCAAGTTGAATATAATAATAAAGTTAAGATTGAGAAGGAGACAAAAGAGGTCCTTTTTGGTGCCGACAACCGTTTCCGTATGCTCTTTCTTCGGGGGCCAGTGGCTTTTCGGAGAGGTGCCCGCGTAGAGGTAAAGGTAGAGGAAGGAATCTTGATTCTCTCCGACAGCCAAAACCTTATGTGGCAGGCGGAGTTTTTCGGTTACTCTCCGGAACCGGTGTTAACTACCGACAGATTTCCAACGGAGGTATCTTTAGCTTTTCCTTTTAAAATGGATCTTTTTTCTGAAAAAGAGGAGTACCAGGCGGGCAAGGAGATAGAACTCGTAATGAGACTCCAGGGTCAAGCAAAGGAGATCTACGTGCGATTTCTGGTGGAAGAAGCCCCTAACCTGTTTGGCCGCTCTACCGGCAGCGACTGGAAACAGAAAATTATGAAAGAGACCCTTCCGCACATCATCATTTCGGATAAGGAAGGTAAGGTGGTGGTTGAAGGTGATATGTCGCTGGAGTCAACCCCTGCCAATCAAGAAGCGGGTTATCGGTTTAGGTGGCAGGCGCCCCTGAAGGGAGCCATCCCTTCCGGTAGAGAGGTCTATACCGCTACGGTAACCTGGGATACCGGACCTTTTCAAGGGGTTGTCTCTGGTCAGACCACGGTCTCGGTTTTTGTGCCGTGAGGATAGAGACCAATACCTTTTTAAGAAGAAAGATATTCGTTAAAGTTCGGTTTAAAAAAGAAGAGGAATGACCATGCGAAGAATCAGATTTCTTACGGCGGGTGAAAGTCACGGTCCAGCGTTGCTGGTGATAATTGAGGGTCTCCCGGCTGGGTTATCGGTTACCAGAGAGGAGATTGATGCCGACCTTGCCCGGCGACAAAGGGGTTTTGGCCGGGGTGGCCGGATGGCGATTGAAAAAGATAGGGTGGAGATTCTTGCTGGGGTTCGCAAAGGAAAGACCTTGGGCAGTCCAGTGGCTCTCTTGGTTCGCAACCGTGATTGGGAAAACTGGAAAGAGGTGATGGCCGTTGAGCCGGGCGAAGAGGGTTTTGCTCTTACCGCACCCCGGCCCGGACATGCCGACTTTGCGGGAAGCATAAAATTCGGTTTTGGAGACATCCGCAACGTTATTGAACGCGCCAGTGCCCGAGAGACCGTTGCCAGGGTGGCTGCGGGTGCGGTGGTCAAGAAAATGCTTGCGCTCTTTGGTATCAACCTTTACAGTCGCGTTATTCAGATAGGGTCAGTCAAAGATAATTCAGCTTTTTCTCCTCCTGATGGTTATCAGACGATAGAAGAGTCTATCCTCCGATGCCTTTCTCCCTCGGCCGAAGCCAAGATGGTAGCGCTGATAAAACAGGCGAAGGAGAATGGCGATTCCTTAGGTGGCATATTTGAAGTGAAGGCTACCGGATTACCTGTCGGGTTGGGTAGTTACACTCAATGGGACCTGCGGCTTGATGGTCTTCTGGCGCAGGCATTACTTAGCATTCCTGGGGTGAAAGGGGTGGAGATAGGAGATGCCTTTCATTCGGCGACACTCTTTGGTTCTCAAGTTCAGGATGAAATCTTTTATTCTTCAGAGAAAGGTTTTTATCGCAAGACAAACCGCGCCGGAGGTTTGGAAGGTGGGGTTACCAATGGACAGATGCTGGTTATTCGGGCAGCGATGAAGCCCATATCTTCCCTTTCCAGGCCGTTGAGTACTGTGGAGATAACCACCCGACAACCAACGCAGGCACACAAGGAACGTTCTGACATCTGTGCGGTTCCAGCTGCGGCGGTTGTGGGTGAAGCGGTAACCGCTCTTGTCCTTGCTGATGCTTTTCTGGAAAAATTTGGTGGAGATAGTATTGCCGAGATTAAATCTCGTCTATGAAGATTGTCCTGACTGGATTTATGGCCACTGGAAAGACCTCTACCGGAAAGGTCTTAGCCCAAAAGTTAAACCTTGATTTTTATGACACTGACGCTCTCATAGAAGAAAGAGCGGGAAGATCGATTCCCGAGATCTTTTCTAAAGAAGGGGAACCATCTTTTCGGGCTCTGGAGAAAGAGGTTATAGCTGAAGTGGCAGATAAGGATAATGTAGTGATTGCCACCGGTGGTGGTGCGGTAATGGACTTAGAAAACCGCGCCCGATTGAAAAAGAATGGGATTCTTATTGCCCTAATGGCTTCCTCTGAAGAGGTTAAGAAACGTATTGAAAGATCCAGTCCTTGCCGACCTCTTCTCTCTGGAAAAGATAAGGAAAGAGCGATTAAAGAACTTTTAAAAGAACGTCTGCCAGTCTACCGTCAGAGCGACATCTGTATTGATACTACCGGCAAATCGTCAGAAGAGGTTGCCCAAGAGATTATAAAAGAACTTTCCCAAAGGAGAGCACTCACGGTAAATAGAAAGAGAAAATAGACTTTTAGGAGCAGAAGATGAAAATAGTGGGTATTATTCCAGCCAGGTACCGCTCAAAACGTTTTCCGGGTAAGGTGCTGGCTTTAGTGAAGGGCAAACCGCTGATTGAATATGTGTACCAGCAAGCGAGTAAGTGTGAAATCTTGCATGAAGTTATTGTGGCTACTGATGATGACCGGGTGGTGAAAGCGGTTGAAGGCTTTGGC
>CAZPLE010000011.1:0-3577 GCA_964587375.1 uncultured bacterium
GAGAAAGAGAGACCTCCTGAGAAGCATCAATGGACAGGTGGAGTTTGCCTGCCAACAAATGGTTGATGGAAGAGAAAGAGATGGTTGCCTGGTTGCTTTTGACCTCGCACCTTTCGGTCTGAAAATCTTTATTTTCCAGCCACTTTTCCCCTACTTGAATAAAAAATATCCTGGTTTGATTCTTCTCTTTAGTCAAACATTCAGTACCGGTATGCTTATGGAAGATGCGTGTGATGGTCAAGTTAGGGAAGAGTTCCAACTCCAGAAAGTAATGGGTATTCTCCAACCGTAGCCTTTTTCCCTCCATCTTTACCTTTGGAGATACCGGAAGAACCTTTACCGCAGGTGGGTTCAGTTTTGGAGGAATATTGACACCCAATCGGCCAAATGAAAAAGACACAGGTGGTGTGGCCGAAAAGAGACTCTCCGGGAGTGAAAATAAGAAGAGGATAACAACCAATTGGGTTAAGATACTGATTAAGGAACGACACATAACACCTCCTACTTTTCTTGTTATCATAAACATAATTCTACCGGCTGCGACGTTACCTTTGTGCCGCAGCCGGTAGGTTCACTTCCCGATCTTACAGGCTCAAACCGCCTTAACCGCCAGGAGAATAGCCATCTCCGTCAGAATACCAGATGGCATAGGAGTTGGCATCCACCACCTCTTTCTTCAAGGCGGTTACGTGGCCATCACACCATAAGATATTGAGGAATTCTTTGTGCCCCCGTGGGCCTATGCCACCTCCAAAATCCTGCCGCATCCATTCATGCGTAACAAAGGTTGGACCCCAAGTAAATGGAGCGCCAACTGCGCCGTAGTTAAAGTTGATGCCATCAGCAACCAGTAAGATGCCGGCAGGGTTCTTAATCCTGGTGATCTTCTTTACAGGAATCAGTTGGGTATTATCTCCAAGACTGGAGTTTCCGGTCAGCATAATACCCAACTTGCTGTTGGTCGGACAACCCCAGCGCATCAGGTTATTGTCCGGAATCAAGCCTGCTTTGTAGAGGCAGTATCCCCAGGTGTAAGTACCAGTAACGCCTGGGCCCCACCAGCCACCAGGCAGAAAGTCCTCATAGTCCTGGGTGTACATCGCTATCACCAGGCCCAACTGCTTTAGACTGTTCATACAGGATGCCTGCCTGGCTTTCTCCCTTGCCTGACTGAGTGCTGGTAGCAACATCGCTGCCAGAATAGCGATGATGGCGATGACCACTAGCAGTTCAATCAGGGTAAACCCTAACCTCTTTATCTTTGACATCTTTGCCTCCTTCAATTACCTAACGATTAAAAACTGCTATCTTTTACTACCCAAAACCTCTCTTCTCTTTCCTCTTTTCTCACCCCCTTTCGTTATTATTTACTTTTTTGTAATTTATTTATACCCTAAATTTTTTATCCTGTCAAGTCTTCAAACTATTTAAGGCGTCTGATCAGATTAGCCAATAACCTGACCGCTTCCTCAGATACCTTTCTTCCCAATGCTCGACTGGCCCTTTCGGGATAACCCATGACACCTACCCTTATCCCAGGATGCTGACTGATATAAGGATAGACCGATTCATCCGCAACTGGTCTTTCCTTAATCTGATAACCATCCTGGTCTCTTTCCATCATTCTAACAATGGCTGGTTTGTCCTTAACCGGCCTTTTTACCAGTTCCGGATGCCAGTAGAGCATCAGTGAGGTCTCTATGTAACCGGCATGAAAGTCTTTTTCTGCAAAAGCCTTTTTGATAATCTTTGATTCCTTCCAGAATCGAAAAAGGGCGATTACGATACTCTTGTCTGGTAGGCGCTTTCGCAAAAAAGAATCTATGCCGCTCTCAACGGCCCTTTCATTTTCTGTGCCACCATGCCCCAGCACCAGTACTATCTTTTTAAAACCTTGCTGACCCAACGAAGAAAGGATATCGGCGACCAGGAGCGAAACGACTGGTGGACTGATATTAATCGTTCCGGGAAGCGTTCCTCCAGAGAAGGCATAGTTCAGTACCGGTGCTACCAGCGCTCCGGTTTCAGCCGAAGCACCTTTGCAGATTTCAAAAGCGTTATGGCTGTCGGTGGATAAGGGGAGATGGAATCCATGCTGTTCGCAAATTCCTAATGGTACTAAGACCACCTCACCTCTTTTAATGGCTTCTTTAACCTCCTTAACAGTCAAGTTCTCCATCAGTTGCGGCTTTTTCTTCATAAGACCCCTCTCTTCCGTATCTGACAAAAAAATCATCAAGGGCCAGAGTTGCTCCACCTAAGGAACCGGCTTCTTCTCCCAATCTGGAGATAGCAAATTTTAAATACTCTCCTCCAGGGAGTGACTCCCGGCGGATGATGTGTTTTAAGTGCTCCAGAAAGTATTCCCCTGCCCGGGCAAGGGTCTGGTCAAAAATAACCAGTTCTGGATTAAAGAGGTTTACGGCGTTAGCAATAGCAGCACCCAGATAATAGGCTGCCTCCTCCAAAATCTGCTGGCAGAGTCGGTCATTCTTTTGGAAACCATCCAGAATCATCAATCCGGTCACCTTCTCTGGTAAGCCACCAGTAGACTTCAGCAAGATGGTTTCCGCACCTAACTTCATAAGCATCTTTGCTTTCCTGGCAAGGGCGGGTAGTGCGCAGATTGCTTCCAGGCAGCCAAACCCTCCGCAATGACAGGGTGTTTTGTTTTCTGGAAAATGGCAATGCCCCAGTTCGCCGGCTGTTTCCAAAGCGCCTCGGACTAAATGGCCCCCACTCACAATTCCGCAGGCAATACCCTGGCCATATTCCACGCAAAGAAAATCGTTACAACCCTTGCCTGCACCATAAATACTTTCGGCAATTGCCCTTGCCTGGGAAGTACCCACCAGATGGACTGGAATCTTCAGCGCTTCCTCCAGGAAGTGTTTGGTGGGCACATCCTTCCATCCAGAAAGAAAGGTGGAAAAGAGCGACATACCCCTTTTGACATCAACAAGTCCAGGGTCTACAAATCCCAGACCAACTACTCTTTTCAGAGGGATCTTCACCTCTTTTACAAACTCGGTGATTGCCTTTTGGAGAAGGTTTAGAATCTGGAACTTCTCCAACCCTATCTGATATCTAACCTCTTTTTTCTTAATGAGATTCCCTTTTAGATTTAAGAGCAGAAGGTAAATGCTCCCATATTTCAGTTCTACACCAATGGCATATCTGGCATCGGGGTTCAAGTCCAAAAGTATATGGTTTCGGCCTGCTCTTCCAGTGTGAAGTTTAACCTTTTTAATCTCCTGTATAAGACCTTCGCTGAGCAGTTCGCGCACTCCATAGGTAATAGAAGCCAGACGCAATCCGGTAATCTGATGGATGGTGCTACGACTGATTGGTCCTTTCTCACGGATATTCTTTAAGATAACCTGCTTGTCTTCCACGCTCCTGAGGATTCTGGGTTTCATTTTTTCCATAACGGAAAATATTTTATCGGAAAAAGATAAAAAGTGTCAAAATCTTGACTGTTTGCGAGGGGTAATATAAAATGAATAAGATTGAAAAAACTGAAAAAAGCGCCGTTAGCTCAATTGGTAGAGCAGCTGACTCTTAATCAGCCGGTTCT
>CAZPLE010000012.1:0-5154 GCA_964587375.1 uncultured bacterium
AGGTATAATAGAAGAAAAGAGGTTTTGGCGCTGGAGGAAGGAATCTTTACCTTCTGTCGGTGAGTAAAAAGTAAAAGAAGAGGAAATCTGATGGGTAAATGTATTCATTGCGGTAAGGAGTCAAACTTAATCTCCGAACCCCTGTCTCTTTGTGTCCAGTGTATTCGTGAGGATTTTAAAGAGGTCTTGCCACAGATAAAGAAAGTCCACCACTGGACAAGGAGGAGATTCAACCTTCCCTTAGAACCACCAAAGGCTGCCGGCGGAATTCCCTGTGGGATATGTGCCAATCACTGTCAGATACCAGAGGGAGAAATGGGGTATTGCGGACTGAGGAAAAATCAGGCAGGAAGGCTGGTGGGCGGAGAGACAACAGAAGGAAACCTCTCCTTCTATTACGAGACCCTTCCCACTAATTGTGTGGCGGACTGGGTCTGCCCAGGAGGAACAGGTGTGGGCTATCCCAAATTTTCTTATCTGGAAGGACCAGAATATGGCTATAAGAATTTGGCTGTTTTTTATCAAGCCTGCTCCTTTAATTGTCTCTTTTGTCAAAACTGGCATTTTCGCAGGCTGGCATTTTCAGACAAAAGAGTAAAACCATCAGAGCTTGCTGGAGCCGTAGATAGCAAAACCAGCTGTATCTGTTATTTTGGCGGCGACCCCAGCCCTCAATTGCTCCACTCTCTTCTAACTTCCCGGTTAATCCTTAAAGAAAAGAGAAACAGAATCCTGCGCATTTGCTGGGAGACCAACGGAACTATGGCTCCTTCTCTTTTAGAGCAAATGGTCGATATCTCTTTAGAATCAGGTGGATGTATAAAATTTGACCTCAAAGCATTTGATAAAAGAGTGCACTTTGCCCTTTGCGGCCAAGACAACCAGCCAACTTTTGAGAACTTTTGCCGTGTGGCCCGAAGGATAGAAGAGAGAGTAACACCACCTCTTCTGGTGGCCAGCACCTTGCTTATTCCCGGTTATGTAGATGAGGTAGAGGTTGGAAATATCGCTGCGTTTATCGCTTCCCTGAATCCAGAGATTCCCTATACTCTTCTTGCCTTTTCCCCTCAATTTTGTATGTCTGATTTACCGACTACCTCCAAAAAAGATGCAGAAAGTTGTCTGAAGAGCGCAAGGGCAGCGGGACTAAAGAGGGTAAGGATAGGAAACCTACATCTTCTCAGCAGTGATTATTAATAAAGCAGGGTATCTTTTGGTCTTTCTTGTTTCAGTCTTTCTAAATGATCCCACCCCTATGGAGAATCTGGAGGCCAGTTTACAAGAAAAGGTGATAAAAATTTCCCAGGTAATTGGGGAGAGAAATCTCTATTGGTATCAAAACCTGATGGCGGCGGCTGATTACATCGCGAGTGAATTCAAAGATTATGGCTATAATCCCAGTTTTCAAACCTATCTTCTGGAAGGGAAGGTAGTGCGAAATATTATTGCGGAAAAAAGGGGTAAAAGATACCCGAACCAAATCTTTGTTGTTGGCGCTCATTACGATACCGCTTTAGGTACTCCTGGAGCCGATGATAACGGAAGCGGTGTAAGCGTATTGCTGGCATTGGCCAATCTCTTTTCCGGATTGGAAACGGACAAGAGCATAAGATTTGTGGCGTTTGCTTCGGAGGAGCCACCGTATTTCGGCACAGAACTTATGGGGAGCAGAGTTTACGCCAAAGAATGCAAAAGAAAAGGGGAGAGTATCTTTGGCATGGTCTCTTTAGAATGTATCGGTTTTTACACAAGAGAATTAAAGAAACGTAGCCTTCCTTCAAGGATTATGGGGTTGTTCTATCCGGCTGCAGGCTATTACTTGGCGATAGTCGGTGCTCCCCGATATAGAGGTTTGACAGAAAGAATAACCAGAGAATTCCGCAACCATTCTCAGGTGAAGGTATGGGGCATCTCCATTCCCAGAATCATTCCGGGAATTGATTTTTCGGACCATGCTTCTTTCTGGAAGGAAGGGTACCCAGCCGTAATGGTTACCGACACCGCTTTTTACCGCAACCCCCATTATCACCAGCCGACAGATACCTATGAAAAACTGAATTACCCCATCCTTGCTGAAGTCACCAAAGGTCTTTATTACGCCATCTTTTCTATGATAAAATAAACTTTCCCGCAAGAACAGGGGTGAAGAAAGGAAAGGAACAGTTTTTGACTTCTGGCTGACAGATAATTTACAATTCTCGGATGATAAGGGGAGGAATTATATGGAAAGCAGGGAAATCAACTTTGACCCTTTTCCGGAAATAAGTAAGGCTTATTTTGCCCTGGAGAGAGAATTTTCCTTCCGGGCCAAAGGGAGAAAGGAAACCTTACAATGGCAGAAACGGTGGCGAAAGAAACTTTTTAGCCTGCTTGGAAATTTTTCTCAACGAGAGCCTTGTCCCTTGAATCCGGAGATTTTAGACAAAAGAGTATTCCCTGGTTACACCAGAGAGACTCTCTCTTTTTATTCCCGAAAGGAGATGAAGGTCTTCTCATACCTTCTCCTTCCCCAAAACTGCCATCCTCCTCTCCCTTGTGTGGTCTGTCTGCCAGGACACGGAAGAGGGGTTGATGACCTGGTCGGAATTAAGAAGGACGGAACGATGCGCCAAAAACCGTCTGGCTATATGATGGATTTTGCCCTTCAGACCGTAAAAAGGGGATTTGCGGTTCTAGCGGTGGAGATGTTAGGCTTTGGCCACCGCCGCGAAGAAAAGACTTTCCGCCAAAAAGGACCAAGGGTAACATCCTGCTATCCTTTATCCGGTTCCTTGCTCCTAATGGGAGAAACGATGATCGGCTGGAGGGTATATGATGTAATGCGGGCAATTGACTATCTGGAGAGCAGAAAGGAGATAGCGAAGGAGAAGATTGGAGTAATGGGAATTTCAGGAGGCGGAACAGTCGCTTTCTATTCTGCGGCGCTGGATACCAGAATCAAGACTACAATAGTAAGTGGCTCTTTTTGTACCTTCTACCACAGTATCTTCTCTTTGGCCCATTGTATAGACAATTATCTACCCGGCATTCTGCGCTACGGCGAAATGTATGATGTGGCCGGGTTGATAGCCCCCCGCGCCCTTTTTATTGAAGCCGGAAAGCAGGACCAACTCTTCCCAGTGGTCGGGGTGAAAGAAGGGATAGAAAAGGCCAAAAAAATCTTTACGTTCTTTGGTGCAGAAGAGAGGTTTGACTGGGAGATTTGCTCCGGCGGCCACCGGTTCTTCGGCAGAAAAGCCTTTGATTTTCTGGCGGAAAATTTGAAATAGGTGTTGCTGACAAGAAAAGCACAAAGAGCAGTTATTAGTCGCCGTCAGCCTTTTGAAGAATAATCTTCTCTCCGGAGGAAACAGCCTTAAATTCTTCTGGCTGCGAAAGCACCTTGCCAATAACCTCCACACTGCTGGCAGGTTTGATTTCATCGCCAGAACTGATCGGGGTGGGGCCAAAGAAGATACAGAGACATCTGCCGTCAGGCCAGTAGGCAAGGTCGCCTTTCTGCACAATATCCACCAGATTCTGGGGCACCACCGCCACCGGGATAGGGAAATAGATCTCCTCACCCCAGGTCCGGACAGAAGCGGAAATGGGCAGACTCTCCCAGATGCGCCTGGCGGTGGCAGAATCGTTCAGTTGAGCAACCACTTCTACTTTACCTGCCTTGATTTTAATCCTTTTCATCTTCTTCCAATTTTTATCCCTTTATTTCTTGATGATGCTCCTGGAGGGCTTTTACCTGTAATTCTTGCGTCTTGAGCGCCTTAATGGCTAAAAGTGTTGCCTTCGCACCAGGAATAGTACTCACCAGGGGTACATTTCTGTGAACCGCTATGGCTCTGATGGATGTTATGTCCTTCCTTGGCTTCTTCCCAGAAGGGGTATTTATTACCAGGGCTATCTCTCCGTTCTTTATATAATCCACGACATTTGGTCTGCCTTCATATATCTTGGGGACTATTTTACAGGCAATCCCGTGTGCTTCCAAGTACTTACCGGTTCCAGCACTTGCCAGAAGTTGAAACCCAAGTTCTTCAAAACCCCTGGCGATAGAAACCAAGGATGGTTTGTCTTTATCCCGCACGCTTAAGAAGATATTGCCGGAAAGTGGTAATTTCTGGCCAGCAGCCAATTGGCTTTTGGCATAAGCAAGTTCAAAAGAATAGTCTATACCCATAACCTCACCAGTAGACTTCATCTCCGGACCCAAAACCGCGTCAATATTTGTAAACCGGTTAAAGGGAAAGACAGACTCCTTGACCGCAAAGTGCCTTGTTTTGACCTCTCTGGTAAATCCAGTCTCTTGCAGGGTTTTGCCCAACATAAGTTTGGTGGCGATGTTTGCCAGGGGAACACCAATGGCTTTACTCACGAATGGAACGGTTCTGGAAGCACGGGGGTTAACTTCTAAGACATAAACCTTTTCGTCCTTAACCGCATACTGAATGTTGATAAGGCCGCAGACTCTCAGTGTCAGAGCAAGTTTTCTGGTCGCTTCCCTTATCTCATTCAATATCTTTTCCGAAACGCCGTAAGGGGGCAGAACCATGGCGCTGTCTCCGGAGTGGACACCAGCCTCCTCTATGTGCTCCATAATACCAGCAACTACCACCGTCTTCTGATCGCAGACAGCGTCCACATCTATCTCTACAGCATCCTCTAAAAATTTGTCTATCAAAATCGGGTGCTCGGGTGAAACCTCAGCGGCTTTTGAAATAAATTCTGCCAGGGATTGGTCATCATAAACAATCTCCATTGCCCTGCCGCCTAATACATATGAGGGCCTCACCAGCACAGGATAGCCAATCTTCGAAGCGATCCGTCTTGCCTGGTCAAATGAGAAAGCAGTTCCGCTTGGCGCCTGCGAGAGGAATAACATCTTTAAGAGGCGGCTGAACCTTTTTCGGTCTTCGGCGCGGTCTATGGAATCCGGGCTGGTCCCAAGTATCTTTACACCCTGTTTCCTCAGTGGGATGGCAAGGTTTAGCGGTGTCTGACCACCAAACTGGACAATAACGCCGATGGGTTTTTCTTTTTCCACCACATTGAGTACATCCTCCAGAGTCAGGGGTTCAAAATAGAGTCGGTCTGAGGTATCATAGTCGGTGGAGACCGTCTCCGGGTTGCAGTTGATCATAATACTCTCATAGCCTGCCT
>CAZPLE010000013.1:0-7276 GCA_964587375.1 uncultured bacterium
CCGGCCTGAGCACCCGTTTCTCACGGCTTTTAATCATCCGGGCTGGCACGCAACCAGACAAAATTGTCTTAGTCTTTCTAGTGCTCGGCGCTTTCAGCGCTATGTGGATTACCGAAGTGGCAGCTGCAGCACTTCTCACTCCGCTGGCGGTTGAGGTTTTAAAAAAAGCGGATTGTATTCCTATGCAAAGCAACTTCGGCAAATCGCTGCTCTTGGCCTGTGCTTGGGGACCACTGATCGGAGGAATGGGAACACCAGTTGGCAGCGGTAGTAATGTCCTGGCAATCAATCTATTGCAAAGATATGCTGGTTTGGAAATAAGCTTCTTACAGTGGATGGCCATCGGCATCCCGACTATTATTTTGCTTCTACCCATATCCTGGTTAATTATTGTCCATTTTTTCCCAAGCGAGATAAAGGAATTGCATCTTCAGTATTTAAGAGATGAAATGCCGACGTCTATTTCCGGGGTGGAAGTGGCTATCCTTATCATCTTCTTCTTCGTAGTTGCGTTGTGGCTGAGCGGACCATACCTAAAGAGAATCACTGGAGGCAGGATTGATATCCCAATGCAAGCGGCGGCGTTGTTGGGTGGAATTCTACTCTTCCTCCCGGGTTTGGCGATATTCGACTGGAAAGCTGCCGAAAAGAAGGTTGGTTGGGGCGAGATTATTCTGATTACAGCCGGGCTTGCTCTGGGTAAGGTCGCTTTTGAGACAGGGGCAGCCAGGTGGTTAACCTGGACAATCGCCCACCGGCTACGCGTTGAAATCCTGCCTCCTTTGGCTTTAGCAATCTTTGCTGTTTTAACGGTCAGTATAATCCATCTCTGTTTCTCCAGCAACACCGTTACTGGTGCCGTAATGGTACCGCTGATGATTGCCATGGCTGTTACTTTAAAGGTTAGTCCTTGGTTTTTAGCGGTTCCTGCCGCTTTTTCAGCCTCTACCGCCTTTATCCTAGTAACGGAAACGCCCACCAGTATCATTCCTTATTCGGCAGGCCATTTTTCAATCAGGGATATGGCTTCCATTGGAGTGGTAATGACCGTGGCAACATCAATAATTTTAGGATGCATCGTTTATGGAGTGGTGCAGCTAGCAGGTTTCTAACAAAGAAGGGAGGAACGTAATAATATGCAAAACGAATTCGATGAAAAAACATATAATAGGTTAGCCGCTGAGTTCCGTTATATCATCACCGACATCATCTGCCGATCAGGTTCCGGCCATTTGGGCGGAAGCCTATCTTTGGTGGAGATAGTGATAACTCTCTACTGGCGCATTATGCGTATTAACCCGGAAAACCCGACCTGGGAAGACCGAGACAGATTAGTACTCTCTAAGGGTCATGCCGGTCCGGTTCTCTACACTGCCCTAGCATACAAAGGGTACTTTCCAGTAAAGGAATTGCTGACGCTCAACGTTAACGGAACAACTCTTCCCAGCCACTGCGATATGCTTCTAACTAAAGGGGTAGATATGACCGCCGGTTCTCTTGGTCAGGGACTGTCGGCTGCTGTCGGGATGGCTCTTGCCGGAAAGATGGACAGAAAAGGCTACCGGGTATTCTGTATAATCGGAGATGGTGAATCGGACGAAGGCCAGATTTGGGAAGCAGCCCTCTTTGCCGGACATCACCATCTGGATAATCTGGTTGCCATCACAGACTACAATAAACTGCAGATAGATGGTCCCACTAAGGAGGTTTTGAATTTAGAACCCCTGGTGGACAAATGGCTCGCTTTCAACTGGGAGGTTTTTGAAATGGACGGCCATGACTGGAACGATCTCTATCAAACCCTCAACCAAGCAATTGCCACTAAAGAAAAGCCTAAGATGATTATTGCCCACACTATTAAGGCCAAAGGACACCCTCTCTTTGAAAACAAAATTGAATCTCACAACATTAAAGTGCCAGACGAAAAGAGTCATCAAGAGTTTGTCCGGGCAGTGGAATTGGAAGATTTTGATTGGCCCTATTAAATAAAATTATGGAACTGCACGAAAAGGAACTGCGGCAAGTCTATGGAGAAACCCTGGTGGGACTGGCCAGGGAAAATTCAAGGATTGTTGTTCTGGAGGCAGATTTAATGAAGGCCTCTGGTACTACAGTATTTAAAGAAGCCTTCCCAAAGAGATTCTTTGACTGCGGGGTAGCAGAAGCCAATATGATCGGTATCGCTGCCGGCCTTTCCACAACAGGCAAGATTCCTTTCTGTGCCAGTTTTACGCCCTTTGCCACCCGTCGAGTCTACGACCAAATTACTATCTCGGTCGCTTATGCTGGAAGGAACGTTAAGATTGTGGGAACCATGCCCGGAATTACTGCTGGTCCAAACGGCGGCACTCATATGTGCTTTCAGGACCTGGCCATAATGAGGGTAATGCCTCGGATAGTCGTCCTTTCGCCGACTGACGCCTATGAACTGAAGGCAATACTGAAATGGATGGCTGATTATCAAGGACCTGTCTATATGCAACTTATCCGCGGCCGGCAACCAAAAATTTTTGGACCCGAGTACCGGTTTCTACCCGGAAAAGCGGTGAGCCTTTCCGAAGGCAGAGATGTCACCATCGTTTCCACCGGATACCTTACTCCCTTTGCCTTGGCAGCGACCAAGATTTTGAAAGAAAAGGGAATCACTGTCCATCTTCTTCACTACCCCACTGTCAAACCATTTGATGCCGAAACCCTGATTGCCTCGGCTAAAAAGACAGGATTCGTCGTCACGGTCGAAAACCAGAGCACCTTAGGTGGCCTGGGTGGTGCGGTCTGTGAAGTTCTTTCCGAACATTGCCCGGTTAAGGTAAAAAGGTTGGGTATTCCGGACCGATTCGGAGAAGTTGGCTCGGAAGATTATCTCTTCGCTAAGCACGGATTCGGCGTGGCAGACATCGTGAGAACCGCAGAAGAAATAAAATGAAGATAGCAATCGGCTCAACTAAGGCTGGTTTGAAATTGAAAGAAGAAGTCAAAAAATACTTAGAAAATGCAGGCTATAGCGTCGACGACTTTGGAATGCAGGAATTTGGATCTTTTATTTCCTACTATGAAGTGGCTGCAAAGGTTGCCGTTGCGGTAAGTAGCGGAAAGTACCGAAAAGGAATAATTATCTGTGGTACTGGCGCTGGCAGTGCCATTGTGGCCAATAAGTTTAAGGGTGTTTATGCAGTCCAGGCAAGCAGTGAGTACGAAGGAAGTCGGGCTACCATTATTAATAATGCCAACGTGCTAACTCTGGGCGAATGGATTACCCCGCCGCAGCACGCTATTACAATCATAAAAGCCTGGTTAAACTCCCGATTTACCGAGGGCTTCGAACCACAATGGCAGAAGTTTCTAAAAAATGCTTACCGGGAGGTACAAAAAATAGAGCGGAAAAATTTAAAATGAATGGAATATTCCTTTTTGCTATAATTTCCTCCTTGGGCATGTTGATCCAGTCTCTGGTGGGGTTTGCCGGTTCTCTCTTCGCTATCCCTTTGTTTATCCTTTTTCTAGAGCCCAGAGAAGCGATTCCAGCTTATAACCTGGTAATGCTCTTCACAAACCTCTTGCTGATTATCGAAGCCAGACCACACACTCAATGGAAAAAATTGAACAGGCTGTTGTTAGGAGCCTCGTTTGGCGTCCCCTTAGGGGCTTATGGCCTTGCCCATTTTCCTACGGCCGGACTGCGAATAATCATCAATGCAATCACCATTATCTTCGGCCTGACCTTGTTGTGCAAGGTAGAAATTAAGCTAAGAGAGAGTGATCTCCTGAATCTTTACGTTGGTTTCTTAAGCGGATTGTTGGGTGGAAGTACTTCTGAGTCCGGACCGCCAGTGGTAATCCTGGGACTGGCCAGAGATTGGGAAAAAGAACCTTTTCGGGCAACCCTTTTAACCTATTTTTTCTTCCTCACTTTGATGGCGAACCTTTTTTTCTTTGCTTTCGGTCTCTTCTCGAGAAAAAATCTGGAGTTATTTGGGATAGCTTTGATACCAACTTGCCTGACTGCGACCCTGGGTATATTCCTTAAGAATCGGACCAGTGAAATCGTATTTCGCCAGACAGCCCTGGTAATCACCATTCTGGTGAGTCTATTTGGATTTCTGCACCTCTAAAATTATTTGTTAAATTAAAAAAGGTGTTTCTATGAATATAAAAAAGAAGATAATAAAGAAAGCGGATTTCTTAAAAGCAGAAGAGTTCCAGTTTGAATACCGGCAGAAATCGAATCCAAAAACTTCGAACCTTGACTTGCTCAGTTACGGCACATACAGAATTATGCCAGGAATAAAGAGTGACTGTCTGTTTCATCAAAATGAAGAAACGCTACTATTTTGTATCGAAGGACAGGCAAAGGTAATGGTTGAAAAACAAAAGTTCAGCTTGGCTCACTACGACGTTCTCTATGTTCCCTTGGCAACACCTTATATAATCGAGAACAACACAATCAGAGAATCTTTCCTGGTTGTCTGCCGAGCGCCTGCCTGTAATAAGTATCCGCCGTTTTATTCCTCTTGGGAAAAATTTTCCCGGGACGAAAAGAGAATTCGCCGTCTGAAAGGTAAAGATGTTTATTTAATGTTTGACGTTACCGAAAAGGCAGATAAATTGGTAGCTGGCTATACTATCTACCAGCCCTTTACCCGTGCCTGGCCACCACATAACCATGCCGACCAAGAGGAGATATATATCTTCCTAAAGGGCAACGGAGCGATAGAAGTATACGAAAATGAAGAAACCAAAACCTTCGTCCGCAGCATAAAAACAATGGATGCGGTAACCATTCCTGTCTTAAATTATCATCCGGTCTTCAGTCAGGAAGAAGAACTCCACTTCATCTGGTGCATCGCCGGCGAAAGATACTGGATTGGGGACAAAAAGAAAGAATTTATAAAAGGCAAAGTAAAAAGGTTGACTACCTAAATAAAAACATATGAAAACCTTTCGTAATTTAATTAACGGGAAATACGTCACATCTCTGAGCGGAGAAACCTTTCCTGACTTTAATCCTGCCAACACGGATGATATTTTAGGCCATTTTCAGTCTTCTGGTAGGGAAGATGCAGACAATGCCTGTCTTGCCGCAAGTAAAGCATTTGAAAGGTGGAAAGACTACCCCTGGGTTAAAAAATCCCGGATACTCAGGAATACCATGAATATTCTTGAACGGCGCAGAGATGAACTCGTTTACGTATTGACCAAGGAACAAGGCAGACCTCTTAAAGAGTCTCTGGCAGAAGTAGACAGGACGATAGATGTTATCGATTTCTATACTGGCGAAGTCAGAAGAAACCAGGGTTGGGTTATGCCTTCGGAGCGTCCACACACGGTTGCTTTTACGAGGCGAAGGCCCATGGGAGTCTTTGGTGTCATTTCCCCGTGGAATTTCCGCTGGTTGTGCCGGCTTGGAAGATCATACCGGCCATAACCTATGGCAATACGGTAGTCTTTAAACCAGCTACCAGTACTCCCCATACCGGTCTTCTATTTTGTGAAATCCTCCATGAGGCCGGCTTACCGGACGGAGTGGTGAATTACATTTCTGGCAGTGGCGCCAATGTTGGCGATGCCTTAATTGCCAATCCCAACATCCAGGGAGTTTCGTTTACCGGTTCCAGTGAGGTCGGACTTCAGATTTATCAACGTGTAGCCCAAAGGGAAAAGTTTGTAAAACTTCAACTTGAATTAGGCGGTAAAAACTCAATGATAGTTCTTGAAGACGCTGAGATGGAACGGGCCTTAGAAGATGCCTTGATAGCCTGCTTTACTAATTGCGGGCAAAGATGTACAGCTACAAGCCGGATAATACTGGAAAAGAAGATCGCTAATAAGTTTACGGAAATGTTCGTGGAAAGAGTCCAAAAACTTAAAGTGGGAAATGGTCTAGAAGAGGATGTTGAAATCGGACCTGTCTCTGACAAAAAGCAGTATGAAACCATTGTTAAATACTTACAAATTGGCCAGGATGAAGGTGCTGAAATTCTGTGCGGAGGCAGGGTGTTAACCGACGGGAAATATGAAAAAGGATATTTTATTGAACCTACCGTATTTGGAAAGGTCAATCCGGACATGAGAATATCCACCGAAGAGATATTTGGTCCGGTAGTATGTCTGATTACAGTAAACGATTTTTTAGAGGCAATTGATGTGGCCAATAATGTTCCTTACGGACTTGCGGCTTCAATATATACCAACAACCAGAAAAAAGCAAACCTTTTCTTGGACAGGATCGAAGCGGGGATGGCCCACGTTAACTCTCCCACTGTCCAGAATGAAATCGGAATGCCTTTTGGAGGCATAAAAAAGTCCGGGTTCGGCCCCAAAGAAAACGGAAAGACCAATATAGAATTTTATACCGAAGTAAAATCAATTTATATAAAGTATCTATAAAAATAAAATAAATTATGGCCTTGTTTGAAAAAAAGGTTAAGCAGCGTATCCAAATTTTAAGATGGAAAAGGAGGCTATAAAATTGGCCTGTCGGGATGACCTTTTGCCGGCAGGGTCTATGAGGGAAAAATCCATACTTGCCCGCCAGCTTGGGTTTAAGGCTATAGAACTACATGGCAACAATGTCTGGCATAGGGAAAAGGAAATTTTGACTGCCTATAAAGAAGGATTTGTGTTCAGCGACATTGCAGCCGGTTATCGGGGTTCCCTGTTCGGCTCACATCCAAGTGAACACCTGAAGGCATATAAAACTGCCTGTTCTCTCTTAAGATTTGCTGCTGAAATTGGAGCCGATGGGCTGGTAATTGTTCCTTTTTTGGGGCTGCCATTCTCTTCCCTGAACTCTTTGGTAAATCTGAGTTTTCATCAAGATAAGCTGGTAGAAAATCTTCAGGGTCTGGCTGAGTTAGCGGAAGAATTGAAGGTCAATATATTCATAGAAGCGGTAAACCGCTATGAAAGTCCATGCTACAACCGTTTGGAGGAAATAGCGCGACTGATTTCGAGAATCGGCCGGTCGAACTCGAAGATACTGGCTGACCTCTTTCATATGAACATAGAGGAAAGGTCGATACAAGAAGCCCTCTGTCGATACGGCGACCGAGTCGGACTTGTTCACTTGGCCGACAGTAATCGTCTCCCACCCGGAGAAGGCCATATCGATTTCAGAAAGGTGATGAAAAGTCTGATGCGGACAGGATTTACAGGATATCTTTCGTTTGAATGCCGGGGCAAAATAGATGCTCCTATGTTGAAAAAGGCGGTGGAACATATTAAAAAAATCTACGAAGATCTCTGAACAAAGCAAGGTATTGCCAGGGTATATAAA
>CAZPLE010000014.1:0-4868 GCA_964587375.1 uncultured bacterium
TCCTTAGACTGGCTGCCTCTGCTGGGTAAAATTGCCCACTTACTGCTGGTTTACGAACCTTCATCATACTGGCCACCCCCTCTTAATTGAAGGCTAAAATTAGGGTTAAATCTATGTTATAAGGTCAAATTTTTTAAACCACCGGACGTAACCAGATAGGTATCTTCCAGACGCAAACCTCCCCAGCCAGGGATGTAGACCGCCGGCTCTAAGGTGATGACCATTCCTGGTTCCAAACGATCCCTACCTTTTTGACTTAAAACTGGTTCTTCGTGAACTGAGAGACCGACGCCGTGGCCCAGGCCATGAAGGAAATAACGCGCCAGCCCCTTCTTCTCCAGTACCTTTCGGGCAACACGATCAACCCTGCTGGTGGCAACCCCTGGCCCGGCCTCTTTTTCTGCTGCTCGTTTGGCTTCCGCGAGCACCCGGTATATCTCGGCCGCCTTCTTATCTATTTTACCCGGAAAGATGGTTCTGGTTAAATCGGAGGAGTACTGCCGGTATCTGGCACCGAAGTCAACCACCACCCAGTCGCTGACCCCAATCTTATTCTTTGTTATTAAGGCGTGCGGGAAGCTGCTCCGGATGCCTGCAGCACAGATAGGGGTAAACGCCTCTTGCGCACCCTTTCTCTCTAAGGAACGCCTTAAAATATCAGCCACCACCTCTTCTCTCATACCGGTGGTAATAAGTCTTTTCACGCTGTGAAAGACGTCTCTGGCAAAGCGGCATGCTTTACGAAGAAGAACTATTTCTGAAGCGCTCTTTCTTCTCCTTATTTTGAGAAGATGGTTGCCCGGTCGGACCTTACCTTTGGGAAGAAGACCATTCAACTTTACAAACGTTTGGGTGGGAAGTTCCAGCTCTACACCTAAAGATCGACAACCGGAAAAGAGGGTCTTCTCTTCTTTTTCAGTCATGGCTCGCACCTTTATTTTATTGAGGAACGCATGGCCAGAAAGGTAATAGACGGTTTCCTCATAGGCCAAGGGCGGGGCAAATAGATAAAGTTCTTGGGCGGTGATAAAACACCATAGGCCCTTCAGGAAGATGCCGGTAAGGTAGCCAACGTTCTCCACTGTTTGAACCAGAATTCCGTCCAGTCTTTCCTCTGCCATTAACTGCCGGAGGCTCTCTAATCGTTGGCGAAGGTCAGCCTCAGAGTAAAGCGGCCAGAAGGGCCTTCTGGAAATGGAGGCGGTTTTCAGCCTGCTCCCAGACGATGGAATTAGGACCATCAATTACTCCATCAGTTATCTCCTCCCCCCGATGGGCAGGTAAACAATGCATTACTTTTACCTTGGCAGGGGCTTTTTTCAGGAGGGCTTCATTCACCTGATAGGGTAGAAACTTCTTTTTGCTCTTTTCTGTTCCTTCCTGACCCATGCTTACCCAGACATCGGTGTACAAAAAGTCTGTGTCGGAAAGGTCAATATTAGAATTAGTGGTGACCACAATTTTCTTCTGATTATCTTTAAGCCCGGCCAGTATTCTTTTTGGGGGTTGGTATTCCGAAGGGGTCACCGCACACATCTCCAGACCCACCAGAGCAGCAGCCTGCAGTAAGGAATTGCACACATTGTTACCGTCACCGAAATAGGTTAGTTTTACCCCCTTAAAACTCCCTTTATTCTCCCAGATGGTGAAGAGGTCAGAGAGTGCCTGACAAGGGTGGTGGAGGTCGGTTAGTCCGTTGATGACCGGGATAGTACTATACGTTGCCAGTTTTTCCACGTCTTCCTGTCGGAAGGTGCGTATCATTATTCCGTTCAGGTATCGGGAAAGGGTTCGGCCGGTATCAGCCAGGGTCTCCCCCCTGGACAACTGCATCTCTTCTCCGGAGAGGTTGATGGTGTGTCCACCCAACTGCAGCATTGCCACTTCAAAAGAGACGCGTGTCCGTGTTGAGGGTTTGGTAAAGAGCATACCCAAGACCTTCCCTTTCAGCACTGGCACCTGAATTTCCCCGCGTTTGTAACGGTGTTTCAGGTCACGCGCCAGTTCAAAAAGGTGGAAGATCTCTTCCGCGGTCAAATCATTCACCTCAAGGAGGTCTTTCTTTTTCAGTTTAAACATTTTTCCAAAATAGAAAGGCCAAGTTCAGCCTCTTCCCTGGTGATGGTGAGTGGAGGCATAATACGTAAAGTCTTCTTCTGAGTGCAGTTGATGAGAAGGCCGTTTTCCTGGGCCTTCCTGACAATCTCTGCCCCATCAACCTTCAACTCTATGCCCAACATCAAACCTATCCCTCTTATCTCTTTCACCAGAGGAGAGATACCCTTGAGCCTCTCCTTAATATAATCGCCCATTTTGGCTGCATTTTCAACCAGATGATCTCTCTCCAGGGTTTCCAACACCGCCAGCGCCGCCCGGCACGCCAGTGGGCCCCCACCGAAAGTTGAGGCGTGCGTTCCCGGGGAGAGAAGGTCAGCGTACCGGTGGCCAACCACCAGGGCGCCAATAGGAAAACCACCACCCAGGGTTTTGGCCAGAGTCATTGCATCCGGGGTTACTCCGTAGTGCTGAAAGGCAAAGAACTTTCCGGTTCGTCCCATTCCCGTCTGCACCTCGTCAAATATGAGCAATAGCTTTTTTCTGTTACAGAGTTGCCGCAATCCCTTCAGAAAAGAAGGGTCTGCTGGCCTCACCCCACCCTCACCCTGGATCGGTTCCACCATGATGGCCACGGTCTTTGGGGAGAGAACCTTCTTAACGCTTTCCAGATCGTTGAAGATGGCTTTCCGGAACCCTTTGGGGAGAGGTGCAAAACCCTTTTGGACCTTTCGCTGGCCAGTTAGGGTTAAGGTTGCCAGCGTCCGGCCGTGAAAAGAGCCGCGGAAAGAGATGATTTGATAACGGCCTGTTGGTCGGCCGTAAATTCGGGCAAGTTTGATTGCTGCTTCATTTGCTTCCGCTCCGCTATTGGCAAAGAAACACTTGCCCGAAAAACTCTTGCCTATGACCTTTTGGGCAAGTTGTGCCTGCAAAGGGTGGTAGTAATCATTGGAAAAATGGAGCGCTTTCTTTGCCTGCTCACAAATCGCCTGGACCACTGCCGGGTGGCAGTGTCCAATCCCGCTGACTGCCCAGCCAGGAAAGAAATCAAGATAACGTCTACCATTGATATCGGTCACCCAGCAACCTTCAGCCTTTACCAGGCAGAGCCGGCTCTTGGAATAGCAAGGAATTACAAACTTCCGGTAGGTTTCGTATACTGCTGCTTCACTCGTCATAGTCTTCTGGTACAATCTCTGTGCCCACCCCTTTCGGGGTAAAGATTTCCAGGAGAAGCGCGTGTGGAATTTGTCCGCCAATAAGGTGGACTTTTCTGACCCCATGTTCCATCGCAGAAAGGCCGGCTTTGACCTTGGGCAACATTCCCGCAGTGATAATCTCTTCTTCTATTAGACTTTCGGCTTGCTTTGGTCGTAAGATAGAGATAAGGCTTTCCGAGTTAGAAGGGTCACGCATAATGCCCGGCCTATCCGTGAGAAAGACCAGTTTTTCCGCCGAAAGTTTTATGGCTAATTTGCTGGCAGCCGAATCAGCGTTGATGTTATAAAGAAGCCCATCCGCCCCGAAAGCCAGGGGCAAGACCACCGGGATAATTCCCTGAGCGCAGATTTTCTCAAAAAAGTCCCTGTTAACTTCTTTAATTTCCCCTACCAGCCCCAGATCGGCACCGGGCAAAGTAAATTTTACCGCATCCAAAGCCCGGTCTTCCGGGAGAACAGATTGTGCCTTTCCACCAATCTCCTCCATTTGGGAGATTAAATCCCGGTTAAGTAGTTCCAGCACTTCTCTGATGATAATCATCGTTTCGGCATCTGTATAGCGTAACCCTTCTACAAATCGGGTTTTAATTCCCCTTTCTCTAAGCGCCTCCGAAATCTTAGGTCCACCACCATGCACCAGAACCACCTTTATTCCCACCGCCGACATAAAAACAAGATCTTCTAAGATGGAACGGGCCAGCCGGCTCTCGCGCACCATAGAGCCGCCGAACTTAACCACCGTAAACCTATTTTTAAAACTGAGGATGTAAGGTAGCGCTTCCACCAGCGTCTGTGCCTTTTTAGTTGCTTCTTCCATGTATCTCCTTTGCCAGACTTTGCGGTTTCATTTCACATATTTTACAATTGACTTCAGGAGGCGCAAGCCGTCAACCGACCTGCCCATCCCTCTTGTCCAGCCAGGATGGCAGTAAGGAAAGAGGAAACGTTCCGGATGGGGCATCATTCCCAGAATATTACCCCTTTCATTGGTAACAGCAGCGATTGCCTCCCAGGAGCCGTTGGGGTTGTAAGGATAATCAAAAGCAACCCGGCCATCAGAATAGGCATACTGAAAAGCGATTTGCCCCCCACTCTTTAACCGAGAAAGGCCCCCTTTTTCTTTGGTTAAAAATTTCCCTTCACCGTGTGCCACCGGAAGGGTTATTATTTCTCCACGCAGGTCTTCCACAAGGGCCGATCTTCCAGAACAGCGGAGGAATACCCAGCGGTCTTCAAAGTGGCCTGAGTCATTGAAGGTAAGGGTGGCGGATATCTCCCTTTTTCTTTCCGAAAAAGGGAGTAGCCCTGACTTTACCAATACCTGAAACCCATTACAGATGCCAATGATTGGCCGGCCACTTTCGGCGAAGGAGTAGAATTCTTCCTGCATCTTAAATCTCAATTCATTGGCCAGCACCTTTCCCGCCGAAAGGTCATCTCCGTAAGAAAACCCACCGGGAATGACCACAATAGCGTAGTCGGAAAGAGAAACAGAACCTTCCAGAATGCGGTTGATGTGGACCCGTTCCGCAGTGCCGCCCGCCAGATTAAATCCGTATTCCGTTTCCACGTCGCAGTTGGTGCCTGCGG
>CAZPLE010000015.1:0-5427 GCA_964587375.1 uncultured bacterium
GACGAACCTCACCGCCCGATAAAGATTGAAAACCTCTCTGCCCTGGAAGGGACAATCGGCTGATAGTCGCTGGGAAAGGACAATCTGAATTGCGTCGCCCCGCCTGATATACTCCTGCGCCCTAAAGACGGCTTCTTCAAATTCAGACCTCTGAAAGGTAGAGACAAAATCGGAGAGCCGAAAATGGCTTTTCTGCCGGCGCCTATCTCTTTTTCCTAAAGCTGGTGATTTGCCCGTATGGAGCCGATCCACAATGCTTTCAATCCGTCTTTTTGCTCTTCCATACGCCCTCTTTAGCCCTTCTTCCGGCCGAACGTGGGTGATTATTTTAATCCGGTGGCGGAAGTGGTCAAAAGCCAGCAGGGTATCGGCCAGAAAGAGGTGGATATCCGGTAATCCTAAAGGGTCTGGCTTCCGGTCAGGTATCTTTTCAAAAAATCGGACGGTATCGTATGCAAAATAACCAACCAGACCTCCGGAAAACCTTGGGAGGTTTGTCTTCCTTGGAACCCGAAATTTTCCTAAGTAGCCCCGTAAAAAGAGAAAAGGTTCTTCCTCTCTAATAACCGTTCTTTTGCCTTCAGTAATTTCAATTCGGCATCCCTTTATCCGTATGAGCGCTCCCGGCTCTGTTCCTAAGAAAGAATAACGGCCAACCCTCTCTCCGCCCTCTGCACTTTCCAGTAAAAAACCTGGCCTGAGACCTACCACTTTCAGATAGGCAGAAACCGGTGTCTCTAAGTCAGCAAGGATTTCCGCAGAGACTGGAATGAAATTGGCGGTCTTTGCCAGGCGGCAAAATTCGCTAAAAGAAGGTGACAATTCCATCTTTTTCTATAAAAATCTTTATTTTCAGGAAAGGAGGGGAAATAGAGAGAAACGATTTCTAATCTGGTCTATCCCTCTTCCAATCAAGGTGCCGTTGCCACTTTTGGTCATCTCGCTCTGGAAAATCGGTGCGATAATGAGCACCCCGGCTCTCCCTCCTTTCGTAGGCAGACCTGGCAATCAATCCGGCAAGCAAAAGCATGTTTTGCACTTCCCAACCTGCGGGTTCAAAAAACCTGGTTGATAATACATAGCCCTGCCATTCTTTAATCTTAGCCAGGGCAAATTCCAAGTCTGCACCTTCGCGTTCAATACCAACCTCCCTCCACATCAAGGCATTCAGAGAACGACGTAGGTCCGCAATATCAAGTTGAAACTCTTTCCAACGACGGGAAAATTTCAGTTGTCCCTTAAAAAGGGACCTATATTGGGCAGCTGCCCGGCCGCACCGATTACCAAATACCAAACACTCCAAGAGAGAATTACTTCCCAGGCGGTTTGCACCGTGAACGCCGGTGCATGCTACTTCGCCGCAAGCAAAAAGGTTTTCAATATCGGTTCTGCCCCAGAGATCCGTTTTAATTCCGCCCATGATATAATGGGCTGCCGGTCGAACCGGGATGAGGTCCCTGGCGGGATTTATCCCAAACCTTTGAACCATAGCATAGATGGAAGGGAACCTTTTTCTGAAACTACTCCCTAAGGAACGGCAGTCAAGATAAATGTTTCGAGCGGCTTTACGCTTTAACTGGTCAATTATCGCTCGGGCGACGATGTCCCGGGAGGCAAGTTCTGCAGAAGGATGATAAGAACGCATAAAATTTTCTCCCCGGTCATTAACCAAAAGTGCCCCTTCTCCACGCACTGCTTCTGAGATCAAGAAGCGAGGGGCACCAGCCACATAAAAGACTGTGGGATGAAACTGAATAAATTCCAGGTCACGTAAGGTCGCGCCTGCCCGATAAGCAACTGCCAATCCATCACCGGTGGCAATGGTAGGATTGGTCGTTTCTTGAAAGACCTGGCCACACCCGCCACTTGCCAAAATTACGGCAGAACTCCTGATGATAAGTGGTGTCTTCCTTTCCAGGTCAAAAAAAAGGCCGCCGACTACTGCTCCGCTGTGAACCAGAAGGTCTATTAGAAAATACTTTTCTCTGATCTCTATCTTGCGGTTCTGGAGTACCAGTGGAGAGAGGGTTCGGATTACCTCATTTCCACTGCGGTCTCCATAGGCATAGATGATGCGGGAAACAGAATGACCGCCTTCCCTGGTAAAGAGAAGTTCTCCTTTTTCCCGAGTAAAAACCGCGCCCAGCGAAATGAGTTCTCGAATTCTCTCTTTTCCTTCTGAGACAAGTGTCTCAACTGCTTGCCGGTCCGAGAGTCCGGCTCCAGAATTGATGGTGTCAGAAAGGTGTTTCTCCAATGAGTCGTAAGGGGAAAGGGCAACCGCGATACCGCCCTGTGCCTGCTCGGAAGTCGTATCAAGTAAGCCACTTTTGGTTACCAGCATTACCTTGCGCCCCGCCTGGCCAGCAGAAATACTGGCGGAAAGCCCAGCAGCACCACTACCCACGATTAGAATCTCGGTCTCTTCCTCGGGAAGGGATTGAGAATCAAAATTGACCAAACACGGTGAAACCATCGTACAGTCTCTTTACGGGTTGAAGTTTAAGACCTCAGGACTAACCGATTTTGGGTCTTGAATCCAAACCCCATGCCCATCCAAGAAGAGGAAGTTAGTTCCGCCGCTGTGTCGATTAGAACAAATCTGGTAATAGAAGTTTGGGTCGTCTATTGGATTGCCCTGGAACTGACCTCCGGTGGGAACAATATCAAAAAACAACGGAAAGGTAGAGGTGTGCCTAACAACGGAAAGCCGTTTTTCAGTGATCTTACTGTTTATTCCGTAATCAAGAGCATTGCCTTTGTCAAGGTCAGTGGGACAGGAAAAAATATCCTCACTTTCAGAAAGATAAGGGCTTATCTTTTGTTCCCAACCGATACCCCTCGGAAAATATTCCGCATTGTCTTGAAGATACATACTGATTGCCAATCCCATCTGTTTTAGATTATTTAAACAGGAAGTGCGCCGGGCATTTTCTCTTGCTCGGGCAAGTGCCGGCAAAAGTAAACCGGCTAAAATAGAGATAATGGCGATGACGACCAAGAGTTCAATCAAGGTGAAACCGCCTGTTCTCTTTTGAAGAATCATCATCTCACCTCCTCTCTTTTAGTTGTTGTCTTGCTTTTCTAAATTATACTTTTTTGAGTAAAGAGTGTCAAAATTCGGAAGAGGTTTCTTTGCGACAAAAGTTTGTCAGGAAGGAAGAAAGGATTGCTGCCCGGCTCACCCGGTGGCCGGTTATCTCTTTAATCGTAATGGCTGGAAAACCTCCAGGTATAGCGTCTCTCCGGAAATTGAGATTTACTCCTACTCCCAGAACAACCTTCTCGGCCTTCTTTTCCAGGATAATACCTGCCACCTTCTTCTTCTGATAATAAAGGTCGTTGGGTAACTTTATCTTTACCCTTACTCCAACAACCTCTTTTAACGATCTTTTGAGTGCCATTGCTGCGGAATGAATAACCTTACCAGCATCCACCGCCTCCACCGGAAAGTAAAGAAGGGAAAACCACAAACCGCCAGCCGGTGAATACCACTTCCTTCCGTATCGACCGCGGCCACGCTCCTGAACTCTGGCGATAACCAGCGTTCCGGAAGGAGCTCCCGAAGAAGCCAGTTCCCAGGCTCTCTCCTGGGTGGAAGAGGTTTTCAGGTAATGGTAGATATTGTTGACGCAGCGAAACTGCATGGTCTTATCACCAATAAAGAAAGACCTGAGAGGGTGCCACCAAACTGATTACTTATTCTCCCTGAAGACTCCGTAACAAAGGAAAGAGAATCACCTCCCGGATAGAAGCCTGGTTGGTCAGGAGCATCACCAGTCGGTCTATTCCAATGCCTAATCCTCCAGCCGGTGGCATACCGTAAGAAAGAGCCAGAAGGTAATCCTCGTCAACCATCTTGGGCCGGTCCGGACGAGTGCTCCTCACCTCCTCTTCAAAGCGCCGGCGCTGTTCGTCAGGGTCGTTCAGTTCAGAATAGGCATTCCCTATCTCTAAACCGGCGATGAAAAGTTCAAACCGCTCGGCGGTATCCGGGTCATCAGACCTTGACTTTGCCAGGGGAGAAACCTCTTTTGGGTAATCCATTACAAAGACCGGAGACAAAAGAGAGGGTTGAACCTTGGTTCTAAAGATAAGGTCAACAAGGTCAAAGGCCGTTTCCTTCCCAGTAAGAGGAAGGTTTTCTTTTTGGGCTATTTCCGCCAGCAGTCTAAGATCACGCAGTCTCTCTATTCCTACCGCTTCTTTCATTAGAGCAGAAAGGGTTACCCGGCGCCAAGGAGGAGAAAGGTCAATCTTTTGACCCTGATATTCCAGCGTCAGTTGAGAATCTTTTTGAGCGAGTTTGCTACCGGCAAAGAGCGTACAGATTAGTTCTTCAGCAAGGTCAGCCATCGTGTGGTAATCTTCGTAGGCAGCGTAAAGTTCCAGCATGGTAAATTCCGGGTTATGAAGGGAAGAAACCCCTTCGTTACGAAAAGAACGGTTTATTTCGTAAACCTTTTCCAGTCCACCTACTAAAAGACGTTTCAGATAGAGTTCCGGAGCTATCCTCAAGTAAAGGTCGGCATCAAAAGTATTGTGGTGGGTAATAAAAGGTCTGGCCTCAGCACCACCGGGAATAGGGTGCATCATCGGTGTCTCTACCTCCAGAAAACCTTTTTCATCAAGATAACGCCTTATTTGGTTCAAGATTTGACTGCGCTTCACAAAAATTTCACGAACTTCCTGGTTAGCAATCAGGTCCAGATAGCGCTGTCGGAAACGGGTCTCAATCTCCTTTAATCCATGCCACTTTTCCGGCAAGGGTCTGAGGGCTTTGGAAAGAAGAGTGAAACTACTAACTTTTATCGTTAACTCTCCGGTCCGGGTGCGAAATGGCTCACCCTCTATTCCGATTATATCCCCGATATCCAGAAGCCGAAGAAGTTCAAACTCCTTATCCGGAAGACTCCCTTTCTGAAAATAGGTTTGAATTCGACCGGAGATATCCTGAATGTCAATAAATGACGCCTTGCCGTGGCTCCGGATAGCCATAATCCTTCCTGCCAGACGTACCGGACCAGAATTGTCCGTCACCTGACCAACCAGGGTCCTGCGGTCAAATCGCCGGCCAAAGGGATAAACGTGCCCACTTAATAGGAGTCCCAGTTTCCGCCTTCTTTCGGATATTAGCTCTTTCTCAGCCATTGGTGAATATTCTGCCGTAAAGATTTTATAATGTGTAGTTAACAAAAATCAAATAACAAACCTTTTTCTCTTTTTCTTGATTTTTATTTCCAGTAAGGAATATAATAAGACGTCCTACAAGGGGGTGCGATGCCTCATATCCTTATTGAAGAGGAGGATGCTGCTGAAATAGAGAAGATGGCAAAAGGAACAAGGGCAACTGGAGCACCGAGTGTCGTTGGTTCTTTACTTTTGATTGTTGCCATGCTTGGCATAATTGCCGCTATCGTAGTGGTC
>CAZPLE010000016.1:0-4862 GCA_964587375.1 uncultured bacterium
ATTTTCACCTCTTCCTTATCAAGGGATAACCAGGCTGGCGCCTCCTTTACAGGCAAGGTCCCGGTGGAAATCTCTGCTTTCAGCCGCGGCAGAACACGAGAAGCGGGGCGAAATGTAACCTCATCTCCTTCTTTGACAAGATAGGAAGCAGCATTTATTCGCCTCCCGTTTACGCGCACATGGCCTCCACTGATCAGTTGCCGGGCTTCTCTTCGGGAACGAATAACACCGGAGACCACCAAGACGTTGTCCAGTCGCCTCTCCAGCAGACTTAAAAGTCTTTCTCCGGGTAACTGGCCGCTTTTCTTTGCGCTATTAAAATAGCGGCGAAATTGCCTTTCCATAACGCCGTAAAAGGCACGAACTTTTTCTTTCTCGCGCAACTGAAGACGGTAGTTTGAATCCGGACTGGAAAAACGGCTCCTTCCGGAAGGAGGGGGGCGGTGTTTTTCTACGGCGCATTTTACACTCAGACAGCGCTGACCCTTTAAGAACAACTTCAAGCCTTCCCGACGGCAAATTTTACAAACTGGTACTCTAATCTTCATTTCCCTTTTTTATTGCTAAGTAAGCCTTAAACCCGACGTTCCTTTGGTGGGCGACATCCATTATGTGGTATGGGAGACATATCACGAATCTGAGTCACCACAAGTCCAGCTGATTGCAAGGAACGAATGGCTGTTTCCCGGCCCGGGCCGGGACCTTTTACCCTGACCTCTACTTCCTTAACCCCTAAATCCTGTGCCCGTCGTGCAACCTCTCTGGTAACCAAGCCGGCAGCATAAGGAGTGCCCTTCCGGGTTCCCTTGAAACCAACCTGCCCACAGCTGCCATAAACCAGAACGTTTCCTTTAAGATCAGTAATGGTAACAAATGTGTTGTTAAAAGAGGCTTTAATGTGGGCTATTCCTTCCGGAGCAGCGACATGCCGCTTCTTTTTTTTCTTTTCGTATTTTTTTGCCATCTTTTCTTAAAAGTCCATCGTATATAAATTAATTATAGTTATTTCTTCTCCTTCTTTGCACCAGAAAGGAGGCTGGCTTTCAGCGCGCTGCGTTTCTCCTTGCTGCGGATTACCCCCACTGTTTTCCGTGGCCCTTTGCGTGTTCGGGCATTGGTATGGGTTCGTTGTCCTCTTACCGGCAAACCCCTTTTGTGTCTTATTCCTCTATAACACCCTATCTCTATCAGACGTTTTATATTGGCTTGTTCCTCCCGCCGCAATTCACCTTCCACCTTATAACCCCGCTGGATTACTACCGTCAATCTATTAATATGGTCTTCGGAAAGGTCTTTTACTCTCAAATTCGGGTCAATATTGGTCTCTTTTAAAATTTTAGAAGCCGTAGTCGGCCCAATTCCGTAAATATAGGTCAAGGCAACTTCAACCCTTTTATTGTTGGGAAGTTCCACACCCATTAATCGTGCCATACCTACCCCTGAACCTGTTTGTGTTTTGGCCCCTTGCGGGGATTTTTACAGATTACTCTTACCTTGCCTCGGCGCCGAATAATCTGACACTGAGGACAAATTTTCTTCACAGAAGCACGCACTTTCATAAATTTTTATAGACGCTGGATAATCCTTCCTTTGGTCAAATCGTAAGGACTTATCTCCAGAATAACCCTGTCTCCAGGCAATATTTTTATGTAATACATCCGCATTTTGCCACTTACATGGGCAAGAATTTCATGTCCGTTTTTCAGTTTAATCTTGAAATTGGCGTTGGGCAAAGCCTGCATTACTACGCCCTCTACTCTTAATTTCTCTTCCTTTGTCGTCATACCCTGGTTATTATCTCGTATCCTTCTTCCAACACCACCACTGTCTCCTCTGCATGGGCAGAAGGAGCGCCATCCACGGTGACCACTGTCCAGCCATCAGCCAGAACCTTAACCTGGCCACTCTTATAGTTTACCATAGGTTCTATCGCCAAGCCAAGTCCAGGGTAAAGGCGAAATTTATTCCCACTCACAAAATTAGGGATTTCTGGTTTTTGATGAAGATAACGGCCTATACCATGTCCACAAAAGGCCCTTACCACCGAAAAACCTGCTCTTTTTACCACTCCTTCAATAGCCGCACTGATTTCGTCAATTGTGCTCCCAACTTTTACTTTTTCAATTGCCGCTTTCAGCGCTTCTTTTGTTGCTGAAATTAGTCGCTCTTTTTCTTCGGAAATCTTCCCCACTGCAAAGGTTGCGGCGGTATCAGCGAAAAAACCATCTTTTTCAACGCCTAAATCTATACTAACAATATCACCTTCTCTCAATTGGTAATTTCCTGGGATTCCGTGGATGACCACGTTGTTTGGAGAAACACAGATTGCCCCCGGAAATCCACGGTATCCTTTGAAGGCAGGCCTTCCACCATTTTTACAGATGAACTCTTCTGCTTTTCTGTCAAGATACCCAGTCTCTATCCCTGGTTGAATCATACTGGATAGATATTTTTGGCAAAGCGCGGCAATCCTCCCTGCCTCGCGCATCATCTTCAACTTTCTTTGATGGCGCATACATTTTTAAGCAATTTTCTAAGAGCGGAAAGGGTTACTTCCAACGGAGTGTCGCCTCGCAAAGTAGTCAATAAACCTTTCTTCTGGTAGTAATCTTTAAGGGGAAGAGACTCTTGATGGTAAACTGCCAGGCGCCGGGCAACAATCTCCGGTCGGTCATCTTCTCGCTGATAAAGAGAGCCTCCACACAGGTCACAAATACCTTCCTGCGCTGGGGGTAAATTAATCCGATGGTAAATGGCACCACAGTTTCTGCAGATTAAACGCTGGGAGAGGCGCTCCATCAAAAACTGGTCATCTGCTTCCAGGTCAATCACTTGAAAAGAGATACCTTTACCAAGGAGGTAAGAGGTCAGCTTTTGGGCTTGATTTAACGTGCGCGGAAACCCATCCAGAAAAACCCCCCCTGTTACTTCGTCCAGACGATTTAATACCATTTGGGTCACCAGTTGGTCTGGAACCAGAACTCCGGACTCCATAATCTTCTTTGCCTGTTTCCCAAGTTCCGTTTCTTTCCTGACATTTTCCCGCAAAAGGTCGCCAGAAGAGATAAAAACATACTTAAACTCCTCTGCCAGGCGGCTGGCAACTGTGCCTTTACCGACACCTGGCGGACCAAAAAAAATGATAACCTTTTCTGGCGATGAACCCATTTTCAAAAGAGAATGCGATTACTTTATCCTCGCTTTCTTCAAAAATCCTTCGTAATGGCGCATCAAAAGATGGGCTTCTACCTGTCTGATAGTTTCAATTAAAACTGCCACTATAATGAGAAGACCGATTCCCCCAAAAAGACTTGCGACCAAATAGGGTATCTTAAAGATGCGCATAATCAGATACGGAAAGAGGGCAATTCCGACCAGAAAGAGTGCCCCAGGAAAGGTGATGTACACCAGAATCTTCTCCAGGTATTCACTGGTTGCTTTTCCAGGACGAATCCCGGCAATAAAACCCCCGTATTTACGAAGGTCATCAGCCACACTCTCTGGCCGAAAACTGACCGCAGCATAGAAATAACAGAAGAAAAGCGTCAAAAGAGCATAAAGAATGTTGTAAAGCAAACCGCCTGGATCGAGAAGGGCGGCGACCCTTACTGAAAAGTCACTTTTGAAAAAGCGCAAAATGGTAGCGGGAAAAAGAAGAATGGAAACGGCAAAAATAAGTGGGATTACGCCCCCTTGATTTATCCTCACCGGAAGATAGGTGCTCTGACCTCCGTATTGACGTCTTCCTACAACCCTTCTGGCATACTGAACTGGAACTCGGCGCTCACCCATCAGAAGAATGATCGTTGCCGAAACCACTCCCACAATCAAAATCAACATTAGAATAATGCTTAAACCAGAAAGCCTACCGGTTTGCGTAAGCATAATCGCCTGTTTAACCGCTGTGGGGTAACGGGAAATGATACCCAAACTTATGATTAAAGAGATGCCATTGCCAATGCCTTTCTCTGTAATCTGTTCCCCAAGCCACATTAAAAATATCGTCCCGGCGGTCAAGGTGATAATGGTCATTAACCGGAATGACCAACCAGGATTGGCTACCATTTGAATTCCACCAAAATTAGCCGGATTTTCAAGCCAAAGGCTGACCATCATGCCCTGAAAAAGACAGAGTAGCACAGTATACTGCCTGGTCATCTGTGTCAAGCGGCGGCGTCCTTCTACCCCACTTTTTATCATTGATTCCAACGCTGGAACCATTGTGGTTAACAATTCCAGAACGATAGAGACCGAAATATACGGCATTATCCCTAAGGCAAAGATGGTAGCCTGGGAAAGCGCACCGCCACTAAAAAGGTCAGCAATTCCAAAGAGAGACCCTTGCACCTGGGCAAAAAACTGAGAAAGCGCTTCCCCATTAATTCCTGGAACAGGAACATAACAACCGAAACGATAAACAGTCAGGAGTCCCAGGGTGATGAAAATTTTTTGGCGGAGGTCAGGAATTTTTAAACTGTCACGAAAAGGGGTTAAGGTAGGCATTCTTTATCAATCCTTCTTTTTAATGATGGCTTTCCCACCCGCCATTTCTATCTTTTCCCGCGCTTTTTTACTGAAAGCATCTGCCGTAACTTTTAGAGGCCCTTTCAGCTCTCCTACTGCCAGAATTTTAACGGGCATCCCTCTTTTAATAAGTCCAGCAGAGAAGAGCGTCTTTTCATCAACCTCACTCTTTTCTGGAAAACGGGAGAGTGTTTTAAGATTTAATATCTGATACCTTTCTTTGTGAAGGGAAGTAAAACCGAACTTTGGTATTCTGCGAATCAACGGCATCTGACCACCTTCAAATCCCGGTCGCACCCGGCCACCGCTCCGAGCCTTCTGACCCTTATGTCCACGGG
>CAZPLE010000017.1:0-12479 GCA_964587375.1 uncultured bacterium
CAAGGTCTCCTGGCAGACTCATAAAGAACTGACGCAGGAGGAAAGTGCCATAGGCGGTGAATAGCCCCGGGATGATCAGGGCTTTGTAAGTATCAATCCAGCCAATCAGTTTTAAGAGGATAAAGGTGGGAATCATCGTTACCGCACCTGGCAGCATCATCGTCGCTAAATAGAGAAAGAAGAGTTTGTCTCTACCCGGGAACTCCAGCCGGGCAAAGGCATAAGCAGCCAGCGAACTTGTTAAGAGGACACCGAGGGTCTGAGAGACCGCAATAAATATTGAGTTTAGGTAGAACCGGCCAAAAGGGACCGCCCTCCAGGCGTCAAGGTAGTTGCGCCAGACGATGGGTTTGGGAATCCACTGGGGAGGAAAGGTAAAGACCGCACCCGGCTCTTTCAGGGAGGTGGAGAGCATCCAGAAGAAGGGGATAAGCATAGTGACCGCACCAATGGTTAAAATAAGGTACCAGACGGCTTTCCATGCCCTTTCTTTTATTCGCCGGCGGCGCTTGGATTCTGCCAGGGTCAACACCGTTCTCTTTTTAGACATACTTTACCCTCCTTCCGCCATAGCGCCAGTTGAGTAAGGTGGCTCCAAAGACCAGCAGGAAGAGCACCCAGGCGATGGCTGAGGCATACCCCATCTTAAACCACTGGTAAGCGTTATTGTATATGTAGTAATCAATGGTGGTGGTGGCACCGGCTGGTCCCCCTCCGGTCATTATGTAAGCGGACATAAAGCCTCCCTGGAATCCGCCGATGACACTCATCACAAAGATAAAAAAGGTCGTAGGAGTGATAGAGGGCAGGGTGATATAACGGAACTTCTGCCAGTAATTGGCACCATCCACTTCTGCGGCCTCATAGAGATGACGCGGAACACCCTGGAGCGCTGCCAGATAAAGAATGGTATTGAATCCACCCAACCCTCCCCACAGCCCCATAAAGGCGATAGCCGGTTTTGCCCACTTGGTGCTGGAGAGCCACTCTGGGCCGTCAATCCCTATCTTTGCCAGCAGGGCGTTTATTAACCCGAAGTCAGGGTTGTACAACCACCTCCACAAAAGCGCCAGCGCTACTCCAGAACAGACAGTGGGCAAAAAGTAGATGGTCCGATAGACAATAACCCCTCTTATCTTTTGATTGAGGAGCAGTGCCATCACCAAGGAAAGGCCCATACCTACCGGGATGAAGAGCATATAGAAGATGGTATTCCACAGGTAATACCAGAAATAAGGGTCGTTGGGAGCAAAACCACCGGTAGCGGTGCGGTGAAACCCAAGGAGTTTTACAAAGTTGGCAAAACCAACAAACCTTAAAGGGGTGAGGATGTCCCAGTCAGTGAAGGAGAGAAGAAGAGACCACAAGGTGGGCCCTACCGTAAAGGCAAGGAACCCTAAAAAGTTAGGCAGTAGAAAAAGATAAGAACCAAGATATGAGACCAACCCCCTTCTCTTTTTTACGCTTCTGACCGCTTCTGAGCCTCCCATCGTTATCTAATATATTCTATTATATTCTATCTTTTTAAGCCAAACCTTGTCAATCTTTTTAGGGGATTATGTAGATTTCGGTCTATTGACACCGAAATTTTTGATGTGATAAACTGTTGACGTGAACAGGCATAAACCCACCAAAGAAGAGGTTGCTGCCGCGGCTGGAGTCTCCCATATGACGGTCAGCCGTGTTTTGGATAACTTCCCTTACGTGCGACCTGCAACCAGAAAGAGGGTCTTGGAAGCCTGCCGGAAATTAGGCTACCGCCGCAATCTTACCGCTGCTGCCCTCCGCTGGAAAAGAAGTCTGGCAATCGGTGTTGTCGTCCCCACCTTCCAGCACGGATATTATACCCGGCTGCTGGCTTCTATTGAGGAGACCTGCCGGAAGAGCGGTTACCACATAATCCTCATCCAACCGCGCGGGGTGACAAAGTATAATCCCCATATTACCCGTGAGGAATTAGAATTTCTCTTAGAGAGGCAGGTTGATGGTTTGATTATTGACATCAAACTGGAAAGGCCACTGGTCCGTTTTCTCAAAAGAGAAGGGATTCCGGTGGTATTTATCGATTTGCCTCCAGCCTTTGGTTCCTTCTCTTTTGTGGGCACCGCCAACCAGGAAAGCGTTGCTGAGATAACCAATTACCTTATCGGTATGGGCCACCAAAGAATTGCCTTCCTTGCCGGACCGCGGGGCTCCTTTACCAGCAACGAAAGGCTGGCTGGTTACCAAAAAACACTGAAGAAAGCCGGCCTGAAACTGGATAAAGGGCTGATTCGTTATACGGATTACCACAGCGACGGTGGCTTTACCGCTACCGGGAAGTTGCTTTCCGAAAGGGAGAAGTCTTTTTCCGCCATCGTCTGCGCTAATGACGCCATCGCTATGGGAGCCCTTGGGGCCATTGCTCAAAAAGGGCTAAAGGTTCCACAAGATATTTCGGTGGTTGGTTTCTCTGGAGACGAAGCCGCCGCCTACACGGTGCCACCTTTGACGACAATGGTTCAGCCAGCGGAAGAGATAGGCAGAAAGGCAGTGGAAATCGTTCTGGCAGAGATTAAAGAGCCTGGTCGGAAGAAAGAAAAGGTTCTTCTGCCGGCAAAATTTCTGGCGCGGTCCTCTGTCGCTCCACCCAAAACTACCTGAGTTACCTTATATTTTGATTTTGTAGATAAAAAGCATGGAGGAATAGTCATGATGGACTCTTCAAAAAAGAAGGAAAGTCGAAAAGGTGAAAAGGGGTTGCCATCTGTCTGGAATAGGCCGATTGACCCAACCTCCCATCCCGATTTTGAAAGTAGGAAGATAAAACCGGTTACCGTAGAGGAACTGGGCGGCCATTATCTTACCGCTGGAATGCGCAATTTTGAACGGAAGGGAGATCAAATAGATATGGAGATACTTGAAGAAGACCTTAACCGCTGGTACTCTCCCCAACTTCTGCCTGGAAAATCGGCACCAGACCTGATGCACCACAACTTCGGCAAAGCCCTCTGGCTCAACTTAGGGTTCTTAAAAGCCTCTAATTGGCAGGAGGCGATGAAGGAAATAAAGAGGCGCGGACTTTATATCTATGACTGCTGGGGAACTATACCTGGCTGCCGGGATTTCAAGGAGGGTGGGCTTTCAGCTTATATTCCGGAAGAGGTTCACCGCCAGATGATTGAAATCTTAGGACCCAACTTCCTCGGCTGGGATAATGGTGAAAACGATGGTCGGTGGTTCTGGCAGGTGATGAGGGTATCACCGGCAGTGACCGACCGAAAAGAAGCCTATCAATATTTTTTGGGCTGGTTTCAGCGTTTCTTTTCCGAATACCTCCATAATTATGTAACCTCTCTCTGTGGTCTTACCTATCCCCATTACTTTGCCAAGATGGACGGCCAGCGTCTGATCGGCGCGGAATTTGTCCAGGGATTGCCCAGTATCCCTATGTGGTCTGCTTTTGTGCGTGGTGCTGCCCGCCAGTATCAGATGCTTTGGTTTTCCGGCACCAGCATCTGGACCTATTTTGGGTATAAGAGTTTTGAAGCGGATGCCTACAATAAGATCAATTACTGGACAGACCTTGGCCTGGGGCTGGGCAACCCCAGCGCCCAGGGCGGACCAGACAGGGGACCAACCATCTCCTTACTGAAACGTGTCTGGTATCTTCTGTTTATGTATGGAACCAATATCCAGACGATGGAGACCTCCCAGTTTTACCGGCCAGCCGGACCTATTCAACCCTCCATTCCCCAGGCTGACCGAACGAAGGAAGACCTGATTGCACCGGAAGCCAAAAAAGAGTTTCTCAGCCCTTTAGGCAAGATGCAACTGGATGCGACCGCCTTCTGCGAGCAGTACAAGGAGAGAAGGGGTGTGCAGTATTGTCCAGTAGCAGCCCTGCTTGACTTTTACAGCGGCTGGTCTCCGCCCCGGCATATGTATACCGATTCCTTCTACCTGGTTTGGGGTGGCATCCCTTATCAACCCGGCGACCACCAGATAGACCTCTTCTTCCGGGAAATCTTCCCTGGCTATCAGGATTGCCCCTACTTTCGGGATGAAAGAGGCTTTTTGACACCTACCCCTTACGGAGATATCGTTGATCTCCTCCTTTCCGATGTCCACCCAAAGATACTGGACCGCTATCCTCTCACCTGGGTGCTGGGTGAGATAAAGGTGGAGGGTAGCCTTTTTCAAAGACTGAAGCGTTATGTAGAAAGAGGCAGAACCATTATCTGGTCCATTAACCAGTTGAGCAGAGAGGGCCTTGATTTCAGTGGGGTGGTCCCTTCGGAGAAGAGGATAAAGGCGAAAGAGACCAGAGCTCCTGCCACCGGAAGAGTCTACCAAGAGCCTTCTTTTACCCTGCCCTTGGTCCGGATAAAAGGAGCAAAGGTGTTGCTGGAGACGAAATCAGGCCACCCGGTTATCGTTAAAAAGAGAAGAGGAAAGGGTGAGGTCATTACCATTATTCCTCCTTTCGGATTGAGCGATCGGATACCCGAGAACCACCCACTCATCGGCGGAGACCCACAATTTGACACCCACACTTTTACCTTTTTTGATAAACCAATCGGTTCGCCCTACCGATTTCTGACAGGTGTAAAGGATATTATCTTTCCTTATCTTTCAAAATTAAATCTGATAGAGGTAACCGCTTCTCTTGACCCATTTACCAGTGAGAGTCAACCGAAAAGGCCGATCCCCATCCAGTATCTTACCAACCTTACCAGCGACCCTGATAGAATCCTGGTAACCCTGGTAAATAATGAGCCGGTGATTGCTTATACGAGACTGAAGGTTAAAAAGGCGAAGATTGAGAGGGCGATTGACCTTCTTCACGGAGAAAGAGAAGTTTGTGGACAAAAAACTGAGTTTGTAGATCTGACCCTCTTCCCCTCCGACAGTGCCGATTTCCATCTCTATATTCTGGAGCTGAAGGTTGACCGTCCTATTGTCCATTTTATGGAGGGATAAGATGACCAGAGATTTAACAGTCAACGTAGGTTATTTTTCTTCCGACACTCCACTAAAAGCGGTCAGGCGTCTTTCTGACTGTGAGATAAAAAAAGTGGAATTTAACGGCTTACCCCTTTTGGCTCTCTCTAACCGGTTGCGTAAGGAATTAAAAGGGATCATGGTTGGAGAAGGGATTGAGGCTGTGTCCATTTCGGCAGTGACTGATCTGGTGCCGGTGAACTTAGGGAATCTGGCTTCTTTGAATAAGGATGAAAGGCGCCGTGGCATTGACCATGTGAAAAGGTGCGTGGAACTTGCCGATTACTTTGGAGCCACCCGGATTGTCTGCGATACCGGAACCACCTGCGAAGACTTTGTAGAAACAGAGATTAACGATGCTGCCCTTGGAGAGTCGTTAGAAGAGATTCTCCAATTCGCCACACCCCAAGGATTGAAAGTCGTGCTCCTCAACGTTCCGGGCCGGCGCTGGATTGTCTGGGATGGCCTACCGCCAGATAGGTGGCGGGTGGTAGAAAGACACGTCTGGCCCTGGCGCGCCTGGCCTGATCGGGAAGAGATAGTAAATAACCTTAACCAGCGCCTTTCCGGTAGGGTCTGGTGGGCATTTGACACCGCTAATGAAGTAGTGGCGCACGGCACCCATCCTTTCCATCTAAGTGAGGTAGCCAGTTTTTATTTAGAGAATAGACTGGAGATTATCTACCTTGCCAACCACCCTGGACCTTTTAACAAAGTATGGCACCGCACTCTGCTTCATCAACATCTTTACGAGGGCCACTACACCCGCGCCGACTTCCAAGAGATGCTGAAGGTCCTGGAAAAGGAAAGGTTTTCGGGGGAACTGATTTTGCAGATACGAGAGAAAGAGCCTGGTGAGGAGGCGCTTAGAAAGAGTATCAGACTTTTTCAAAGGCTTTAAAAATGGAGGTTCTTATGAAAAGGTGGTTAGCATCCTTCTTAGTAGTCGTCCTTTCTGCCGGGATATGTGGACTTTCTGGCTGCCGCCGGAACAGAGAGACACAGGGTCCTGGCAAGCGGGTTACCCTGCGCTATGTCAGTTACGAATACCTGCCCAGTCAGGTGGCTGTCCAACGTGCGATTATTGATGCCTTCAATAAAAGCCAGGATAGGGTCTTTGTCAAGTTTGAGACCGCAGAGAAGGCTGGGACGGAAAAGATTCTCACCCAAATAGCCGGTGGTACAGCCCCAGATGTCTTCCTCTGGTTCAACGCCAATGTCTACGACCTGGCTAAAAAAGGCGCTATCTTGAGATTAGACCCGTTTATTAAAGAATCTGGGATAGACCTTAACGACTATTTTCCTTTCCTCTTTAACATTCTGCGGACAAACCTTGATGGCCTTTACGCCTTTCCCACTGCCTGGGGTGCAGAGGCTCTTGCTTACAACAAAGACCTCTTTGATAAGGCGGGTCTACCCTATCCCAATGAGAACTGGACCTGGGATGACTTTGTCAGGGCGGCGCAGAAGTTGACCATCAAAAAGGAAGGCCGGGTAGTCCAGTACGGCACCACCCTACCTCCTTCCCACATTGTGGAACTCAGTTTTGGTGCCAAACGGTTTGACGAAGGATTAACCCAGTGTGTCATCAACAGCCCTGAGGCTAAAAAGGCTTTTCAATTTCTGGTTGACCTGGGCAACAAATACAAAGTCATCCCTTCAGTCTCCTCTCTGCCCAGGAATGAGCAGTACCAGACCGCCTTGGATATGTTTATGACCGGTAGGGTGGCAATGTTCATTATTACCTCGTTCCAGTTAGAGGCGTTAAGTAAGGTTAAGAACATCCGGTGGGATGTGGCTCCCATACCCAGGTATGACCAAAGACCCAGAACCGCTGCCCCAGGAATCAACACCCTGGTCATCTACTCCAAAACCAAATACCCCAGAGAATGCTGGGAGTTTATTAAGTTCTTCTGTGGCCCAGAAGGGCAAAAACTTTTAGGCAGAAACTGTGTACCGGCTCACAAGGGAGTAACCTACCAATACTTTCTGAGCCCTCCTCCGGAGCACCTGAGAGTAATGATTGACCAGTACGAAAGATGGACCACCTTTTCGGAAGGCTACACTTCTTGGGGAAGAGAGTATCTGGAGACTGTCTACACCCGGGAACTGGACAAGATGCTCTTAGGATTGGAGACGGTTGAGCAGGGAACAGATATCATGTACCGGGAAGGAGAAAAGTTTTTGAAGGCGAATCAATAGCCAATTTTATCGCAGGAGGGGTTATGAGAAAGAATGGTTTGCAAAATATCTTCCTCTTTTTAGGCTTCTTCTTATGCTTCAAGGTTCAACCCGCCTTTGCCTCCACCTTCCAGTTCTTTGAGGATGACGAAAGTTTCATTCTCAAAAACCGTGTTGGAAAGGAATGGACTGACTTCTCCGGCAATGTCATGCTGGACAAGGACGACTATTACACCGGTAAGGCGTCCCTGCGGGTAACGCCAAACCAGGTTCTGGTCGGCAAGGGATTCGTGATTCCGGTGCGGAAAGATCCAAAAGAAGGCGAATACCGGTACCTGACCATGGCTTGGAAGAAGAAAGGCGGAAAGTATCTTATCCTACAACTCCACTGGCGCGACCAGGAAGGCAAGGATAGGCACTTCAACTACCGTGCTGGTGCCGAAGCCTGGGTTCCGAACCGGGCACTGGCACAAAGTCCGCCTTCCGAATGGGCCGCTTACGAAGGAGAGAATTGCCTTGACCTTTTTCAGGATATCGGACAGGAAGTAGAGATCACTGCGGTAATCTTTTCCACCCTGGACGGCGAGTATGCCCTCTTTGACCACCTCTACTTCACCAGCACCATAGAAGAGGCCAAGGCTCTGGTGGAGCCACTGCCTGCCTTACGCAGTCGCCTCCAGAAAGTGCAGACAGAACTTAACCTGGCTGCGGAACGGCTGGACTCTTTTGACCAAGAGGCAAAAGAGGTGGTTGCGGCTCAGAAGAGAATGTCCGAAATAGCCAAGGAAGTTAAAATACTTATCACGAGGTTTACCGTCTCTGATGGCTCATTTTCCGAGACAGAACTGGCATCAGCCAGCGCTCAGGTTTCTACCTACGAAAGGGAATTAAGAGAGAAGATTATCCCCCTGGCAGGGAAGAACCCCTGGGAATTGGAGTAGACTAAATTTCCGGAGGTATTATGAAGAAAAGAGCAGCAGGAATTGCAGTATTTTTTGGTCTTTCCTTTCTCTGGGCTTCGGCGCTTAAGGCGGATGTTCCGAAAGGGTTTGCCGCTTTGGGGAGCAGTCTCCCTTCAGACTGGGGTATGCTCAAAGATCTTCCTAAACTTATCAAGGAGCATAACCTGACCGAGTTTGTCTGGGAAGGAGACCTGAGTAAGGAAAGGTGGGGTACCAAGATTGAGCCGGTTGACGAAGAAAGGGGTTATATCGTCTTTTCCCGACACTATCTGGATGATATCTTCTGGTTTAGTGTGCCGAATAATAAGATAAAAAAGTTATCACTCTTTGCCAGTCAAGGTGAATATGAGCCGGTCTCTTTCGCTATCTATCCTTTAAGAGAGATTGAAGGGTTAGAGGTCTCTCTCACGGACCTGATAAATGAAAAAGGGGGCGTGATTAAAAGAGAGAATCTGGAGATAAGGATGGTTAGACTCCTGCCCTTTATAAAGGACGAAAAGACCTACCGGTTAGAACCAACCATCTTAGAAAGGTTTAACAAGGTGAACCTTTCGAAAGAGAAGACAGTCCAATTCTGGATTACTCTCTATGTCCCAAAAGGAACTCCAGCTGGTCTTTATACCGGCAAGATTAAGATAGCAAGTCCATCAACTCAACCCTGCGAGATAGAATTGTCCTGTAGGGTGCTCCCGATAAGACTGGAAGAGCCTGATATTCTTTATGGATTCTGCTTTCTCATCCCTAACCGCTCCTATCTCTATCCGGAAAACCTGGATAAGTACTTTGTTGATATGCGGGAGCATAATCTAAATAGTATGGCTACCTTTCCGGACGCGGGTGTTAAAAGAGAGGGCGATAAGATTATTTATGACTTTGCTCAATTTGGCTTCTGCCGGCAGGAAGTTAACTATTTTAGCCACAGCCTGGAACAGATAATGACCTCTTACCTGAAGAACGGTTTCACCAAACCCTGGGTCTGCGGAATGGGTGACATTTTAAGAGACCTAATTCCTGTCCAATTAGGCTATAGACCCCTTGCTCCGGAATTTGACCAGGCATATGTGGAGTTCATCAAACAGCTCCTTCAGAAAATAGAAGAGAAGAGATGGCCTCCTTTTGCCGCCTTCCATGTGGTTGATGAACCAGCAGGCCATGCTATGGATTATGCCAAATATTATTATAGCCTGGTAGAGAAGCACTTCCCCCAGATTAAGACTATCGCCAATGTAGGACCTTGGGATGTTCCGGGCGAGAAAGAGAAAGATGATGTAATTTTAACTCCGTACGTTGACATTTTGTGGTATAACAACTCCTCTTTGGGAGGCGTGGACCGAGCGAAAAAAGCCGGTAAAGAGGTCTGGTCAATCAATCAGGGTGGTTGGGGTAGAGACCCAAAACTTGACCGATATTGCTGGGGGTTACTCAACTGGAAGGTGCAATATAAAGGCTGTTTTCACTGGGTCTATACCTGGTGGATAGAACCGAAGGTTCCACCTTTCTGGCACCCTTCCTTTGTCTATGTGGTTCCGGCTCCTGATGGGCCACTACCCACCCGTGCCTGGGAGGCGGTCAGGGAAGGGATTGATGATATTCGGTATCTTACCACCTTAAACTTGTTGATGGAAAAAGCTAAAACCTCGGGTAAGAAGGAGTTGATTCAAGCAACCGAGGAGATTCAGGAAAAGATTGATAAAATCTTGGCTACTGTCCCTGTGGAATGGAAAGATAGGGAGAAGGTCTCCACCACTCCTTCCCGAGATTGGGATTTGCAACGGTGGGAGATAGCCCGTTCTATCCTGAAATTGGAGGGTTTACTTTCCGGAAAAGAATAAAGGAGGAGAATTATGCGTGAAAGAAAGAGATTGGTGGCTGTAGTTTCAGGCTTGGTGGTGGGAACCGTTCTTTTTCTCCCATTGAGGTTAACTGCCGCAACTAACCCGCAGATACCCACTGGTTTCACCTGTCTGGGTTCCGCACTACCGGATGACTTAGGGATGTTGAGAGAAGTTCCGAAACTGATTGAACAATACAAGCTGACGGAGACCGATTGTCCGGAACTGAAAGCAAAAGAGAAGCGGGGTGTGGAGATCACTGGTCAGGAACAGGAAAGGGGTTATATCGTCTTTTCCCGACACTACCTTGACAATGTCTATTATTTCAGCCTTCCCAACAACCGCATTGATAAGCTCTCCGTCTTCGCCAGTCCCGAGGAATACGAACCGGTCACCTTTGCGATTTACGGCCTAAAAGATATTAAGGATTTCAAGATAACGATTTCTGACCTTGCCGACAATAGCGGAAACGTAATCAAAAGTGGCAACATTGATATTAGGGTGGTCCGTTCCCTACCCTTCATCAGGGATGAAAAACACTACGGCTTAGAGCCGATCCTTCTGGAAAAGCCAAAGGTTATTCCGGTAGAAAAGGATAAATCGACCTGGGTCTGGTTAACCCTTTACGTTCCCAAAGGGACCCCACCCGGAACCTACCAGGCCAGGATAACCCTCTCTGCCCCGGAAACAAAACCCAGTCATCTGGGATTGTCTTTAAAGGTTCTGCCCATCAGATTAGAGGAACCTGATGTGTTGAACGGTATGTGTTTTCTCATTCCCAACAGAGAATACCTCCATCCAGAAAACCTTTCCAAGTACTTTGCTGATATGAAGGCGCACGGTATGAACAGCATCTGGACCTGGCCCGATTTTGAAGTCAAAAAAGTGGGTGAGAAGATTATCTGCGATTTCTCCAAGTTTGGGTTGACCCGAAAGGATTTGCAATACTTTGGCCACAGCCTGGATACAATTCTTTCCGAATATCAAAAAGCAGGTTTCAGCAAGCTCTGGATTTGCGGAAGCGCGGAACCGCTCAATGACCTCCTTTCTCAGATGGGATACCACCATTTCACGCCGGAGTTTGACCAAAGTTATATTGAGTGCGCCAGACAGCTGGTAGCCCATGCCCGGCAGAAGGGCTGGCCAGAATTTGCCTGGCACCCTATAGACGAACCAAACTACAACCGGGAAGGCTCTATGGAATACGCTCTTTACTACTATAAACTCTTAAAAGAACACTTCCCGGAGATAAAGACCTTTGCCGATATCGGACCCTGGACCGGCGAGGATGAGAAACTCTTTCCTTATGTAGACCTTATGACCTACGCCTGCCAGAAGAAAGAGAATATTGAAAAGTGTAAAGAGGCAGGCTGTACCTTCTGGATTTACAACCATGGTGGCTGGGGCCGGTTCAATAAGATTGACCGGCTAAACCGGGGTATCTATACCTGGAAGACCGGCGCCAAAGGTAACTACGATTGGGTCTATACCTGGTGGATAGAACCGAAGGTTCCGCCTTCCTGGCACCCTTCCTTTGTCTATGTGGTTCCGGCTCCTGATGGACCGTTGCCCACGGTTGCCTGGGAGGGGATCCGGGAAGGGATTGATGACCTGAGGTACATCTATACGCTTCATCAGTTGATAGAGAAGGCAAAGGCATCAAAGGATTCGGCTTTAATGGCAGAGGCAGCCAAGGCAGAAGAGGTCTTAAACGATATTATGAAAGACGTTCCCTTTGAGTGGCTGGACAGAGAACCCTATCTGGAGCGGACACCTGGTGTAGAGTTTGACCTCAAACGGTGGAAGATAGCCCAGCAGATTATAGCGTTGGAGAAGGCTACTGGAGATTGTCCAAAAGAGGGAGAGGTCTTTTGGGAAGAAGAGTTCAAAGAGGCACCCCTTACCCGCTGGAAGGTATGGGCTAAATCCATGATAGTTGAGGGGTCTGTCCGTGGAGTAGTAATTGAAGATGGGGTTCTTACCCTTAAAGAGAAGGAGGCTGATCTCCGTGCTACCTCCCTTGACCGTTTTTTATACGGAACCGCAGAATTCCGGGTGCGGTTGACCGGCTCCCAAAACGCCGATTATTACCTGGGGCTGATGGACCGCGAAAAATGGGGTTACAACGCCCTACTCCTGATGACTTCCCGCAATCATGCCTTTTCTCTGGGCACGACCAAAGACGGAAAGTACACCGGCGAAATAGCCAACACCGGCATTCTGGAGAATAACCGATGGTATACCATAAAGATTGTCTGGGAGCCGGAACGGGTAGCACTCTTTCTGGATGAGAAATTGCTCGGCTCTACCGAAGACCCTGCCCGAATTCCCAATGCTTACCTGCCTGTGGTCTTTGACCTGGTTACCTTTCTGGAGGAAGCCGGAATGGATATTGACTGGATAAGGGTAAGGAGCGAAAAGATGGCTTCTGAGGTTCCAGTCCAGACCCAGGTCTCCCTGCCTGCCAACAGACATCTGGACCATCCGATGCCAACTCTGGTAAAGGTCAAACCCAGGGTAA
>CAZPLE010000018.1:0-7985 GCA_964587375.1 uncultured bacterium
CGATAGCAAGATTTTATAGATTTTGAAGCAACGGAATTAAGGCAAAAAGAGGGGATAAGAAGTAAATTACCTTTTAGTAAAAGAAAACTAAATTATTTCTTGATAAGAAAGGGGGGTGAAAGAAGGAAGAGAGGTTTAAAGTAAGAGGAGGAAGTTTTAAATCTTTTAGGTACCAAAAGGAGGCAAAGATGTCAAAGGTAAAGAGGTTAGGGTTTACGTTAATTGAACTGCTGGTGGTCATCGCCATCATCGCTATTCTGGCCGCGATGTTGCTACCAGCACTCAGTCAGGCAAGGGAGAAAGCCAGGCAGGCATCCTGTATGAACAGTCTAAAGCAGTTGGGCCTGGCGATCTTTATGTACACCCAGGATTTTGAGGAGTTCTACCCAGCTTTCGGAACTGATGCCGACTCCAGCTGGGGCACACTACTCTACAACGCCGGTTTAATCCCTGACAACAAGATAATCAAGGAGGGATGTCCCAGCAGCGTTAGGCGCCGAATAGCAAGTTATGCATTTAACTATGCAGAGTTAGGAGATGCCACCCAGTCACCTCCTCTTTGGATAAAACTCGCTCAAGTTGTATATCCTGCTGGCACTGCGTTATTGATGGACGCTCATTCCAATCCGGGTTGGTATAGTCCACCTTCACGCCATGAGTGGGGAACCCTTATTTTCTACTGGGACGAAACAGCCAATCGTTATGACCCGCCCACGTATGTAGGAGCGGCATATCCAGTGGGCCACGGTGAATTCGTCAATATCCTGTGGTGTGATGGTCATGTCAGCGCCATAAAGAAACAACGAACCTGGCCAGAACGAGAAGCTATCTTCCGGCGCGACCTGAATTTTACAGAATAGGAAATTGTTAAGATTACCCTGAATGCACTATGTCGGAAAGCCCGACATAGTGCATTCAGTATATGGAGTTTGTCAACCACGGGAAAAACAAATATGGCTTATCCAGGTGTAATGGATGACATAAAAAAATGTATCGCCTTACAAATTCCCAAAAGACTTCCGATTATTGCTTTAAGTGAGGAATTTGATGTCCGTATGGCAAACGAAACTTACAGCAATTTTGACTCCCATCCTGACATTATGGCCAAGGTTATAATGGAGACCGTAAAAAGGTTTGATTACGACTGGGCCTGGCTCCAAGTTGATGACTGCATCGTTTATGAAATCCTTGGTGTCGGTTGTATTGGAGGTGGAAATATCCTCCGGGCAACAAAAGATTATCTTCCGGCTACCTCTGAAACGTTGAGGTCCTTAAAGATACCTGATTTTAAAAATGATGGCCGGGCCCCAATCCTTCTGGAGGCTATTTCTAAGGTAAGGAGTAAACTGGGAAACACTGTTTGTGTCTGCGGTAGAACTGAGGCGCCTTTTTCTTCCGCAAGTTTACTCTATGGACTCAGCCAAACGATGTTTCTAATCTATGATAATCCGAAACTCCTTAAAGACACCTGTGAATTCTTCATTGACTTACAGATAGAGTTTGGAAGGGTTCAGAAAGAAGCTGGAGCGCATGCTCTGTGGTTTGGGGACTGCAATGCATCATCACACTTTCTTTCGCTTGACCACTACCAGAAGTTTGCCTTACCCTATGCCAACCAAGTCGCCAAGGCATACAAAGAGATGGGACTCATCACATTTTATCATGCCAGCGAAGACAAACTACCTTACATAGAACTTATGGCAGATATGGATATTGATATACTTAGCGTCGGGGAAAATGCCAATTTGGTAGCGGCCTACAACTTGGTCGGGAATAAAAAGTGTCTCTGCGGCAACGTCGACCCAATAAGAACCCTTCAGAGAGGTACTCCTGAAGACGTAGAACGAGAGGTTAAGAAGATTATAGACACCGTCAGCAGAAGAGGTGGACACATAATGAACTCTGGTGAGATGATTCCCAGGGATACACCTGAAGAGAATATGCTGGCCTACATGTCGGCTGGCCGCAACTTCTGGAAGGAAGGTCAAAACAGGCTGCAGCCAGAGCCATGACAACCTAGAAAATGGAATGGGGGATTTAAAGTTTGAAAATCAGGAAAGACTAAAGTTATATCAGCATCCTTCAACACTCCAAATCTATATCCATACTGGAAGTGTGCAAAGATATCTTCCAAGCCGCCGGAATACAGATAGGATACGGTTCTGTTCACCGGCAAAACCGGCAGAAGGAAATAATTTTTGAAATTCAGGTTTTTGAAAAATTTGAAAAGAAGAGGAGAAAGTTATGGCAATAGCTACCGATGAGGTAAAAGTTTGGGAGGACTGTGTCGAGCTACCAACTTACAGCCTAGCCGAGATTCCTTTTCCAGTTTTCTACTGGACCGATGGTCATCACTGCTACCCTTACCACTTTTTCCACGAGCATGTCGGCCCATTCAAAAGTAAGAAAAAGGAATATATCGCGCTGACCCTTGAGAACAGACATCTAAAGATAATAATGCTTCCTGAACTGGGAGGTCGAATCTATTCGGCATTCGACAAGACAACTGGCCGGGAACTATTCTTCAAAAACGATGTTATAAAACCCAGAAATCTCGGTGTCGGTTCTTACATCGGCTGTGGAGTGGAATTGAATATACCGGATGCTCATTCTATTACAACAGCCAGGCGCCGGGAATATCGCCTCAACAAAAGCCCTGACGGGAGTGCAGCGATAACCATCGGCGAGACCGACCATCTTTATCGGATACGCTGGCACATCACCATAAGGCTTCGTCCGGGCAAAGCCTTTATCGAGCAGGACGTTAGGGTTCACAACCGGGGTTATCTGCCTGGAGTTATGAGGTACTGGGCAAATGCCAGCATTCCGGCTACAGATGGACTCCAGCTTATCTTCCCGGAAAGGACCGCTGATCAGCACGGTCAGAGTGACTTCCGGTATTTTTCCTGGCCGGTATTCGCTGGAATAGATATCTCGTTCTGGAAGAACGTGCCTGAAACGTTGGGTCTCTACATGACCAATGTGACCCAAGATTACTTCGGATACTACAACCACGATTACCAGTTGGGAGTGGTTCACATTGCTGACCATAATTTGACCCCAGGAAAAAAATACTGGTGCTGGGGTAAAAGCCAGTTAGGTAAAGCAAGGGAAAAGAACTTTTCGGATAGTGCAGGACCGTACGCGGAAATGCAAGCTGGTCGGCTAATAAATCAGGATCACTTCGAGATATTGGCGCCCCAGCAGATTATTTTTTGGAAAGAATACTGGTATCCTTATACGAAGATCGGCGCCTTCAAACATGCTAACCGGAAAGCTGTGGTAAATATAGAACCGATTGAAAAAAATAACACTCTTGCCTTTCAGGTTGGCGCCTCTGTTCCCGAAGAGCTTGAGGAGGCAAGGATAAGGGTGGAAAACGAGAGCAAATGTTGGATTGATGAATGTTGCACGATAAAGATTGGAGAACCATTTCTTCGGACAATTCAAAACGATGCGCTCTCCTCCCAGTCAACTTTAACCCTCACTGTCTTTGATAAAGAAGGGAACAAAATCATAGAGTACACTTACCGAAAAGAAGAACTTTTAGATAGCGCCACTAGTGGCCTTCTCAGGGAACAGCAGGAAAAACAACCCCGGACTGCAGAAGAGTTTTTTGCGCTCGGAAAATGTTGCGAGCGAAGGAGACAATTTAAAGAAGCGATTGACTGCTATCGGAATGTCCTTAAGATTGACCAAGGGCACCCAGGTGCCAATATTGCCCTTGGAAAAGTTTCGCTTTCCCAAGGCAGGATAAGTGAAGCAATTGATTTCTTCCGGAAAGCGCTGGAAACTGATGAATTTTCAGGCGAGGCTCATCTTTACTTAGGCATAACACTTCTTAAGAGAGGCGATCTTGAAGAGGCCATCTCTTCGTTGTGGAACGCCGTAAGGTATCACGAAGAAGCCTGCGGCTATTATTATCTGGGCGAAGCGTACCTTAAGAAAAAAGACTACCCTCAGGCACTCGTTGTTCTTGATCGGGCACTTGACCACAATTCGAAAAATACAAAGGCCATGGCGCTAAAAGTGATGACACTTAGAAAGATGGGCTACCTGGAAGAGGCACAAAAGGTGGCATCAGAGGGGTTATCTGTTGATGCCTTCGACCTGCTTCTCAGGTGGGAACTTTCAAAAATCAAGTTAAGTGCTGGAGAGGTGGTAACCGGGAGAGAACTTATTGCCGACACCCAAAAACAGATTCATGACGACCCCTGGACTTACATGGAACTGGCGATGGAGTATGCAAATACAGGAGCTTATTTGGAAGCCATAGAGCTCCTTGAGGCATATGTGAAACTCTGTGAAAAAGAGAAGGGAATCTCCCAACATGCAGGTATCCATTATCTCTTGGCCGAATACTACCACCACAGCGGAAGGCAAGACCTGGTGGAAAAACACCTGACTCTGGCTACTAAAGCCGAACGGGTGGGAATCCATCCTAACCGGCTGGAGGAACTTGAGTCTTTAGATTTCGCTCTCTCCAAGAATAGAACTGATACCACAGCTTTGTATCTACGAGGTAACTTCTATTTTTCTAAGGGTAATTTTGAGGCGGCTCTTAAAGACTGGCAACGGGCTCAGGAAGCAGGTGACAATCACTGGCTGCTCCTTCGGAACTTGGCGCACAGCTATTGGAAAGTCTGGAAAGACGGAGAAAAAGCGGCTACTCTGTATAAAAAAGCTCTTAAATTGATGCCTCAAGAGCCAAACTTAGTGGAAGAATTCTGTAATATGTTGGCCCAACAGGGAAATAAACAAGAACAGATAAATCTTCTGGAAAAAGCAACGCAGGCGGTCAAGATTAGCAAGGATTTGACCGGTCGGCTAGCGCAGCTTTATATAGATACCGGACGATATAACGATTGCTTTGCCCTTCTGGAAAACGCGCACTTTGAAGGGTGGTGCCAGTCGCTCCATCTTGTCTGGGAAGAAGCGTGCGTGGCAAGGGCCATTCACTACCTTAGAAGCGGCCAGCCCAAAAAAACCCTTGATGACCTAAAACGTACTTTCCTCTACCCGGAAAATTTGGGCAGCGGACCGCGTCTTGGTCCACCTTACGTTTCAAAAACAGGTGACGCCAGGGTTCTTTACTATTTGGGACTCGCGTACGAGACCCTTGGGGACCATGTCAAAGCGAAGGAGACTTGGGAGAAAGCGGTTGCAGAAAAGTACATCAGCCTCTGGACATATGCAGGGGAATACGCTCTCTGGTTAATGAGGTATTACCAAGCGCTTGCTTTAAACAAACTCGGTCGGAGCGACGAAGCTAAGGTTTACTTTGACGGGCTGGCATATTATGCTAAAAAGTCCATCTGGGATAAGAAAACGAAGAAATACCTTCTTAACCTGGCTAATGAAGGTAAGAAGATGAAAGAGATTACTGAATATACCGGGGTAGTGGAAATCGATACCTCAAAGGACGCAGTAGCGTGATGAAATGGTGACAGAGATGAACTACAATTACTTCCAGATACAAGAACAAGGTTGCTTTTCCGTCGCACTTTTTAAGAGGAGAAATTTATGGCTAGGAAGTTTCTGTTCTCGGTCTTTGTTTTATTCGCGTTCCACGTTGGCAGGAGCGCCTCCCTTCTTCAGGCTGATTTAGTCCTGGAGAAGTTCGACCGTTATGATGAAGTAATTCTGGAAAGCAAGCCTTACGGAGCAACAGTAAAAGATGGCATTTTGACCCTTGAAGGAACAGAAGTTCGTTTGACTTCCCCGGAAAAATTTCTTTACGGTGTGTTGGAAACCAGGGTGAGAATACCTGTCTTCAAGCCGAATCAGTATTATTATTTTGGATTTTTTAACCGGGATAAATGGTCCGACAGCACCTGTTGGGTTGTCACCAATGCCGGAAATAGATTCATTCTTGAACTGGCGCCGAAAGATGGGAAGTGGAATCACGTTTGTTCAATGGAAAATTTGGAGGCGGGTAAGTGGTACACAGTAAAGTTGGTATGGTCTTCGAAACGGACGGAATTATTCGTGGACGGAAAATCCTGCGGTTACACCGAAAATCCGAACCTGATTCCTCAGGTGGCCATGCCCTTTATTTTTGATGTCTACACTTCAGATGGAACTAAAGGCTGTCTGGAGATTAGCCGGCTTAAAATAACTGGAACGGATGTTTCCGAGTTCCCTTCCGCCGAAAAAAAGAGTGTGCCAGATTTTCCAACAGAACCGAAAAAGATTGTTTCCTTTCCACCGGATGTAGTAACCCCGGCTATTTCTGTCGTAAACATCTCTCCAGATATTTCGGTTACTGAAAACAAAATAAAACTGGAAAATAGTTTTATGCGTATTCAACTGTCAACTAACCCTGGAGTTACTCTCAAGGAGCTTTATAACAAGCAGATAGGTGCTGCTTGTTTGGTTCCAGGCAAAGAATCACGGGTTTTTGCCGTACTGGTGCGCGGAAAACTTGTAGATTCCACCAATTTTTCCTTAGAGAAGGTCAGCACTACTTCCAAAAAAGGCATAAAAACAGTAACCCTGTATCTGGTCTGCGATGAGTTCCCTCTGGAAGCAGAACTGAGTCTCTCTATTGATAAATCAGCGGAAACATTCTGTTCCTTGAAAGTATTCAATCGTGGAAGCGATCCGGAGGAAATTCGGGTGGTCTTCCCTCTTCTGGAGAATCTGCTGGTGGGAGCAAAACCTGAGGATAACTATTATTTTTATCCGTTTAGCGGCGGGTGGGCGTCGAACGCTCCTTATGACCTGCGGGCCACATATGGGTCAGCGGGAATTTCAATGCAGGTTTTGAGTCTTTTTAACCCGAGAGCGGGTGGGGGTCTTTATGTCTGGTTAAAAGACAGTTCTGGTGCAATGAAAACGGTAATGCTGCGAAAGGTTGATAAGACCGGAGATTCACCCGTCCTTTATGATTCCCAATATCAGAGGGTAAAAGTAGAAGGGCTGTTTAAACTATTAAACCTGGGAACGTCTATGGCCTTTAGTCCGCTGCCTAAAACTGTTCCTTCCGGCGGGTCCTACCAATTACCCGGCACAGTGATCGGTACCCACACCGGTGACTGGCGTCCAGGGTTGGAAAGTTACAGCAAATGGGCTCACGCTGATTGGTTTACCCACCGTCCCATACCCGACTGGCTCAAGGGTTGTTTTAACTTTATCTCAATTCATGATGAACCAAGTATAGAACACCAACGTTATTTAACCCGGGAAAAGATCCAGCCCGGTGACCATCTTTTTCAGTGGGCTTACTGGTGGGAGGACGGCCGGACGGACCGGATGACACCAGTCTATAAGGAAAAAGGATGGTATTACAAATTTACCTTTGGGGATTATCTATATGAACCGGAATTTGGAGGACTTCCAGCGCTAAAAGAAGAAATAAAGCGAGTCCAAAATTCGGGGGGCAGAGTGGTTTTCTTCACTCAGAGCCGCCTCATCTGGAAAGACTCGAAAATTGGAAAAGAACACGGCCGCGATTGGGCATGGATGCCAGAGCCAGGCATTTACAACGAGGGGTGGAGTCATCCGGAATTAGGCACCGCCCAGTGGAATATCTGCCCACAGGCGGAGGGGTGGCAAGATTATTACGCAAAGACTGTGGCCCGGATAATTCGGGATACAGGTGCAGACGGTATCTATCTGGATACGGTGGGTTGGTGTCCTCCGCAATGTTTTAATCCCCTGCACTCTCATTCCACCGAACCAACTGACGGGATGGTATCTCTTCTGAAAAAATGTGCCCATGCAATTAAATCTGTAAATTCGGAAGCAATTGTTCAGATAGAAGACGTGGGGTCTGATTATCTGTTGCAGTATACAGATTCGGTATGGCTTAAACAGTTTGACCCGGGTATTAAATTTTCCCAAGATTTTGATCTTTACAGTATAGATTTTCTACGCTTTTATTTTCCAGAGGTCAAGTACGCGGAATGGGGTCCGGGTGCTGACGAAAACGGATGGAAACGTACCTTCTTTAATGGTGTGGGCATTTCCTGTAACCCCAATGA
>CAZPLE010000019.1:0-4673 GCA_964587375.1 uncultured bacterium
AAGTAAGACCGCTTCTCCGGATGCTGGCGTAATCACCAACGTGGGTTCTGCTCACCTGGGTTTCTTTGCTAACAAAAAGGCTTTAGCGGCTGCCAAAGCCGAACTTCTGCCGTACCTGGAAAGTGGTCTGGCAGTTCTTCCCGCTGACGATTATTTCTTTGGATTCTTTTCCTCTTTCTCAGTGAAAAAAAGGGTTACCTTTGGCTTACGCAAAACTGCCGACTATTTTCCTCAAAAGGTCACTGTTTCGCAAAAGGGCACCTCATTTTTGTTGTGCCGAAAAGGAGAGAAGAGGCCCTTGCCCCTTTCCGTTTCACTGTTGGGTTCTTTTAATCTGAAGAATGTCCTGGCTGCCTGTGCACTTACTCTGGAACTGGGGATTGAGAGAGAAGTTCTTTCTCGGCAATTGGCTTCTTTCCAGGCCGCAGAACACCGGTTCCAGATTGTGCGTCAAAGAGGGGCGACCTTTGTAGATGATACCTACAACGCAAATCCTGAAACATTTCGTGCTACCGCACTTGAGTTTAATCGTTTAGCAGGAAATAACCGCCGAATAATAGTTGCAGGAACAATGGCAGAACTGGGCCGTTTTTCCAGTGTAAGCCACAGGGCGTTGGGCCGTTTCCTGGCAAAGTTGGCCCCGGACCTTTTAATCTTTGTTGGTCCGGAGAAGGAAGAGATGAAAGCGGGTGCCCTTCAAGCTGGACTGGCCAGTTTTCGGATAAAGGAGACAGAGGATAGTTACCGCACAGCAGAGGTGCTCAAAGAACGCCTTTCTCCGGGCGACTGGGTCTTCCTGAAAGGCTCCCGGTTTCTGAGGATGGAAGAGATCCTGCTTTCGTTGGAAGATAAGACCTGATTATGAAGGAAGGCAAAATACGATTTTGACAAAAAGGGAATTAAAAGTAATTTATACCTTAAGAATGTGAATAAAAAAGACAATGCTTTACCAACTACTTTACCTTTTAAAAGACTACTGGTTCGGGTTTAATGTTTTCCATTACCTGACAGTCCGTATGGTGCTGGCAGCCTTTACCAGCCTCTTTTTGGTTCTCTTCTTTGGACCGGGTTTCATCCGTTCTCTTCAGCATCTGAAACACCCGGATATTTTAGAGTTTCACGCTTCCAAATATGGAACCCCCACTATGGGCGGCCTCCTCATTGTAGGTTCAATTTTGGTTTCCCTTTTGCTCTGGGCAGACCTTTCCAATAAATATCTTTTGCTGACCATCTTCTCTCTGGTATGGCTGGCAGCAACCGGATTTTATGATGATTACTTGAAATATATTAAGAATCAGGCTAAAGGAATAAGGCCTCTGGTAAAGATAGCCAGTCAATTGAGTTTAGGGTTGATTATTGGGCTCATTCTCTTTTTGGGGCCTTTTCAACCTTCTCCCTTTATCTATCCACCATTTTTTAAGGAGGTTGTTTGGAATTTAGGTGCGTGGTATCTGCTCTTTATCCTCTTTATCCTTGCTGCCTCTTCCAATGCGGTTAATATTACCGATGGTTTGGACGGTCTGGCAATCGGAGCGGTTTTGATGGTGGCAATCACCTTCACGGTAATAAGTTACGTTGTAGGCAATTATGTCTTTGCCAATTATTTAGGGGTCTCCTTTATCAGGGGGGCAGGTGAACTTTCGGTTTTCTGTGCCAGTCTTATTGGTGCCAGTCTTGGGTTTTTGTGGTTTAACTGTTATCCAGCAGAGATCTTTATGGGTGATACCGGTAGTTTAAGTCTGGGTGGAAGTCTGGGCGTGGTAGCAGTTCTCACCAAGCAGGAGTTTGCCCTCTTCTTTGCTGGCGGAGTCTTTGTGATTGAAGCATTTTCGGTTATCATCCAGGTTCTTTCTTACAAAATTAGGAAGAAACGCGTCTTTGCAATGACGCCACTTCACCACCACTTTGAACTCCACGGTTGGCCAGAATCAAAGATCGTTATTCGATTCTGGATATTAGCCATTATCTTTTCCCTCTTTTCCCTGGTTACCCTCAAAATTCGCTAACCCGCTCTTTCAATTCTCCATCTTTAGAGAGAAGAGCCTTTGACTTCAACGGTGGTTTGGTATATAATGCCTCAAAAGAATAGGGGGACGAATGGATATAAAATGGTTGCTTTCCTTTCAGATGACCGGTTGGTTCAGTGGTGGAATCTATATTTTACTCGTCATCCTTTCTATTATTTCCTGGGCGATTATTTTCAGAAAACTGGGGACTTTTCGCCGGGTCCGCCGAGCAGACTTTTTATTTCGGACAACCTCGGAAGATGACCTGGAAGAGATAGGTGAGCCTTCCCTTGAACCGTCGAGCCTTTATCTTATTTACAGAAAAGTTCAGGAATTTCGGAAGGCCGACGAACACGACCCTGACAAACTGGAAGAGATGGTGAGAATTCTTCTCAGTGAATATTTTCATAATCTGATTAGCGGATTACCCATTCTGGCTACGATTACCAGCGTCGCCCCTTTTCTGGGACTGTTAGGAACAGTTTGGGGTATAATGCTTATCTTTTCCAAATTACATGGACAGGTAGCCGGAGTTTCTGAGATGGTGGCACCCGGGGTTGCCCAGGCGCTAATTACCACTATCGGTGGGTTGTTGGTGGCCATTCCGGCGCTCTTCTTTTACAATTACTTTTCTATGGTCTTGCGCAGTCTAACCAACGAAGCAGAAAATTACGCAAGTCGGATAATCTATCTAAAATGAAGAGGTTAAAGATAACACCACCTCTCCTTGACCAGATCAACATTACGCCGATGCTGGATACCGCAATGACGCTTCTTTTAATCTTTGTTATCATCTCCCCCATTATCGGTCGGGGGATTGCGGTAAAACTACCAGTGGCTGGTGGAGAGAAGTTGCCAGTGACCACGACCGTCCTGATATCTATTGAAGAGCAGGGGGCCATCTTTTTGGGAGGAAAGAGAACCGATCCCTCATCTTTGGCTGTTGAGTTGAGGAGTTTAAAAGAGGCAAATCCTGACCTGAAGGTAGTGGTGCAGGCCGACCGCGACGTACGCTACCAAACAGTCGTTTCGGTACTGGACATGATTCGCAAAGCAGGGATTAAATCTGTAGGCCTGGCAACAAACCCTCCTCCTTCCAGAAGGATTTAAGGTACTAATGAAGGCTTACCTTCTTTCGGCATTTCTCCACATCATGATTCTTATCCCCCTCTTTTGGATAGCCTCCCTTCCACCAAGAAAGACGGTTATTCTCCAAGATTGGAAGGAGGTCTTTCTTTTAGAAAGAGTTCCGTCGCCGGTTTATGAAAAGATACCTCCAGCCGAAGAAAAAGAGAAGAAGCTGGTTCAAAAGAAAGAAACGAAAGAGGAGAAGGAGGAGCCCCGCGTTCCGGAGAAGACGCTTGCTCAAAGACTTCAGGAGCGCTTTGAAGAAATGGTCGTACCCAAAACCCCTTTGGTGAAAGCGAAAAGGACAGAAGAGAGGAGAAGTAAGATAGAAGAATCGCTCACTCGGGAAGAGATTCCAGAAGAGAAAGAAAAGGAGGAGAGTGAAAGGAGAGCAATTGTGGAATTAGAACCTGGCTTTCCAGATTCCTGGTATATTACACTTCTTTCAAGGCTCCTTACTGAAAACTGGCAACCCCCCTCTGAAGGTATCGGCGTAGTGAAACGAGAAGTGATAGTCTTTTTTACCATAGATCAAAAGGGTAAGATTGGTAACGTAAGTATTGTTAAAACCTCTGGGAATTTAAGGTTTGACCGTTCTGGAGTTTCAGCGGTTCTTGCTTCGGACAACCTTCCACCTCTTCCGCCAGGTTGGCCGCGCGAAACGTTGCAGGTAAGGGTCCGTTTCCGTGAACGTTAACTGGCGTCCTTAGCACATCGGAATCCCAGATTGGGTGCCTGCGTCGTTCCCTTATGCCGAGCAAAAGTAGAGAGACCCTCAGCGTCATCTTCAAAAGAACCGCCCTTGACCACCTTCCATTTTTTGTTACCAGGGCTAAAAGGGGTGGAGGTCCATTCCCGCACATTTCCTGCCATATCAAATGTGCCAAAAGGTCCCCGGTCAAAGGAGAAATTGCCTACCGGAGCAGTCCTTCCTCTGGTTTGCGGGTTGTCACCGCCATTGGTCAGTTCTGGATTGTAATCGTTTCCCCAAGGGTACATAAATCCCTCCTCCCCGCGGGCGGCCCGCTCCCATTCTTCTTCGGTGGGGAGCCTCTTTCCGGCCCACCTGGCGTACTCCTCAGCATCCTGAAAGTCCACATTTACCACCGGATGGTTGGCAAGGTCCTCAGGGTATTTTCCATTCTGCCAGAGATTGTATTTTGCTCCTCTGGGGTCTGAGGGGTATTTGTGGCCAGTGGCTTTGACAAACTCGTAGTATTGCTTATTGGTGACTTCAAAAATATCAATATAGAATGGTGGAAGGCTCACTCTTATCGGTTGTCCGTTTTCGTCCCACCCTTTAATATATTCCCCTGCGGGAATATAAACCATTCCTTCCGGTGCTGCTGGCGTTGAGGCAGGCTTGGTGAGGGCACCAGAGGAAGCCGCACTTCCTCCGCCGCCAATTCCCGGGAGAGGCAAAGGTGGAGAAGGTTTGGGAATAGAGACACCACCAGCATCAGGGGGCCGGGTGGAAACTGTAGTTGCCGACTGCTTCAGACCTTCTGTTTTTTGCGAGATTTTGATACTGACCACTAC
>CAZPLE010000020.1:0-10640 GCA_964587375.1 uncultured bacterium
AGATACTACCGGAGAAGGATATCCAATTATCATCTTTAACCACCTAGGCTGGGAAAGGAGCGAGGTTGTAGAGTTTGAACTCCCACAGCAATTGAGGGGAAAGAAGGTGTGGGCAGAAGACCGCGGTGGTAAAAAATTTCCTGTTCAGGAAATTGGGAAAAAGGCTCTCTTTTTCGCCTGGAAGATACCGGCTTTTGGTTATAAAACATTCTGGTTGAAAGAAGCGAACCGCAGAGAAAAAGAAAATACTCCAGTTATTTTTGGAAGCATTGAAGAAGGGTTTTTAGAAACAGAGCTCTACCGGATGGAGCTCGGATTGGATACCGGAACCATCCGAAGGCTCTATGATAAAAAAAGAGGAAGGGAAGTTCTCCAGCGCTGCAGCAGCGTGGCGGAAGACCCTTCTTCTTGGTGGGCGGAGTACTCCGGAAACCTCCTGCGGCTCTTCCATGAAAGACCGCATCCAATGTCTGCTTGGATTATTGGCAATATATTTAGAATTGAGCATCTCTTTGACCGGGAAGAAATGAAATTGCTGGAGTTTGGCCCGGTTCGGTGGATCGTCTCTGTAAAGAGAAAGTATAACTATTCTCGGATAGAACAGCAAACTATTCTCTACCCAAATCTTCCCTGGGTTGACTTTAAGGTGATCATCGACTGGCAGGAAAAAGGTTCTATTTACCAGGGCGTTCCGATGCTCCGGGTAAATTTCCGGACAGCATTCAAAAACCCTCGGGCGGAATTTGAAATTCCGTTTGGTTGGCAGGACCGAACCGGAGAAGGCAGGGAACTGCCAAGTTTGAAGGCTGTCTCTCTTTCGGAGGCCGGCTACCGAGTCTGCCTCCTCAATCGGGAAAAATACGGATATTTGGTTGAAGGAAATAACCTTAGCCTCACGCTTCTGCGCAGTTCTTACGAACCAGATAGTCTGCCAGATGTTGGAGAACATAAGATAGACTATCGGCTCCTCTTTGGTAGGATAGATAAAAGCGAACTGACCAGACAGGCAATCAGTTATAACCGGTCTTTATTTGTCTGTGTTGCCAGGGTCCATTCCGGAAGATTACCTTGCGAACATTCCTTCCTTCAATTTCACTCTAAAAATTGCGTGCCCACCTCTCTAAAAAAATCCCTGGACCAAAAGGGATTAATATTAAGATTCTATGAAGTAAATGGCAAGAAAGATAAGGTAAGTTTAAGATTCTACTTTCCGGTAAAAGGCCTTTGGCAAAGCAATCTTTTGGAAGAAAAAGGGAGAAGGGTTTCTTTAAATTTAAAGAAGAAACCGCTAATGCTTGGCATAAACCCCAGGAGCCTTAATACGCTGAAGATAAGAACAGAATAATGGAAATTTTAGAACCAAAGGAACTTTGGGAAGTCCTGACAAACCGTCGCAAAAGGCTGGCAGAAGTGGAAAATCAGGTAGCCAGCATTATAAGTAAGGTGCGGGAAGAAGGGGAACCTGCCTTGCGGGAACTGACCAAAACTTACGACGGTGTCGAGATTAAGGACTTTCGTGTCTCCCGTTCGGAAATTGAAGAGGCAAAAGATTCTTTTCTCACCCCGGAGCGGAGAGACTTTCTGGAGAAGATAGCGGGAAGGATTGGGGCTTTTGCGAAAAGAGAGCTGCCGAAAAACTTCAAAATCAAAGAACCAGAAGGGGTCCTGGAACGGATTTATGTTCCGATTGAACCGGTAGGCATCTACATTCCCGCTGGCACCGCCCCTCTTATTTCTACGGTATTGATGACCGTGGTCCCGGCCCGGACTGCTGGTGTGAAAAGGATAGTGGTAACAACTCCACCGGACAAAGATGGAAAAGCGAATAAGGCGGTGGTAGCCACCTGCGCTCTTTTTGGAGTAAAAGAGATTTACAAAATTGGTGGGAGCCAAGGAGTTGCTGCTCTTGCCTACGGAGTTGGCAAAATACCAAAAGTTGCCAAGATTGTTGGTCCGGGTAATGAGTATGTCGTGGCTGCCAAGAAATTGCTTTACGGAACAGTGGACATAGACTGTCCGGCAGGGCCAAGCGAAGTACTGGTCTTCGCAGATAAAAGGGCGTTTCTACCTTACCTTTTTGCCGAACTGGCCAGTCAGGCAGAGCATCGTAATGGCCTTGCTATTCTGATAACCCCGGAAAGAAAGGTTGCAGAGGCTACCAGAAATCTTTCCCTGGACGGATTTATAGTCCAAGCAGGAAAAAGGGAGGCAATTGGTCTCATAGAAAGGATTGCTCCCGAACACTTGGTGATAATGGCAAAGGATGGAGAAAAGATAGCGGCAAAGATAAAAAACTCTGGTGCAGTCTTTATTGGAGATTACTCACCGGTTGCTCTCGGAGATTATCTGGCTGGACCAAGCCATGTCCTACCCACCGGTGGAACAGCTGCCTCTTTTTCCGGACTTTCCACGCTCACATTCTTGCGTTCTTTTGCCCGTATCCGGTGGAACAAAAAAGGGCTGGAGAAATGGGCACCAGCAATCAAGAAACTGGCTGAACTGGAAGACCTACCCTGCCATAAGGAAAGTGTAGAGATCAGACTCAAAAACCAGAATTAGCAAGGACCCTTTTTAAGATATGAGTCACTCGCCATTGTCTTTAAAAGCGTTGGTGATGGGCAGGCGCCAATCCTTACCGAAGGCTCGGCTGGTAATCTTGATACCTGGTGGTGCCTGGCGCCTCTTGTATTCATTCCGGTCTACCAAGGAGACTACTTTCCGCACCAACTTTAACGAAAAACCGCTTTTAGCGATTTCTGAGGGAGAACGGTTTTCTTCAATATAAGCCTTTAAAATTGGGTCCAGCACCGCGTAGTCTGGCAGAGTATCAGTATCTTTTTGATGGAAACGCAGTTCTGCTGAGGGTGGGCGTTTTAGAACCCTTTTTGGAATGACCGGTTTTATTCCGTTTCGGTACTCTGCCAGTCGGTAAACGAGCGTTTTAGGAATATCTTTAAGGACCGCAAAACCTCCAGCCATATCTCCGTAAAGGGTACAGTAACCAGTGGCAATCTCACTTTTGTTGCCGGTAGTGAGCACCAAATAGCCAAATTTGTTGGAAAAAGCCATAATGATATTTCCCCGAATCCGCGCCTGGATATTCTCTTCGGTGATATCCGGTTTTCGTCCGGAAAACGGCTCCTGAAGCACCTCAAGATAGAGCCGGAAAATCTTTTCAATCGGAATTACATGATATTCAATGCCTAAATTTTCCGCCAGACTTTTGGCATCTATACCACTTATCTCTGCTGAGTAACGGCTGGGCATAAAGAGACCAACCACTCGCTCTTTTCCCAGGCTGTCCACCGCTATGGTGGCGGTGAGGGCAGAATCTATCCCACCAGAAAGCCCAATAATCACCTTTTGAAAGCCATTCTTTTCTACGTAGTCGTGGGTGCCGGTGATCAACGCTTGATAGACCTCGGCTATCTCCGGAAGCCTCTTTTCTACCCGCAGTCCTACCTTCGGCCGGTGCTTTCTCGTTTTTAGCGCCGGCAAATTAATAATCGTTGCTGGAGTCTGCGACAAATCTCCTTTGCGAATTCGGGGTTCCAAAATCCGGGGCTTTTCAACCACTTCCGGGTCAACATCCACCAACAGGAGGTCTTCCTGGAAAGGCTTTGCCCTTGCCAGTATCTTACCATCTGGACCAAAGAGAACGCTCTGTCCATCAAAGACCAGTTCATCCTGGCCGCCTACTAAATTGACGTGGCACAAAAAAACAGCATAATCAGAGGCGCGGCTGGCCAGCATCCTCTCCTTCTGTTCTACTTTACCCTGCTGGTAAGGCGAGGCGGATATGTTTATGATAAGGTGACTACCGGCTGCAACCTGACCAGAAAGTGGACCGGACGGATGCCAGATATCCTCGCAGATATTCACTCCAAAGATGAATTCGCCAGTAGAAAATACTTTATTTTCGGTGCCTGTCTTAAAGTATCGCTCTTCGTCAAATACACTGTAATTGGGAAGGAGGTGCTTGTAATATACCGCAACGATTCTCTTTTCCGAAATTACCGCGGCAGCATTGTAAAGGTCGCTATGGCGGTCTATGAAACCAACAATGGCTGTTATACCGGAGACCCTCTCGGCTACCCAAGAAAGGTGCTCTAAGTTTTTCTTCACAAAACTGGGTTTAAAAAGAAGGTCCTCCGGCGGATACCCGGTCAAAACCATCTCAGGAAAAGCGATAATATCGGCGCCATTCTTTCTGGCAAGATTGGTGAAGTCAAGAATCTTGGCCGCGTTTCCGGAAATATCTCCGACCCGAGAGTTTATCTGCGCAAGGGCAATTCTAACCATCGGCTTAATTTTACCTCAACCCTTCTTTATTTGACAATAATGTGCTCTTTTTTTCTTTACTCCAGTGGGCAGAATGGGGTATAATAAAAGAAAGATGTGGCTATCTATCCTTGGTCTTTTTCTCCTGGTTGCCTTTTCGGCTTTCTTTTCTGCTACCGAAACTGCCCTTACTTCTCTGGGGAAATTAAAGATTAAAGCCCTTATTGAGTCTGAAGGTCGCCGCGCGGAAGTGCTGAACCTGTGGCTGAAAGATCCCGGCCGATTCCTTACCGCCATCCTCATCGGCAATAACATTACCAATATCTCCGCTTCCATTCTGGCTGCTTATCTGGCAATTAAAACCTGGGGTGACAAAGGAGCCGGCATTGCCACCGGAATAATGACACTGGCCATCCTGGTTTTCGCAGAGATTGTGCCCAAAACATTTTCCAGGCATTACAGTGAAAAGACGGCGCTTCTCTGCATCTGGCCATTGCTCTCTATCTCCTACCTATTAAATCCGGTGGTTCGTCTTTTTGTTCTTCTCTCCGAAGGAGTGATACATCTCTTTGGGGGACGCCTGGAACCCCAGACAACCCATATCAGCACTGAAGAGATCCGGACCCTTATTGAACTGGGCGAAGAAGAAGGTGCGCTCGCCCAAGACGAAAGGGAAATGATAAGCAGTGTAATTCAATTCCGGGAGACGCCGGTTAGCAGAGTAATGACCCCCCGGGTGGAAATCGTGGCTCTTCCGGAGGATGCTTCTGTGGGAGAGGCTTTCACCCTAATGGCAAAAGAGGGACACTCCCGCATACCGATTTACCGGGAGGGGATGGATGATATCGTTGGCATAGTAGACTATCGGCAAATCTTCAGCCGTTTTGCGGAAAAGGAAGAATATATCCTTCTGCGCCAGATAATGAGGCCGGCCTTCTTTGTACCGGAGATGATGAAGGTCTCAGAACTCTTGCGAGAATTTAAAAAACGGAAACTCCACATTGCGATCGTAATAGATGAATACGGTGGAACAGCAGGTTTGGTAACGCTGGAAGACCTCTTGGAGGAAATTGTAGGCGAAATCTGGGATGAACATGAAGTGGACACTGCCACCTATCAGAAAATAGACGAAAACACTTACCGGATAAGTGCCGAAATGGAGATTGACCGGGTTAATGAGTTGCTGAAACTGAATATAGAAAAAGAGAATGTAGAGACCCTTGCCGGCTTTGTACTGGAACACCTGGGACACATACCCACCCCGGGAGAGCAGTTCCGTTACCAGAATTACCTCTTTACGGTAGAACAGGCTGACGAACGCAGCGTTTCCCTCCTTCTGGTACAGAGACTTACTCCTCGTCCTTCCTATGGAACGACCTGAGGATAATGGTGCCGCAGAGGCAGCGGAAAGAGTAGCCTCCTTCCTCCAAATTAGGGAACCCCTAAAAAAGAAGATTACTTATCGGGTGGCTCTTTGCAGCCCCCGCCATATCTTCCAGGATGGCTCCGGCCAGACTTACACTGTTTACTACCACCGCCGGACGGGTGGCTATCATGTTCTGGTGGAACCTCCTGAAAACCAAAAGAAAAGAAGCAACCCCTTACTTTTCCGAAAGAACTTTCTGGTAAGGGGTAAAAGTCTTTTCCTCTATAATAACTTGGAACTTGTTGCAGAATACCTTTTCTCCTTTTTGAAAAAAAGGAACTACGCGGTAGAAAAGGTTGAGTGGAAAGAGATTGTCTCTTTCTTCCGCTGGCATTATGGCCAGGGAATTATCCATTCTGGAGGCTTTTCCGCTCAATTCCAGGTTACTGTCTCTCCTGGGTCTCTTTCGGCCTGGTTGAAAGACTCAGAGGAAGAAAAACCTTATTTCTGTGCTATCTACCACCAATTTCTCTTCTCTTTCCGCAAAATTGTGCCAGTCAAAAAAGATAGAATAGACCTTAATCAACTTTTACTCTCCTATTCTGAAAGTGAAATCAAAACGACCAGCGCTAATCCACTGGCACAGATAAAAAGAGCAATCTACGGCTTCAAAAGCCAAAATTTACGTGCTTTTTACGGAAGAGAAGGACTAATGCCTGAAGTCCGCCGGGTTATCCATATGCAGATACTACTCGGTCTTGCGCCAGCGATGATCAACGCCAGCGTTTTTGTCCGGGTGGCAGAAAGGCTTCAGAGAAATACCTGGTACACGCTGGCTGCTGGGGCCTTGGCATTTTTAAGAGTGCCGGCAGAGATAATTAATATGCGCCGTTCGCTAAAAACTACTCAGGGACTGCCCAGTTCCCGGCTCCAGAAGATGGGGGAGTCAGAAGAGTTTCGTGCTATCTACGAATCGAAACCATTTCGTGCCTGGCGCAACTTTGAACGTGCTTACACAGATCTCTTTCGCAGCACTGAGTATCTTCCAGAAAAAGTGGAGATTTACCGTCTGGCAAAACCTACTCTTTATAAACTGGTAGCAGAGGGTAAAAAAGAAAAGCTGGAACTCCTTCTGAAAGAAGAGTTGGGGCTAACTGAAGAAACACTGCCTCTTCTCCTGCCTCTTGCAGAACAGTTGCAGCCCTTTAACCGTCAGGAGATTGTCCAGCATTTCACCGCCAGAGTTAATCAATTACGGAAGGAAGGGTTATTGCGGGAAAGTGAATGGCCTAACCTTGTCCAGTTCATTGCCAAAGACCTACCGGAACTTCTGGAAAGAGACACCATAGCCGATGCTTACAAACTATTCAATGATGCACTGAAAAGAGCGGAGCGTTCACCAAAAAAAGAGGAACTTTTCCAAATGGTGAACCATTGTTATCATCTGCTCATACCTTTTCGCCGAGCAGATTTTTTTCTTTACCTCTCCCTCTTTGCCATTGGATACGGCGCTACCTATTCCTCTGACCTTCCAACCCTTATTTTTCCTATCTATTACCTTTTTAACGGCATAATGGTTCAACTAATTGCTTCTGGGTTTGAGCGCCTCAGTAATCCGGTCTGGATGCAATATGTCTTTCGGGAATTGGAGAGCGACCCGGCCGTTCCCTCGGCTTCAGACGTCTGGAACGAATTCAACAGCCAACTGATGCGTCTTTTGACTCTCTCTGCCTCTGCCGGTTTGATACTGGGCATCACAGGGCGTCTTTTAGCAAAGGCAACCCACAACCTTTCCTGGTTTGGAATGGATGGGCTGGCAATTGTTCTCTTTGCTCTTGGAATTAGAGAGTGGTTCGGTTTTTACAAAAGTATCTCTCGGCGCTGCCGGATGGAAAGTTAGTCTTTCTCTGGTTGATTGTAATTTAAGGATAGATAATGGTATAGTAAATAAAGTACTCTTTCTAAAAAATTAAGGAGGGAACTATGGAGAGGAGGAAGTGGGATGTAAAAAGTTCGTGCTGGTTTCTGATTCTCTTTGCTTCTTTTTTAAACCTATTTTTACCAGTTAATTGTTCTGCTACGGAGATGGGTGGCGGTGCTTATCCGAATGGAGCCGAAGGATTTATGGCCGGAACAGTTCCCCCACCGGGTACCTATATCGTCAACTATCTCACCCATTATTCTGCAGATGAGTTTCTTGACGACAATGGAAACGTTCTGATACCCAACTTCAATCTTGATGTAACGGCCAATGTCATCCGAATTATCCACATCAGCAAAAAGCAGGTTCTCGGTGGCTATTGGGGAATGCATCTCTTTATCCCGTTACTCAAGATGGACGTTTCCGTACCAGGTCTGAGCCATGAAAGTACCGGGTTGGGGGATATCATCGTTGACCCCTTTATCCTTTCCTGGCACTCCAAAAACTGGCATTTTGCCACCGGACTGGATATCTATGTGCCTACCGGCAAATACAATAAAGCCAACCTGGCAAACCTGGGAAGAAACTACTGGACGATTGAACCCATCTTTGGTGTAACCTACCTTAGCGATAACGGTTGGGATATCTCCGGCAAGTTTATGTGTGACTTCAACACCAAAAACGAGGATACAGATTATCAGTCTGGACAGGAATTCCACTTTGATTACACCATTGCTAAAAGAGTCAATAATTTTGCCCTTGGTCTGGGTGGTTATTACTATCAACAGATCACCAACGATGAGCAGAATGGGGTTAAGGTTGGCGACGGATTTAAAGGTAGGGTTTTTGCCTGGGGTCCTCAGATAAAATACGACTCCGGAAGGAAAAGCTTCATCCTGAAATACCAGAAGGAGACAGGTGCCGAATACCGGCCGGAAGGCGAAAAACTGTGGCTCAATTTCATCTACGCCTTCTAAAAGTCTTCATTGTCAACGAAGAGGGTTTCGGAATTTCACCTGACAAGGGACTACCTCCTTCTTTTTAAGGTGTGGAGCAGGAGGGAGTCGAACCCTCGGTCTCTGGAGTGCGATTCCAGTGTTTTCCCACTAAACTACTGCCCCATCATTACCTTTTGGAAACAACGACTTATTATACCAAAAGAATTAGAGGCGAGTAAAGGAACGGAGCAGTTGCTTCGTCTCTTCCGGAAGGGGTCCAAAACGGTCAGCCATTTCGCGTGCCAGTCTTGCGGTATCTTCGGAAAGGCTGAACAGTCTTCGGTAAAGGGAAAGACGCACTTTTTCCGAAGGGATATAATCCTCAGGGAGAGAGCCTTCTATCTTTGATGGCTCCACTCTTATCTTTTTCTTCTCCCCGGTCAATTCTGCAACTGCTTCCCGGAATAACTGGCTGTAAAGATAAAAGCCAACTGCTTCAATAAACCCGTGCTGTTCTCTGCCTAAAATATTACCTGCCCCGCGTATCTCAAGGTCAGTCAGCGCCAGACGGAAACCGCTACCCAAGCGGGTAAACTCTTCTATCGCTTTCAGACGTTTGCGCGCTTCCTCAGTCAACACCTCATTCGGAGCATAAAGAAGATAGCAGTATGCCTGCATCTTATATCGCCCTACCCTCCCCCGCAACTGGTAGAGGTCTGCCAGACCGAAATTTTGACTGTTATTGATAATGATGGTATTCGCGTTGGGTATATCAAGACCAGACTCAATGATAGAGGTGGCAACCAGAATATCTATCTTCCCATCCAAGAATCGGTCCATCACCGCTGCCAGCCCCTTTTCCTCCATCTGCCCATGGGCTATTCCGATCTCTGCCTCCGGGATAAGGCTCTTCAACCTTTCAGCCATTTTATCAATCTCTTCTATCCGGTTATGGATAAAGAATACCTGTCCGGAACGCTCTATCTCTCTGTGACAGGCTGTTTTAATCACGTCTTCCCGGTAGGGCGAAAGGAAGGTTAAGATTGCCTGCCTTCCCACCGGAGGGGTCTCAATAAGAGAAAGGTCGCGAATACCAGCAATGGATAGTTGGAGTGTGCGGGGGATGGGTGTGGCGGAAAGGGTCAAGACCTCTACGCAGGGCCAGCGCATCCGCAGACGCTCTTTATGAACCACCCCGAACCGCTGTTCTTCATCAATAATCCACATCCCTAAGTTTTTGAACTTAACATCGTTGCTTAGGAGGCGGTGGGTTCCTATTACGATATCCACTTTACCTTCTGCTATCCTTTTTAATGTCTCTTTTTGTTCTGAGGGGCTGCGAAAGCGGGAGAGGTTTTCTATGCAGACCGGAAAGTCTGCAAAACGTTCCCGAAAGGTGCGCAGATGCTGTTCAGCAAGAATGGTGGTAGGGCAAAGCATCGCCACCTGCCGGCCGGCTTCTACTACCTTGAAAGCCGCCCGCATGGCAACCTCTGTCTTTCCGTAACCCACATCGCCGCAGACCAACCTATCCATTGGTCTGTGGGATTGAAGGTCCTTTTTAATCTCTTCTATGGCAGCCATCTGGTCCGGGGTCTCCTGATAAATAAATTCTGCTTCAAACTCCCTTTGCCAGGCAGAGTCTGGTGGATAGGCAACCCCGGACCTTTCCCGGCGTTCTCTATAGATTTTGAGCAGGTCGCTGGCAAGGTCACGCACCCCTTCTTTCACCCTTTCTTTTGTCTTTATCCAGGCTCGGCTACCTAAACGAGAAAGGGCTGGCGGCTTTTCCGCACCAGCATAGCGATGGATAAGGTTTATCTGGCTGACCGGAACAGAAAGAATAACACCGTCTGCATACTCAATTTTGAAAACCTCCTCTTCCTTCCTCCCTTCCACAGGCACCTTTCCAATACCCAGGAATTTTCCGATACCTTCATTAAGATGCACGACAAAATCTCCAGGTTCAATCTCTTCTGGAGTGGTGATGGGAAGGGAGCGGAAGAATGGCTTTAAACCGGGACGGAAAGCCTTGTATCTTCCGAAGATTTCCGAATCAGAAAGGAAGGCAACCCCTATATCTGAGAAGAGAAAACCTTCAGAAAGGTATCCTGTCTGAATAATAGTCTCTGGG
>CAZPLE010000021.1:0-13858 GCA_964587375.1 uncultured bacterium
GTCTTACTTAAAAGGTCTATCTCACCGGGATGGTTCATGCCCAATTCTACAACCGCTATTTGATGCCGGCGGTCAAGGTTCAAAAGGGATAAGGGTAAACCAATTTCATTGTTAAAGTTGCCGGAACTTGCCAGCACACAAAAACTGGAACTTAAGATCTTGGCAATAAGGTCTTTGGTAGTGGTCTTACCGCTACTGCCAGTGATAGCGATAACAGGGATTTTGAATCTTTTCCGGTAATTTTTGGCGATGGCTAATAGAGACTGTAGGGTATCAGAAACTTCTATCAAGATAAAATTTTGGGAGAGGATTTCTGGTGGAGGAGAAAATTTATCCGACGAAAAAATGGCACCAGAAGCACCTTTACGGAAGGCGTCACTTATAAAAGTGTGGCCATCAAAATGTTTGCCAGAGATTGGAATGAAGAGTTCTCCAGGGGTAAGTGTTCTGGTGTCAGTGGAAATGGAGTGAACAAGGAAGTGGCTATTCCCGGTTCTCAGCCGGCCGCCGGTCCAAGTGAGAATCTCTTTTACGCTTATGGGTTCCATTCCTGCAGAGTCGCCAATGCCTTTTGAGCCACGAGCCGGTCATCAAAAGGAATGACGGTGTCCTTCATAATCTGGTATGTTTCATGACCCTTGCCGGCGATGAGGACAATATCCCCTTTTCGTGCCAGAGAAATGGCACGGTTGATGGCTCTGGTCCGGTCAACGATTACTTCGTATTTGCCTCGCTTTACCTTAGGGATCCCCGCCTCTATCTCTTTAATGATGAAAAGGGGGTCTTCGCTACGCGGGTTATCAGAAGTAAGGATAACATAGTCAGCCAGAGAAACACCTATTTTGCCCATCTTAGGCCGTTTGCTCTTATCCCGGTCTCCGCCGCAACCAAAGGTAAGGATGATGCGTCCCTTTTTTTCTTCTGAAGCTTTGCGGACCGCATGGGCAGTCAAAAGAAGATTTTTTAGCCCTACGTCGGTGTGGGCGTAATCCACCACCACCCGGAACCCGAAATCATTCTCCACCTCTTCAAACCGGCCAGGAACCCTTTTTACCTCCTGGAGTCCGCGGCATATTGTTTCCAGTGGGAAACCTTCTCCAATACCAAAGGCAAGGGCAGCCAGGCCGTTATAGGCGTTGTGGGGACCAGGAAGATTTATCCGAATATGGGCTTTGCCCACCGGTGTTTTAGCATAGAAAGAGACGTGATACTCATTAAAAAAAGGCGCGAACCCGCGAATGTTCGCACCCCAGCGGAAGCCGTAAAGAAGACATTTTACTCCAGGGGGAACTGCTCGAAAAAAATGGCGGTAGGTAGGGGAATCCCGGTTAATGATTGCCACCCGATTTTCCTTGCGGCTCTCCGCCAGATGGACGGAAAAAAGGTCTTTTTTGGCGTTAAGATAGTTATGAAAAGTCTGGTGGTAGTCCAGGTGTTCGTGGGCGGTGATATTGGTAAAGAGAACGATATCAAATGGTATCCCAGTAACTCTCCCTTGCGCCAAAGCGTGGGAAGAAACTTCCATCACCACGTAACGACACTTGGCTTCTACCATCTGGCTAAATATCTCCTGAAGTTCCAATGGTCCAGGAGTGGTGTTGAGTGCTGGAACCTGCCGGTCAGCCACGCGATAGTTTATCGTTCCGATAACACCAACTTTCTTCCCGGCAGCGTTGAGAATACTCTCAATCAAATAGGTAGTGGTCGTCTTGCCGTTAGTGCCGGTCACCCCTACTACCCTCAATTTCTGGGCAGGATACCGGTAGAAACGGCTAGCAATTTCTGGCAAAAGGGCTCGGGTATTTTCCACTATTACTTCTGTGGCGCGACCGGCGGTTTCAAAATCAGATTGAACCATTATCGCCCGAGCGCCCCGCTCCAGCGCTTCAGAAAGGTAGCGATGACCATCATCCTTCTCCCCTACAACCGCAATATAAAGGTACCCAGGCCTGACCTTCCTGCTATCCACCGCAAGGCCGGTTATCTCTGGATTTTCCCCGGAGGGAGTAATCTTTTTCAGCGACAGATTTTCCAGTAAATCGCGCAGTTTCATAATGGTAGAAGTCTAAGTCTGCGAGAACTTCAAGTTAATTTTAAATTATACTATATATCCTTATGATGACGTTAATTTTCTGATTCTATTGGTTTTTCGTCCGGTGGAATTTCAAGCGCCAACAAGGTCCGACGCCCGATACGGTGGAAAGCCGGAGCAGCAACCACTCCGCCGTAATAAGCACCTTTGGGCTCATCTACCATTAAAAAGATGACCAGGTTCTTAGTGGAAGAGCGTATAAATCCAGCAAAGGAGGAATAAAATTTTGTATGGGAGTATCGGCCACCCTCTACTTTTTGAGCCGTTCCTGTCTTTCCACCAACGCAGTATCCCGGAATGGCTGCCCATTGTGCGGTTCCTTCTTCGGATGCCACATCAACCAAAATGGGCAGAAGGGTTTGGGCGGTCTTTTCGGAGATTACTCTTCTCTTAAAGATCTTTTTTATTTCCCCGGGAGTGAAGGAACCGTCTTCGTTTCTCACCCAACCTAAAAGATATGGCTGGTAGAGTCTGCCTCCATTGATAATAGCGGCAAGGGCGGTGGCACACTGGATAGCAGTAGCCCCTATCTCTTGGCCAAAAGGAATGGCGATAATGGAATAGCCTGACCACCGAGAGACAGGCCGCAGGATTCCTCTTACCTCTCCGGGAAGGTCTATTCCAGTCTTTTTTCCAAAACCGAAAGAGTGAGCATAATGGTACATCTTCTCTTCGCCCAGACGCAAACCAACCTTGGCGATACCGATATTGCTGCTTTTCACAATGATTTCGCGGAAAGTAAGTGTTCCATAAGGATGAGCGTCGTGTAGAACTCTACCCCGAACTAAAAATTTCCCGTTTTCGCAGTAGATATTCTCCTCTGGCTCCACAACCCCTTCTTCTAAGGCAGCAGCAGCAGTAATACTTTTAAAGACGGAACCGGGTTCAAACAGATCTGTGATGGCACGGTTTCTCCGGGCTCCTATGGAAGAAACCCCAGGACAGTTGGGGTCATAAGTAGGCCGGTTGGCTAAGGCTAAAACCTCTCCGGTATCGGCGTTTAAAATTATACCCACCGCCCCCAAAGCAGAAAATTTTTCGTAAATTCTTTCCAGTTCCTCTTCCAGAATGCGCTGAACTTTGATATCAATAGTGAGAAAAATATCCTTTCCCGGCTGTGGTGGGGTGCCCTCAGAAAGAGAAGGAAGAAGGTTCCCTCTGGCGTCTCTGAGTATCAGAAATTGGCCGTTTTTACCAGAAAGTAATCGGTCGTATTCCTTTTCTATCCCTTCCAGTCCGCGGCCGTCAACATCCACCAAGCCTACAATATGACTGGCGACCCTTCCTTCGGGATAGAACCGGTAAAAGACCTCTTGAAATCCAACAGCATCTATCTGGAGGGCTTTTATTTTCTGGTAGACATCGTAAGGAACCCGTCGGTCTAACCAAACAAATCCCTTACCGGAAGAGAGAATCTTTTTTAGATCCTCGCAGGATTTTCCTAAGAGAGGAGCCAGTTTTTCCGCCACAATCTCCGGCGGTTCTTTCAGATATTTTGGTTCCACATAAAACGCATAGTAAGGGATAGAGAGGGCTAAAGGTCTGCCCTTTCGGTCATAGATTCCACCCCGGGCCGCGGGTAAGGAAACTGATTGAAAGTGTTCCCACCTTGCCCGCAATTTCAAATCGGGTGCTTCTTTTATCTGAAGGAACGCCAGACGAAAAAAAACCGCCCCAAAACAGACCAGAAAGATAGTGTGGACTGCTTTTAATCGTCTTCTTTGGTGGGCTCCATCCATCTTTGGATAGTCTAACAACCTACTTCTTTTTCTCCTCCATCTTCAGATAGTAGATATTCCAGGTTTTGGGTTCCACCATCGGAATTTTAAATTCAGAGAGCCTAGACCTGATCGCCGAAACACTCTTTAATGATAATATCTGCGCTTTTAATTGTCTGTTCTCCGCTAGAAGTTCTTTATACTTTGTTTCTGCTTGGTAAATCTGGTAGCCAAGATTGATGGTAATGCCTTGCAACCAGATGTAGAAAAAGATAATGGCAATAAGAATAAAGATAGCCCGCCAGACAGAAAATCCTATTTTTTTTATCTTTTTAGGCCGCATCAAATCTTGATAGTTTTACGGCCGCCCGTAGTTTTGCACTACGAGATGCCGGGTTAAGGAAAACCTCTTCTTGTGTAGGCCGAATTGGCTTTCGGGTTAAAACCTTTAGCCAAGGTGAATCCCTTAAAAAATACTTAACAATCCGATCCTCCAGGGAATGATAGGAAATGACTACCAGCCTTCCTTCAGGTTTAAGAAGTTCCACCGCCTGGGGAAGGGAGTCAGAAAGACTCTGCAATTCATCATTAACTGCAATACGGAGTGCCTGAAAAACCCTGGTAGCCGGGTCAATTTTTCTGTGGTCTTTTAATGCCTGCCTGGCAATCTCTGCCAAGCTGGTAGTAGTTGCAAGTGGAAAAGAATGCTGCGTCTCTTTTATTCTTCGGGCAAGAAGTCTGCTTTCTCTTATCTCTCCATAGCGGTAAAAGATATCAACCAGTTCCTTTTCGGAAAGGGTGGCAAGTAATTGGTAAGCGGTTGGTCCTCTGGTCTGGTCAAACCTCATATCTAAGGGACCCTCTTTCTGAAAAGAAAAGCCTCTCTCGGGTCTTTTTAGGAGATACCCGGAGAGGCCCAGATCATAAAGTATTCCGTCAACGGCGTTTAATCCGAAAGAAGTAGCCAAGACCTTCAGGTGCCGAAAATCACCTTCGGAGAAGAGAACCCTTTTTGAAAACCTTTGCAATCTCTGGCGGGCTACTTCTAAGGAACTGCGGTCTTTGTCCAGACTGAAAACCAACTCTATCTTTTCACCCCCACGTTCTAAAAGGGCCAGGGTGTGACCGCCAGTGCCAGTGGTAGCGTCAATAAAAATACCGCCTCTTTCCGGTTGAAGAATCTCCAAAACTTCGGTGGTTAAAACCGGTATATGAAGCAGTGGTGAACGGCAAATAGCACTTTCTACCATCTCCTTGCTGGACATGCACCGTCTTTAGTGGGGGCGATAAGCCGGGTTCTGTTTAGGCAACCATTCCTCTTAGGCCCTTCCTTCCGAAAGGGCTCAAGCGGCCTACCCGGAGGTTTAATGGAGCGGGCGTTCCATCCTCCTGCTTGGCCTTGCTCCAGGGAGGTGTTTGCCTGGCGGTAAACCTTTCCGATTTACCCCGGTGAGCTCTTACCTCACCATTGCACCCTTACTGGTCCAAATAACCGAACCAGCGGTATCTTTTCTGTGGCACTTTCCATCTCCTTTCGGAGCCTGGGTGTTACCCAGTCCCTGCCCGACCGGAGCCCGGACTTTCCTCAGTTACCGACTTGACCTTCGGTAACCGTAGTTGCCTCACCCCCATTTTTAGATTCATAAAGTGCACCATTAGCAAGTTGGTCTGCCTTTCTATTTTCGTCGTGGCTGATCTTTTCAAAAGAGACTTTTCCCAAACCAGAAATTAGGTGCTGTGCCAAAAGATGGAGTCTTCTAATATCGTCATTCTTCACCCGGTAACGGCCGGACATCTGGTTAATTAGAAGTTCGCTATCGCTATAAACCGTCAGTTCTAAGTGGCTTTCTTTTTCTCCTTTCTTTTCTTTAACCAAAAGCAAAACCTCCTGAAGTCCATAAAGTAAGGCTACGTATTCAGCAAGGTTATTGGTGGCAATACCAATAGCCACTCCTATCTCTTTTAAAGGCAAACCTTGTTCATCATAAAGGGCTACGCCTATCGCTGCCCGGCCCGGATTTCCCCGGCTGGCACCATCGATAAAAAGGGTCATCTTCATAATTCCAGAAAGAGAATGCGGTTACAACCTTCACAAAAAACAAGGTCTCTGCCCTTATATAACTGGTCAAGCGTTATGGTTGGTAACCGGGTGTGGCAACCCTGACAGGTGCCATCTTTTACGCCTACCAGTGCCCGGCGGTCCGGCTTGACGGACAGAATGCGTTCGTAAGCGGTCAGAACCTCCCTGGAAACCGCAGAGGCTAACACCGGCCTTCGTTTTTCCTCTTCCAAGAGGGCTTCCCTGGTCTTCTCTGCTTCCAGAGTCAATTCCTTTATCTTCTTTGTAAGAGCAGCCTTTTCTTTCTCCACCTTTTTCTCTTCCTCCTTAAATTCTTTTTTTACCAAGTTTACACTATCCATTAAAAGGATAGCCTCTTCTTCTCTCTTGGAAATCTCTTTTTTAAGACCATCAATCTCCGCCACCAGCGCGGAGTACTCTCTGTTGGTCTTCACCTCCATCAGGCGGCGCTGGCATTTCTTTATTTCCTCTTCCAGGCTGGCGATCTCCAGTTCCGTCTCTTTAAGTTCTACACTCTCCTTCTTCACCTTCTTTTCCAGGTTTGCCAGTCTTTCAGTCTCCCTTTTAAAACTATCCTTTAACTGATCAATCTGGCCAGGAATTTCGTTCAGGCGCTGTCTTAACCTATGAATGAGTAGGTCGGTCTGCTGGAGGTCTTTTAACCGATCAATGGCAGCCATTTTGTACTTTGATCACCCATTCACCCTCTTTTATCAAACCCAGTTCTTCCCGAGCAAGTTTTTCGGTATAAAAAGGCTTGGTCTTTAGGTTGATAATCTCTTGGCGAAGAAGGTCGTTTTGCCTGGAAAGTTCCGGTATCTGCTGTCGGTAGTTGCGCAATTTGGCGTAAAGATAGTTAAGCCGCAGAATGCCTGGCAGATACACCAGAGAGAATATCAGCAAGGTCCAAAGTATTATTCTCATTTCTTCTATATATTTATTATATCACAAATAAAGGTTTTCCACAAAAACCTTAGGAGAAGAACACCTTTCTCATTGACCAAAAAATGAAGAGGTGATATTCTCTTAATGGTTGAGAAGTTATGAAAAGACATTGGAGTGATTTTGACCGATATCTCTTCTCGGAAGGAACCCTATACCATGCTTACGAAAAACTGGGTAGCCATTTAACCGTAACACCAGAGGGGAAAAAGGGCGTTTTCTTTGCTGTCTGGGCGCCCAATGCCGAAGGAGTAAGTGTGGTGGGCGATTTCAACGACTGGAACAGCCGCAAGAACCGAATGAAGCCTGTCGGCTCTTCCGGAATCTGGGAAACTTTTCTTCCCGGTCTCTGCGAGGGAACCATTTACAATTACGAAATAAAGACCAAAACAGGACAATTGCTTCTTAAATCAGACCCTTACGCATTTTACTGGGAAATAAGGCCCAAGACCGCTTCCATTGTCTGGGACATTAATCGGTTTGTCTGGCATGATGAAGACTGGATGCAAAAAAGGAAAGAGAGGCACCAGCTCACTGCTCCTTTAAATATCTATGAGGTGCACCTTGGTTCCTGGCGCCGGGGAGAAAACAACTCCTTTTTGAATTACCGGGAACTGGCACACAACCTTGCTGAATACGTCTCGGAAATGGGCTTTTCGCACGTGGAACTCCTGCCGGTTACCGAACATCCACTTGATGAATCCTGGGGTTATCAGACCACTGGCTACTTTGCACCCACCAGCCGCTATGGCACACCGGATGACTTTGCCTATTTTGTTGATCATCTTCACCAAAAGGGCATCGGCGTAATTATGGATTGGGTACCAGCGCACTTTCCCAAAGATAGCCACAGCCTGGCATGGTTTGATGGAACCGCTCTTTACCACCATCTTGACCCCAGACAGGGAGAACATAGAGACTGGGGAACCCTGGTCTTCAATTACGGCCGTTATGAAGTGGCTAACTTTTTGATCAACAGCGGCCTCTTCTGGTTAGATAAATACCACATTGACGGCTTGCGGGTAGACGCGGTTGCTTCTATGCTCTACCTTGACTATTCCCGGGAACCAGGCCAGTGGATTCCGAACCGTTTTGGAGGGAATGAAAATCTGGAGGCGGTCGAGTTCTTAAAGAGGTTCAACCAGGTGGTGTACAGTTACTATCCTGACACCTTCACCATAGCGGAAGAATCCACTGCCTGGCCTATGGTCTCCCGACCCACCTACTTAGGGGGACTGGGTTTTGGTTATAAATGGAATATGGGCTGGATGAATGATACGCTCCGTTATTTTTCAAAGGACCCCATCTACCGGAAGTATCACCATCAAACTTTAAGTTTTAGTCTCCTTTATGCCTTCAACGAAAATTTCATTCTCCCGCTTTCGCACGACGAGGTTGTTCACGGAAAAGGTTCACTGATATCCCGGATGCCTGGCGATGACTGGCAAAAGTTTGCCAACTTACGACTTCTCTTAGGATATCTTTACACCCACCCGGGTAAGAAACTCCTCTTTATGGGTAGCGAAATCGGACAGTGGAAAGAGTGGGATTACTTCACCAGCCTTGACTGGCACCTTCTTCAAGATGAGAGACATCGTAAATTACAGTATTATGTGAAGGACTTAAATAAGTTATACCGAACCCAGCCTCCGCTCTTTGAGGTTGATTTTCATCCTGAAGGGTTTGAGTGGATAGACTTCCATGATTCGGAAGCAAGCATTATCTCTTTCTTACGCTTTGCCCGGGAGAAAAAGGAGTTTGTGGTGGTGGTCTGTAATTTCACGCCGGTTCCCCGTCACAACTACCTGATAGGGGTGCCGGAGGAAGGCTTCTATCAAGAGATCTTCAACAGTGATTCCCATTACTACGGTGGAAGAAATTTTGGAAACGGTGGTGGAGTTTACACAAAGAGAGAACCTTTTTTCTCCCGGTCCTTCTCTCTTTCCCTTCTTTTACCGCCGCTATCGGTTCTGGTCTTTAAACGCGCCGGATAAAAATTTTACTCGATACTGCGCAGGTAATCGGCCGCATCTTCCGGTGGGGTGGGATTGATGTAAAAACCGGTTCCCCATTCAAAACCGGCAATGCCCGTAACTCTGGGAATAATCTCTATGTGCCAGTGGTAGTCCCGGTCAAGGGTCTGCCAGAAACCAGGCCGGGGGACGCGGTTGGGTGCGGTGTGAATGATGTAATTATAAGGTGGAAATTCTAATGCCTGGTTAATACGATACAGGGTCTTTTTCAAAACAGCAGCCAGGTCTTTTCTTTCGCTCTCCGTCATCTGGTCAAAATCTGGGTGATGCCTTTTGGGAAGTATCCAGGTTTCAAAAGGAAAACAGGCGGCAAAAGGAGCAAGGACCAAAAAGTCTTTCGTCTCCTGGATAAGACGTTTGCCGGAATCAAGTTCCTGGTCAATGATATCACAGAAGATGCAACGTTCTTTCATCTGGTAGTGCTGCAAACTTCCCAGTAACTCTTCTCTGACGCGTTTGGGGGTTACCGGGGTGGCTATCAGTTGTGAGTGGGTGTGTTCCAGAGATGCACCCGCGCCTTCTCCGCAGTTCTTAAAAATAAGAATATAGCGGAAGCGAAGGTCTTTCTTCAAATCCAGGGAACGCATCTGATAGGAAAGGACCACATCGGAGATATCCTTCTCTGGAAGGTCGGCGATATCAATTACGTGTCGACTGGTCTCCACAATCACCTCATGAGCACCAACTCCGTTCATCTGGTCAAACATTCCTATTCCTTTCCGATTTAAGTTCCCTTCAATCGCCAAGGCAGGATATTTATTCGGAACCACCCTTAACCACCAGCCAGGCTGATTGGCGGATGTTCCTTCCTTCCGAAAAGAGATAATTTCCGGAGGGGTCTTCGATTCGTTTCCTTCGCAAAAAGGGCAAAAACCATCGGTGGAAGTAGTTCTCTTCTCAAAGACAAAGTCTTTGGGTCGTCGCGCCCGCTCGGTGGAGATTATCACCCAGCGGTTGATAATGGGGTCTCTCCTCAACTGGGGCATTTTAGGCTCCTCTTAAAAAATTAAAAAGGAAAACTTTTTCGCCGTTCTTTTTCTCCCTCAGATTCATTTCCACTCCCTTTCCATCTGATAGGCAAGTTGGAAGATGAGTTCCTCTGCAAAGGCTGGAGCCAGAATCTGCAAACCAATGGGAAGGTTGTCCCGGACAGTTCCCACTGGCAGGTTTAAACCAGGGATTCCAGCAAGATTGGCAGAAACGGTAAAGATATCTGAGAGGTACATAGTTAATGGGTCGGTTATCTTCTCGCCAATTTTAAAAGGCGGCGTAGGAGAAGTGGGGGTAAAGATGAGGTCCACTTGCTGAAAAGCATCTTCAAAGTCGCGCCTGATCAAGGTACGCACTCTCTGAGCCTTGCGGTAATAAGCCTCATAATAACCGGAGGAGAGCACGAATGTCCCTAAAATAATCCGGCGTTTGACCTCTTTGCCAAAACCTTCACTCCGGGTCTCTTCGTAAAGCTTCCGCATAAGAGGACTTTTCTTGCGGTATCCATAGCGAACGCCATCAAAACGTGCCAGGTTGGCACTGGCTTCCGCAGTAGCCAAAACATAATAGGTTGCGATAGCATAAGGTGTATGGGGAAGGGAAATTTCTTTGAGCTTCACCCCTAATTTTTCGGCAGTGGCAATCGCCTCTTCCACTTTTGTGGCTACATCCCTTTCTACTCCTTCCCCAAAATATTCTTTAGGAAGGCCTATTTTTAATCCGGCCACTGGCCTGTTGAGAAGGGCGGGATAGTCCGGCACAGGAAGATCAGCACTGGTTGAATCTTTGGGGTCAAAACCAGCGATCGCTCTCAAAATGATTGCGCAGTCCTCCACAGATTTGGCAAAGGGGCCTATCTGGTCCAAGGAGGAGGCGAAAGCCACCAGGCCATAACGGGAAACTCTTCCGTAGGTAGGTTTTAAACCCACTATTCCACAAAAAGAAGCGGGCTGGCGAATGGAACCACCCGTATCAGAACCCAGCGCTGCCGGAGAAAAGTTTGCGGCGACTGCTGCGGCCGAACCTCCACTGCTACCACCCGGAACGAACTCTAAGTTAGCCGGATTTCTGGTAATGCCGAAGGCAGAGTTTTCGGTGGATGACCCGAAGGCAAACTCGTCTAAATTTGTCTTGCCTAAGAATATTGCCTCATTCTCTCTCAGGCGCCTGATGACCGTGGCATCATATGGAGAGACAAAGTCCTTCAGAATGCGGGAAGCACAGGTTGTCCGAAAACCCTCAAGGCAGATATTGTCTTTAATAGCAAAAGGGATTCCAGCCAGTGGGGGAAGGGTTTCTCTCCTGGCTATCTTTTCGTCTACCCTCTCTGCCTGGGCAAAGGCTTCTTCTTCAAAAAGGGAAAGAAAAGCACCAATAAAACCATCTTTTTCTTTTATCTCTTTGTAAAATCCGGCAACGACCTCTCTGGCGGAAAGTGCCCTTTCCCGGTAAAGTTGGGAGAGTCTTTTGACCGTTAAGGATTTTAGGTCCATAACATAAGAAGAGTTTTTAGAAAAACTTTTATTTCTTTGTCAGATATTTCTCCCAGAGGTCGGGACGAAGCCTTCTGGTTCTCTCTTCGGCTGCTTTCTTGCGCCAAGCAGCGATCTTTCTGTGATCCCCAGAAAGGAGGACTTCCGGCACGGAAAGGTTATGCCATTGGGCAGGCCGGGTATAATGCGGCCAGTCCAGAAGGCAATCATCGGTAAAGGAATCTTCCTTTACGGCACCTTCTGGAAGCACTCCCGGCAAAAGCCTGGTTACCGCGTCAATTACTACCATAGCAGCGATTTCTCCGCCAGTAAGGACATAATCGCCGATAGAAATTTCCAGGTCCACAAAAGACCGGACCCGTTCATCTATCTCCTCATAATGTCCGCAGATGAATATCAGGCCATTTTTCAGAGATAGTTCTCGCGCCAGGGCTTGGGTAAAGACTCTTCCCGCGGGACTCAAAATGATAGTGCAGGCTTCCTTGTTTTCCTCTTTAATCTTTTTTAATGCGCGGTAAACTGGCTCAACCATTATCACCATCCCCGCTCCTCCTCCAAAGGGTTTATCATCCACTTTTCGGTGGCGGTTGGTGCTAAAATCGCGCAGGTTATGCAAATGGAGTTCTACGATACCAACGTTCCGCGCCCGTCCGATAATGCTTAAGTCTAAAGGAGAAAACGCTTCAGGAAAGAGGGTGATAACATCTATCCTCATCTAAATAATCCCCTTCTTCTTCAGGAGACTCCTCACTGTATCGGAAGGCTGAGCACCTACGCTTAACCAGTATCTAACCCTCTCTTCGTTTATCTCCAGCAGTTTTGGTTTCATCCGGTTGTTGTAGTTGCCCAACAACTCCAGATAATCCCCTCTGCCGTCTTTACGACGGTCAACAGCCACAATACGGTAACTGGGCTGATTCTTTCTACCCACTCTTTTCAGTCTGATGGTAACTGCCATTTTCCTCCCTTTTATTCTTGAATACGAACTATTTCTGCTCCTACAGAATTTAACTTTCCTTCCATATCTTGATAGCCACGGTCAAGGTGGTAAATCCTACTGACCACTGTCTCTCCAGAAGCAACAAGCCCAGCCAAAACCAGAGCGGCACTTGCCCTGAGGTCTGAAGCCATCACTCGAGTGCCAGTAAGCCTCTCTTTTCCCCGAACGATTGCGGTTCCGTCTTTAATGGTTATATCCGCTCCCAAACGCTTCAGTTCTGCGGCGTGCATAAATCTTTCCGGAAAGACCTTTTCCGTAATCACACTTACACCGTCAGCCAGCGCCATCAGGGACATAAACTGGGCCTGCAAATCGGTCGGGAAACCAGGATAGGGAAGGGTTACTACATCCACGCCTCTCAGTTTCTTCCTTAGTCTGACTTTAAGACTTTCCTTCCCTTTCTTAACTTCTACACCAGCATCTATCAGTCTATCGGTAAGTGCAAAAAGATGCTCTGGAATGCAATTATTCACCTCAATCTCCCCTTGAGTAATCGCTCCCGCCAAAAGATAGGTACCGGCTTCAATCCGATCCGGCATAACTTTGTAATCTGCTGGCCTTAATTTCTTTACACCCTTAATCCTTACCAGGTGATTGCCGGCTCCAGAGATTCGGGCGCCCATTCGGTTCAAAAAGTTTGCCAAGTCAATCAATTCCGGTTCACAAGCGGCAAATTCAATCACCGTTTCACCCTGGGCAAGGGAGGCAGCCATCATCAGGTTGGCAGTAGCCAGCACACTGGAACCGAAAGCTCCGCCGAGAAATACCGGTGAACCCCTCAATCTTTCTACCTTGCCTTCCAGGTTTCCCTCTAAAATTTTGAATTTGACACCCAACCTTCCCAATCCCTTCAGGTGGATGTCCACGGGCCGGTCACCGATAACACAACCGCCAGGCAGGGAGACACGGGCTCTGCCAAAACGTGCCAGCAAAGGGCCAAGAAGACATATAGAAGCGCGCATCTTTTTGACCAATTCGTAGGGGGCGGTAAAACTTTTTACTCCGGAGGAATCTACCATAACACAATCTTTATCCCATTCTACATGGGCACCGAGCCCCACCAAAATCTTAAGCATCGTGCGCACGTCCTGAAGGCAAGGAACTCCGTATATTCTACACTTACCCTCCGCCAGGAGCGTGGCTGTCAGAATCGGTAGAGTAGCGTTTTTAGAGCCGCTGATACTGATACTGCCTTTAAGACGATTGCCACCAGAAATCTTTAGGGCTTCCATGTTTGGTGATATTCTGCTGGCAGACGACCACTCGGTCAATGCCTGCCAAATCTTTCTTTACCCCCAACACACCCAACCCCACCCTTTTCGCCAGTTCCACTATCTTTTTCTTCTGCTTCCAACCGATCTCAAAAATAAGATATCCATCGGGCAGAAGCACCTTTTTACTCAGATCCAAAAGGAGGTAAACAAAGTCTAAACCGGAACTGCCAGCAAAAAGAGCCTCTGGTGGTTCTTTCATTACTTCTCGGGGAAGGCTTTGCCTCTCACTTAAAGAG
>CAZPLE010000022.1:0-5905 GCA_964587375.1 uncultured bacterium
CGGTAAAGAAACGGCACATCATTCGGAGAAGACGCCTTTCTCGTCCATCGTAAAGACCGTTCCGGAAAAATACCTCTTTGCCTGGGCTGCACCAGGTGCATCACTGGTATTATCCACAGTACATCGGGCAAGGAAATCATCAGAATCGGCACTGGTAACATCGTAGCAGTCGGCGTCAAAAAAGTGAGGATCAATAACCTCCACCCCTAAAAGGCTACTTACCTGAGCCGAAGTAGCATTGGTGTAGGTATTATACTCTGCTTTGTAGATTCTCTCCGCAGACCGAATAGCGCCTAAGGTAGCCTCCGCCTCAGTTCGGATGGCGCGCTTGACGTTATTGACATATAAGGGAACCGAAGCGACCGCCAAAATGCCCACGATGATGACCACAATCATCAGTTCCACCATCGTGAACCCCTTTTTGTCGGTGAGAATCGGTTTCATGCTCACCTCCATTTTGGTAAAAAGGAGATCCGCACAGACAGGCCTCGGGTGAATTCCAGCCTGTCTGTGCGGTAAAGAAACGGCACATCATTCGGAGAAGACGCCTTTCTCGTCCATCGTAAAGACCGTTCCGGAAAAATACCTCTTTGCCTGGGCTGCACCAGGTGCGTCATTGGTATTATCCACAGTACACCGGGCAAGGAAATCATCAGAATCGGCACTGGTAACATCGTAGCAGTCGGCATCGAAGTAATGGGGGTCAACTACATCTACACCCAGGATGCTACTTACCTGAGCCGAAGTAGTATTGGTGTAGGTATTATACTCTGCTTTGTAGATTCTCTCTGCAGACCGAATAGCGCCTAAGGTAGCCTCCGCCTCAGTTCGGATGGCGCGCTTGACGTTTGCCTGGTAGAGTGGAACCGCAGCGACCGCCAAAATCCCCACGATGATGACCACAATCATCAGTTCCACCATCGTGAACCCCTTTTTGTTGTTAAGAAGTTTCCGCATTTAAGTTTCACCCCCTTTCCTGCATGTTTAAGTTATATCCCAACAACATAAGTTTTGTCAATTTACATCTTAATAGAACCGGTCAACTTAAAGATGGGAAGGTAAAGGGCAATAACCACCACACCCACCACAAACCCCAGACCTAACAACATCACCGGCTCTAAGGTGGAAGTAAGCATTCTGGTTCTGGTCATTGCCTCGTCACGGTAGAACCGGTTGACCCGGTAGAACATCTCGCCTAAGCGGCCAGTCTGTTCGCCTACCACCACCATCCGGGACATTAGAGGTGGAAAGATCGGGTGTTTTTTCATCTCTTCCGAAATAGTGGCGCCGCTTTCCACACCCGCCCGAATCTTTTCTGAAGCGTCTTCAATCAGGGGGCTTCCGGAGACTACACCAACAATCCTTAAACATTTTATCACCGGAACTCCACTGTTGATAAGCGCCGAAAAGGTCTGGGCAAAGTAAGATAAAGAGACCATGCGAAAGGTCTCTCCAACCAGTGGAAGTCTAAATTTAAGTCTGTTAAATACCCGCTGGCCGCGATAGGTTTTACTGTAACGGTAGCAGGCAAAGACGAGGAGAAAGAGAGCGATTATGAAGAAGAAGAGATTTTTGAGAAGAAAATAACTGATGCTCATTACAATGCGGGTCAAAAGTGGAAGCGCGACATCAAACCGAGTAAACATTTCCCGGAATTTTGGTATCAGAAAGAAGGTGACGAAGGCAAGGGCAAAGAGAAAGAAACCAGCGATAAATATTGGATAGATAGTGGCTGATCTTACCTCCCGCTGGAGCGCAATCTTGTCTTCCAGATAGGTGGAGATTTGTTCCAGAACGTCAGAGAGGGTTCCGCCTTCTTCTCCCGATTTAATCATTGCAGTGATGAGGACCGGGAAAAACTTGGGGTATTTAGCCAGAGACTGGGAAAAGGTACTCCCTTTTTCTATATCACTGCGTACCTCCTGGATAATTCCAGAGAGGGTCACGTTCTTTATCTGCGCTGCCAGTTCCCGGAGCGAGTCGGTTATGGATACACCAGCGCTGACCATAGTGGCCAGTTGTCGGAAGAAGAAAGCAATCTCTGGCAACTTCACTCTGCCAGTAGTCTTCCTTTCTGTTTGGACCTTTTCTTTACTTTTGCGGGCAGAGACAACAGTCAGCCTTTTCCCTTTTAGGATGGAAACCAATTCGCTCTGCGAGGATGCCTCAAGGACCCCTCTTATTGCCCTGCCGGAAGTATCCCGTGCAAAATACTGGTACTTCGCCATTTTAAACCACCTTTCTCTTTATCAGGTCCTGGAGTTCCCCGGGATTGGGGCTGGCGTTTAAGGCTGTTTCCAGGGTAATCTCCCCACGGCGGTAAAGCCTTAAGAGGCAGCGGTTCATCGTTTCGCTACCCAGTTCCGTACCCATCTGGATATGGGAGTAAATTTCCTGCGGTTTACCTTCACGAATCAGGTTTCTAATTGCCGGATTGACAACCATCACCTCGGTGGCTAATACCCTTCCTTTCCCATTGGCTCGCGGCAAAAGCTGTTGGGCAATGACGCCGTGAAGCGTAAGGGACAATTGAACCTTTATCTGTTGCTGTTGGCCCGGCGGAAAGATATCCACAATTCGGTTGATTGACTCCACCGTCTCTCCGCAATGGAGCGTGGAGAGAACCAGATGGCCAGTTTCCGCAATCTTTAAAGCCGAAGAGACCGTTTCCAGATCCCTCATCTCACCGACCAGCACAACGTCTGGGTCTTCCCGAAGTGCCCGTTTGAGCGCCTCTGCAAAGGAAAGGGTATCCCCACCCAATTCTCTCTGATTTACCACCGATTTTTTATGTTTGAAGAGGTATTCAATCGGGTCTTCAATAGAGATAATGTGATAGTTATAATGTTCACTGATGTAGTCAACCATTGCCGCCAGGGTTGTTGACTTTCCGCTCCCAGTGGCTCCAGTAACCAGGATAAATCCTCGGGGCAGAGAGCAGAATTTTTTTAACGTAGATACAGGCAAGCCTAAATCCTCAAAACTGGGAATCTGTGTGGGAATAAGACGAAAAGCAGCGCTGACCGAACCCCGCTGGTAATAAAGATTGATCCGGAACCGTCCCACCCCTGAAATACCATAGGAAAAATCAAGTTCCTTTGAGTTTTCAAACCTTTCTTTCTGGGATTCGTTGAGCAGGGAATAACAAAGTTCCTTACAGGTCTCTGTGGTCAGTGCAGGCATCTCTTGCATCACCAGTTCTCCGTCAATACGGAGAACTGGTGGAGCACCAGCCGTAAGGTGCAGGTCAGAGGCTTTCTTTTCCACCGCCAGCATCAACAGGTCGTCTATCTTCATGGCTGTTCCACGATACTGAGCACCTCTTCTAAGGAGGTGATACCTTCGCCGACTTTCGTCAGGGCCACTTCAAAGAGGGTTTTCAAACCCTCTTTTTGCGCTATCTTCCTCAATTCCGCATCCGACGCCCTTTTGGAGATAAGGTCTTTAATAGCGGAACTTATTTCTAAGAGTTCAAAGATGCCAATCCTTCCCCAATAGCCGGTTCCGTTGCAGAACCGGCAGCCTTTTGCTTGGTAGATTACCGTGCCTTTAGGGAAAAAATCGGATGGCGGGGCAGGTTCCTTACATTCTGGACAGAGTCTTCTAACCAGTCTTTGCGCCACAACCATAATCAGTGAAGGAGGGAGAAGATAGGGCTCCACTCCCATATCGATCAACCGGGTGATGGTGGAGACACTATCGTTGGTATGGAGCGTGGATAGAACCAGATGTCCGGTAAGTGCCGCGCGAATCGCAATCTCAGCCGTATCGTAATCCCGGATTTCACCAACCATTATGATATTGGGGTCCTGCCTTAAGATATGCCGGAGGTAATTGGCGAAGGTCAACCCTATTTCGGGTCGCACCTGCGCCTGATTGATGCCCTCCAGTCGGTATTCTACCGGGTCTTCAACAGTTACGATATTCTTTGCAGGATTATTCAGATGAGAAAGCGCACCGTAAAGCGTCGTCGTCTTTCCAGAACCGGTAGGCCCGGTGATGAGAATTATTCCGTAGGGTTTTTTCAGAGCGTTCTGAAACTTTTCCAGGTGTGTTTCCTCCATTCCTAATTCCAGAAGATTGGGGACCAGACTGGAACGGTCCAGAACCCGGATAACCACCTTTTCACCAAAGACGGTGGGAAAGGTAGAGATTCTGAGGTCAAGAATCTTCTGCCCAATCTTTACTTCGCATCTTCCGTCCTGAGGCCGCCTCCTTTCTGCGATATCCAGCCCAGATAATATCTTAATCCGGCTTACGATGCCGGGATACATCTGAAGAGTAGGAGGGTTTACTGGGTTGAGAATACCATCTATCCGGAAGCGGAGAGAGACACCTTTTTCCATTGGTTCCAGGTGAATATCGGAGGCCCTTTTCTCAATTGCCTGGACAAAGAGCAGGTTTACAAACTTTATTACCGGAGGGTCATCTGCCTGAAAAGTGATCTCCGATTCAGCCCCTCTTTCTTTTTCAACCTCAACACTGGCCGGTTCAAAGGATGGTATATCAGTCTCTCCAAATCCGTAATAATACTTTCCAATGGCCGAAAGTATCTCTTCTCCTTTTGCCCTGGCCACCTTTATCTCTAAACCGGTGATGCTCCGCAGGGTGTCCACTGCAATAATATCGTCCGGGTCCGCCATAGCCACTTTTAGCGTTTTTCCTTCCTTTAAGACTGGAAGGAGAAGAAAGCGTTTCGCCAGCCTTTCCGGGATTAACTTAATCAGTGCCGGAGATATCTCCGTCTGGCTCAAAGAAATGGTCTCTACCCCTTTTTGAATAGCGAGGGCTTCTAACAATTTTTCCTTGGACAAAAACCCCTTTTCTACCAGCAGGACGCCTAAAAGTTTCCCAGACTCTTTCTGATCCCGAAGACAAAGTTCCAGTTCCTCTTTTTTTATTAGGTTCTGCCTTAAGAGAATTTCACCCAGCCTTTCCCTTTTCATTCTAAAATGGGGTATTTTGAAACCAACTTCTTCGCCTTTCCCTTTATTTTTTAATATTACCATATAATATTACCATAAATAAAGACCTGAAAGTCAATCAAAATTGATTACTTTAAGTTAAGAGCAACCCTCTTTCCACTTCTTCAAGGAAGACTTTAATTAAGTTCTCATCCAGTTTGCCCTTAAGGTTTTTTATGATGGTGATTGACTCTGTGATACTGAGAGCAGGTTTATAAGGTCTGCCGGAGATTAATGCCGAATAGGTATCAGCCACCGCCAGAATCCTTGCCCCCAGAGGTATGGCGTTGCCCTTTAACCCTTCCGGATAGCCGGTTCCATCCAGCCGTTCATGGTGGTAGAGAACCAGGGGAAGAACCTCTTTCAGAAAACTGATTTGTCCGATAATTTTAGCCCCTTCTTTGGGGTGGAGTTTCATGACCGCATACTCCTGGCTGGTTAACCTGCCTGGTTTCTGCAGAATGCCATCGGGAATTGCAATCTTGCCCACATCATGCAAGAAGGCGGCGAAGCGAATCGTCTCCTGTTCCTTTTTGGGAAGGCCCAATTTTCTGGCAATGGACTGGGCATAGTCCATTACCAACAGAGAATGCGACATCGTATAATGGTCTTTGCCGTCAATGACCATTAAAAGGGCATTTATCACTTCCAGAATGTCACGTTTTTTCGCCACGCATCTTCTCCGAAACCAGCCGGCGGATTTCAAAGATGTCAAAAGGTTTATTAAGGTAAGAAACGATTCCTAATCGTTGAGCCTCTTGGGCAATCTCCGGCGAGCCGTACCCGGTAAGGATAATAATCTTGGTTTGGGGGTTGATCGCTTTTATCTTCTTGAGAACCTCAATGCCTGGTATACCGGGCATTTTCAAATCCAGAATCACAAGGTCCGGCAGATCTCTGGCAACGGCTTGAACCCCCTCTTCGCCGTTATTAGCAACCAG
>CAZPLE010000023.1:0-8078 GCA_964587375.1 uncultured bacterium
GTCTCTATTGTGTTAATCGTGCCAAAAGTAATTGTGCCCGTTATAAACTCCTCCCCACCCAACTGGCTTCTATTTTCTACGATTATTACCGGAAGGGATTGGTAGATGGTCTCTTTCTTTCTTCTGGTGTGGAAAAATCCCCGGATGAATCTCAATTGCAGATCATTGAGACCGCCAGAATATTACGGAAAAAGTTTGGTTACCAAGGCTATCTTCATCTGAAGATTATGCCTGGAGTCAACAAGGATCTGATTAAAGAAAGCGCCCGCTATGCTGACCGTCTTTCCTTAAATCTGGAAGTACCTAAGGAAAAGTATCTCGCAAAGATTTCTGAAAATAAAAACTTCTATCAAGATCTATTAAAAGGCCTTTACCAGATTGTGGAAGTGCATCACGAAAGACCGTTGAAAGCCGGGGTCACCACTCAGTTTGTAGTAGGGGCAGCCGGAGAAAACGATTCTGAAATTCTGCAGTTAACCTTACACCTTTATAAAAATTATCACTTAACCAGAGTCTATTACAGCCGTTTTGTACCGGTTGTTAATTCCCCTTTAGCCACTGTTCCTCCCTGCCCACCAGAAAGAGAGTTCCGGCTTTACCAGGCAGATATTCTTTTGCGTCAGTATAAGTTTCAACTCTCGGAAATTCCTTTTGAAAAAGGGTGTCTTCCCTTAAATATGGACCCTAAACTGGCCTATGCTCGGCGCCATCCGGAACTTTTTCCTCTGGAGGTAAATAGAGCCGCTCTGGAAGAGTTGTTGAGAGTTCCGGGAATAGGCCCTACTGCCGTGAAAAAGATAATAAAGGCCAGAAAAGAGAACCGTCTCCACTCTCCAGACGATTTGAGAAAAATAGGCATCAATCCTGCACGCAGTGTGGGTTATCTTCTCTTTTCTGGAAAGAGGTTTCCTCAGAAAGGTCATACGGAAAAAACCAAAGAAGAGCAGATATTCCTCTGGCAGGAACTGTAAAGAGATTATCAGCGAGGCCTATTTCTTGCTGGGAGAGGTGGATTCGAACCACCATAAACAGATCCAGAGTCTGTTGTCCTACCGTTAGACGATCTCCCAGAAGTGGAAAGGACTTACCCAATTAGCGAAAAACCCAACGTCACAGTCCAATTATCAATTATTCCAGAACAAAACGGGCAATAAGGTCACCTGCTTCCGAAGTACTCATGCCCATCCGACCGGCTTCCAGACTTTTAAACCAGCCTTCACCGGTGGCTCTGGCAATGGCTGATTCTATGGCTTGGGCTGCTGCCTTCTCTCCAAGAACATCAAGCATCATGGCAGCAGCTGCGATGGTAGCCAGAGGACAAATCACGTTTTTACCGGTGTATTTGGGTGCAGAGCCGTGAATCGGCTCAAACATTGAAACACCTTCAGGATTGATGTTTCCACCGGCAGCGATACCTAAACCCCCTTGGATTACTGCTGCCAAGTCGGTGATAATATCGCCGAACATGTTGTTGGTGACGATAACGTCAAACCATTCTGGATTTTTAACCATCCACATTGTGGTGGCATCTACAAAGGCATAATCCTTTTGTATATCTGGAAACTCCTTACCTACCTCTTCAAATATTCTCCGCCATAAATCTCCAGCAAAGGTTAAAACATTTGCTTTATCACAGAGGGTAAGTTTCTTCATTTTCTGGCGCCGACGGCACACCTGATAAGCATATCGGATACATCGTTCTACGCCTTTCCGAGTATTGACATCTTCTTGAATGGCTATTTCGTCAGGGGTTCCTTTTTTGAAGCAACCACCTATTCCCGTATAGGCACCCTCCGTATTTTCGCGAACCACTACATAATTTATATGCTCAGGACCTTTGTCTTTCAGGGGTGTCCAAACACCTGGATAGAGTTTTACAGGACGTAGGTTTATATATTGGTCAAGACTAAACCTTATCTTTAAAAGAAGTCCGTGCTCTAAAATACCAGGTTTTACTTCCGGGTGTCCTACGGCACCAAGATAGAGAGCATCAAGTTTTTTAAACTCTTCCAGGGCGCTCTCGGGTAGAACTTCACCAGTTTTGAGGTAACGCTCTCCTCCAAAGTCGTAATGAATAAACTCAAAATGGACAGAGAACTTCTGGCTGACCGCTTCCAGGACTTTCAGGCCTTCCCGAATTATCTCCGGACCCACGCCGTCTCCAGGAATAACGCCTATTCGGTAAGACCTCTTTTTCTTTGTTTCGTTGCCCATGGCAAAAGCCCTCCGCTTTCTATTATCTGAGTTAAAAAATCAGGAAATTTTTCGATTGTGAATCGCTGACCGCTGGTCAAATTCTCAATGTAGCCTTCCGAAAGATTGATGATGACTTCATCCCCTTCTTCAATTTCCGCGGCAGCGGCTCTGTTTTCAACAATTGGTAAGCCAGTGTTGATCGCGTTTCGAAAAAAAATTCTGGCAAAAGAACGAGCGATAACTGCTGAAATACCCGCTCCTTTTAGAGAAAGGACTGCGTGTTCGCGGCTACTTCCACATCCAAAGTTTTCTCCCGCTACCACAATATCACCAGGACGAACCTTAACTGGAAACTCCGGGTCAAGGTCTTCCAAACAGTGCTTACCCAGTTCCTTCTCGGAATAAGAAACCATATACCGTGCTGGAATTATCAGGTCGGTATTGATATTATCTCCAAACTTCCAGCATTTTCCTTTCAGCTCCATCTTTTTTCCTTTGATAGTATCTTTTTACAGAGCAGCGGGATGGGTTATCCGGCCGGTTACCGCGCTGGCTGCGGCTACCGCTGGTGAAGCAAGATAAACTTTGCTTCCAGGATGGCCCATCCTTCCGATAAAATTGCGGTTGGTGGTGGATATCGCCACCTCCCCTTCTGCCAGAACGCCCATATGGCCACCCAGACAAGGTCCGCAGGTTGGTGTGCTTATTACGGCGCCGGCATCCAGAAAGATACTAAGATACCCTTGGGCCATTGCTTCGCGGTAGATCTTTGGGGTGGCAGGGATAATTATCAGCCGAACACCCTTGGCCACCTTTTTGCCTTTTAATATCTCTGCCGCTGCTTTTAAATCAGAAAGCCGGCCATTGGTGCAGGATCCAATTAAAACCTGGTCAATCTTAACGGTAGAGAACTCGGACACTGGATAGCCATTGGATGGTAAATCAGGCGCAGCCACAAACGGTTCTAATCGGGTAACATCTACTTTTATTTTTCTGAGATAGTGGGCATCCGCATCGGGAAATAGGTCTCCATCCGGATGAGTATCCAGCCAGTGGGGATTGACCTGAGAGAGAAATTCCCGGGTAAGACTGTCGGGATAGAGAATTCCGTTTTTAGCACCACTTTCCACCGCCATATTGCAGATAGTAAAACGGTCATCCATTGAGAGTTCAACAAGAGTCTGGCCGGTAAACTCCAGTGATTTATAACGGGCACCATCCACACCGATAAGGCTGATAAGGTAAAGAATTAAATCTTTGCCACTTACCCATTTTGAGGGTCGTCCTGAAAACTCCACAAGAATTGTCTCCGGAACGCGAAACCATGCTTTGCCAGTGAGAAGGAAGAAAGCAAAATCGGTGCTTCCTACACCGATAGCGACCGCACCCAGCGCCCCGTGAGTACAGGTGTGACTGTCAGCGCCAATCACAACCATACCGGGTAGAATAAGCCCTTTTTCCGGAAGAAAAACATGTTCTATACCCGCTCTCCCTATTTCGTAAAAGTGAGTAATATTCTGTCTCCGCGCAAATTCCCGCATTACCCTAACCAGACCCGCGCTCTCAATATCTTTACAGGGTGTAAAGTGGTCCGGGATTAACGCCACTTTTTCTGGCGCAAAGACTTTTTCTCCATATTTTTCAAATTCCTTTATGGCTGGTGGGGCAGTCAGGTCATTGGCAAAGCCTAAGTCAACATCTACCAATACAAACTGGCCTGGTCTTACCAATGGCAATCCGGTCTTTTTTGCCAGTATCTTTTCCGTAAGGGTCATCTTTGGTGGGTAAGAAATTAGCAATCTAACCTTTTCTTAAAAACAGAGAATTTCATCTTTCTACTTTCGCGTACCAGTCTTTCTGCTCTGAAGATAACGGTTAACAGCCGTAAGGTAGGCCTTCACACTTGCCTCTATGATATCGGTACTGACTGCTCTTCCTAAAATTTCGTCCTTACCCACTACAATCTTTAAGGATACTTCGCCAAGGGCATCCTTACCGCTGGTCACTGCTGAGATTCGGTAGTCGGTCAAGCGGGCAGAGATACCGGTTAATTGGTCTATTGCCCTGCAAGCAGCGTCTACCGGACCATCTCCCGAAGAGACAGCCTGTAAGACTTCCCTACCCTTTTTCAGGCGGACGGTAGCCATGGGCACAGTATTTGTTCCGGCAACCGTGGAGAGATAATCCAAGGTGTAAATCTCCTTTAAGGGCACTAAAATTTCTTCCATCAGAGCCACCAGATCTTGGTCGTTAACTTCCTTCTTTTTGTCTGCCAGTTCTTTGAAACGGATAAATATTTTTTCCAGTTCTTTTTCTTTTACGCGGTAACCTAATTTCGCCAGTCGGTCACTCAGAGCATGCCTCCCGGAGTGTTTGCCAAGGACAAGAATGGTGGCAGGGGCGCCAATGAGAGAAGGTTCTATTATTTCATATGTTCGGCGGTCTTTGAGAATACCATCCTGATGGATGCCTGCTTCGTGAGCAAAGGCATTGGCGCCAACAATCGCCTTGTTCCTTTGAACCACAAGACCAGTTAAGGTGCTGACCAGACGACTGGTACGGTAAATCTCTGAAAGTTTTATTCCGGTTTCCATCTTCCAGAACTCGCGGCGTATATAGAGAGAAACGGCTATTTCCTCTAAGGAGGCATTTCCCGCCCGTTCGCCTATTCCGTTGACGGTTACCTCTACCTGATCAGCTCCAGCGGCCAAAGCCGCCAGACTATTTGCCACTGCTAAACCCAAGTCGTTATGACAATGGACACTTAATGAAACTTTTTTGTCCAGATGGCTGCGCAAAAAGGCGATCAGTTTACCAAATTCCTCCGGGACGGCGTAACCGACCGAGTCAGGAATATTTATAGTGGAGGCACCCGCTTCGCTCACGGCTGAAGCCACCTGAAGAAGAAACTCTGGTTCGGTCCGAGAGGCGTCTTCCGGAGAAACTCTATATCCTCCATATACTTTCGAGCAAAACTTACTGCTTTCACTGCCTGACGAAGAATTTCAGACTTTGCCTTACCAAGCTTGTATCTCCGGTGAATTTCGGAAGTGGCTAAAAAGATATGAAGTCTGGGCTTGGTTGCTGTCTCCAGTGCCTTTAAGCCAGCATCAATATCCGGAATGAGAGCACGGGCAAGACTGGCAACAGTGCACTTCTTTACCACTTTCCCTACTTCTTTCACCGCTTGGAATTCTCCGGGAGAGGAAACCGGGAAACCGGCTTCAATTATATCTACCCCCAAACGTTCCAGTTGGCAGGCAATGCGCACCTTTCCTTCCACGGTGAGGCTTGCTCCCGGAGACTGCTCGCCGTCACGAAGAGTGGTATCAAAAACTCTGATTTTCCGAAACATAGTTTTATTTTATCATATATTGAGAAAAGCAGTCCAAACCTTAAAAGATAAATTTAAAATGGTGTATAATAATATCAAAAAGAGGCGCTGGAAAGATTAAAATGATAAAGAGATAAAATATCCTGTGGCGACTTATGACGGAAAAAGAGATAATCTATGAGATTGCAAAATTGGCCAAGGAAAAAGACCTTCCTGTCTATCTGGTAGGTGGTTATCTCCGGGATAAGATTCTGCGCCGCGTAAGTCACGACCTTGATTTTGTCATTGAAGGAGACGCTGTTGCTTTTGCAAGAGAAGTAGCCAGCCATTTTTCTCTAAAAACCTCTCCGGTAATCTACCGAAGGTTCGGTACGGCAATGGTTACTTGGGGAAAGGTTACCCTTGAATTTGCCACCTGTCGGAAAGAAAGTTATCTTCCTAATTCGCGAAAACCGATCGTTATCCCGGCCACACTGAAGGATGACCTTTCCCGTCGGGACTTTACCATTAACACCCTTGCTCTTTCGCTTCGGGATGAAAAGGAGATAGACCTCTTTTCTGGAAGAGAAGATATCAAAAAAGGGGTCATCCGCACACCCATTGATCCCAACAAAACATTTTTTGATGACCCTTTGAGGATGCTGCGGGCAATTCGTTTTGCCAGTCGATTCAATTTTACCATCCATCCGCAGACGTGTGAAGCTATCATTCAAAATCGGGAGCGGTTAAAAATTGTTAGTCAGGAACGGATTGCTGACGAGTTTTTAAGGATGATGTCCGACCAGCGACCAGCAGCAGCCATTCTGCTCCTTGACCAATTACGTCTTTTGCCATTAATTCTCCCGGAAATAGACCATCTGAAAAAAGTGGTTGCTGCTGATGACCGGAACTGCAAGGATGTTTTTCGCCACACCCTTATCGTGCTGGATAGAGTGAGCCACAGGACAAAAGATATAGCCACGCGCCTGGCGGCGCTCTTTCATGATGTTGGAAAACCTATAACCCAGAAGTACATTCCTGGAGAAGGTTGGACCTTCCACGACCACCCTCTCAAAGGAGCACGTATTTGGCTTGCTACTGCCGCACGTCTTAGGGTGGGAAGTCCAGTTAAAGAAAAGGTTGCCCGACTGATTGAACACCACTTGCGACTCCATTATTTGGCTGGTGCTGGGGTTTCAAAAGAAGGTGCTACTCACCGCGCCATCGCTCATTTGATTAAAGATTGCGGTAAGGATTTAAGAAGTCTCTTTATAATTGCCCGGGCTGATTTGACTGGAAAAAACCAGCGTAAAGTAAATGATATTTTGAATAGTCTTGATGAACTGGCGGAGAGAATAAAAAATTGGAAGAAGGTTCAACGAAGCGCTGTTTTTAAACTGGCGATTGACGGCAATGATATAATGAATATACTAAAAATAGGCCCAGGACGCCGGGTAGGAGAGGTTAAAGCGGAATTGGAACGCCTCGTGATGGAAGGTGTTCTTCCCAATCGAAAACGGGACTTGAAGAAGTATCTTGCCCTGATAGCCACCGAAGCGGCATGAAAATATGAAGAAGAAGATAGTTATTTTGGGTGCTTTCTTTCTTCTGGCGATTTTTGTTGGATGGACCCATCTTTACCTCAAAGGTCACCAGATTAAAAAAGAAAACAGAGAAAAGGTCACTTTAACAAAAAAAGAGGTAAATGATGCGCTTCAATATGGTGTTACTCATAAGGATGATTTCTTAACCGATTTTCAGAAGCCTTGGACGGTTTTCTTAGGATACAAATCCGGAGAGGGAAAGGCGATTATCTACACCCCCTTTCATACCCTGGCTCTGATGGCCAGAAATTCTGCCCGGGAAAATCTGAAGATTGATGCTGAGCAACTGTACAAACTATCTCAAAGTAAGACCAAATATCTCTGGTTTGAACTGGTTCTCTACGGCAACGAAATTAATTTTGACCGGGATTGCAAAATCACGTTATTCGCTAATCAAAAAGAATATACTCCCCTGAAAAGTGTCCATCTGGGTTATGACCAAGCAAGAGAATATACCATCTCTGCCCTTCGGAACGAATACTTCCCGCTGAAAGTTCTTGAGGATAAAGAAGGTAAACTTACTTTACAGGTGACCCTGCGCCAGGGACAGAAGATGGAATTTGTCTTTGACCGAAAAATTATCCCTTGAGTATTCTACCGTAATATTTCTCTTGGTTTTCCTTCACGATAAGGACCTACTATCCCACGATTTTCCATCTCTTCAATCAGCCGGGCTGCCCGATTAAAACCAATCTTTAACCTTCTTTGCAGAAGAGAAATGGAAGCGATTCGATGTGTACGCACAATCTGGACCGCTTGATCAAATAATGGATCTTCTGCACCCGAGACTTCACTGGTCTCTTCTGTAGCAGTCTGGGTTACGAAATCTAATTGGTAAGTCGGCCCTCGGTTTTGCTTCTTCCAGAATTCACAGACTTTCTCTATTTCTGAGTCTGAAAGGTAACACCCCTGCGCCCTGATGGGGTGGAGGGCCGCTGGAGAGAGATAAAGCATATCTCCTTTTC
>CAZPLE010000024.1:0-10009 GCA_964587375.1 uncultured bacterium
GATTATGAGGTTCTCTTCTCCGGCCTTCGCTTTTTGGAACAGAAGGTGCCTCCATTAGCCGGGAGAGCGCGGGGCTATTACGACCTCATCGCAGATTTAGGTTGTCTGGAAGGAGCAGAGGTGGCTATCGCTACTGGCGGCCGGATAAGATTATCTGGCAATATAAACAAAAAAGACCTTGATCTTAACTTTGAATCTGAAGGTTTATACCTTGAAGACCTAATTGAAACTTTGCCTGAACCAGTGAAGAAAAATATGGGTTTGAAGGTGGAAAAACTGGCGGGTAACGCCTCTTATAATTTTGAAAAAGAGGTCTTTAATTCTTCTCTGGCCTTCAATTTTTACCAAGCAGAAGGCATGGGTAAGTTATCCGGCGAGCGGAGTGTGAACCGGGAACTTTTGACTTCTGGCCAGTTCCATCTTAAGGGCCTGGACCTTTTCTCTCTTTCAAAAGTTTATGGAAAAGGTGCGGTGATTTCCGGTCGCGCGGGTGTTGACCTCAATTTCCATACCCAAGGCGGGAGGTTAAATTTTCTTCGGGTTTTTATGGAGACGATACCCCAGAGAGATGTAAGACAGTATCTAAATTTTCACGCGGTGAAGGCTTTACTGGCAATGAGTTCTGCTTCTCCCATAGGTTACCTTTCTGCTGCCGATTATCCTTACCGAAAGTTGAGCACAACAGTTACTTACCAGGATGGTTATTTGACCATTGAAGGCTTGGCTAAAAAAGAAAAAAACAGGGATTATCTTCTGATCGGTTCCCCTTTAGGTCGGACAGTAAATATCGCTGTTAACCCACAGGGAAACACGATCAGAATTGACGACTTGAAAGAGCGCCTAAGTCGTATTTTCTCAAAGGCTGGTGAAGAGTAAAAATTTGAGTCTCAGTAAGTCCTTATCTTCTATTTGAAAGGGGAAGAGATGAAAAGGGCATGTCTGCTTTTAGGGTTGGTCCTTTTAGTCACTGGGTGCGCGGTGGTCAATGTTTATGTAACTTTTCCACAAGAAAAGATTGACAAAGCCGCAGAGGGGTTGCTCCTTGATATTCAGAAGGAGCCTCTCCCCAAAGAACCGGCAGCGCCTTCCACCCAAAAGAGTTCTTGGAAGCCATTTAGATTTTGGGAACCTTTGCCCCTTTATGGTCAGACCATCACCTCCGAGGTTCAAACGTCATCACCCAGAATTGCAGAGGCACGTTCCCGGATGAAAGAGAGGCTTGGGGAGATACAAAAATACAAGGATTCCGGAATTTTGGGCGAAAGCAAAGAATGGTTGCTGGAGGTCCGGTCTACCCAGGGCATGAGCGAAGAAGAGAAAGAGAGGCTTCAAAGACTGGTGAAAGAAGAGAATGCGGACCGGATGACTATCTGCCGGGAAATCGTTGAGATTAATCATATGCCCCCTTCAGAATTGAAGAAAGTTCAAGCCGGGTTTGCCAGAGCACAGCGGAAACTGGCGAAGAAGGGCGAGTGGGTTCAAAATGAGGATGGCAACTGGGAAAGAAAGAAGGAATGAGGCTTTCCGTAATAATACCTGTCTTTAATGAAAAGAAGACCATTAGACTCTTGCTTAAGAAGGTGTTGGCAGTTCCGTTGGAGAAGGAGGTCATTATTGTAGATGATGGTTCCACCGATGGCACCACGATATGCTTGAAGGAGATTGAAAAGGAGAGACTGCCGGGCGTCAAAATCATCTTCAAAGAAAAGAACGAAGGAAAAGGCTCTGCCGTGAGAACAGGGATTAACCTTGCTACTGGAGAGATCATCATTATCCAGGATGCGGATCTTGAGTATGAGCCACTGGACTATCTGGTGCTTATCAAACCCATTCAGGAAGGAAGAGCAAAAGTGGTTTATGGCTCTCGCATCTTGAGCCGGTCTGCAAAATCATCACTGGGTTTCTACCTCGGTGGCCGACTCCTTACGCTGTTGGCAAATCTCATTTACGGAATAAAGATAACCGATGAACCTACCGGCTACAAGGTCTTTGCCAGTAGTGTAATCAAAAAGTTGAGGTTAAAGGAGAATGGTTTTGCGTTCTGTCCGGAAGTGACGGCCCGGATTGCCCGAGCCGGTTATCAGATAACTGAGGTACCTATTCATTATCATCCCCGAAGCCGAAAAGAAGGCAAAAAGATCAAACCGATAGATGGTTTAAAAGCAATTTGGTCTTTGGTAAAATACCGTTTTTGCGATTGAATTGTGCCGTATGGGAAAAAGGAGGAGAGGCCGGGAACTGGCACTGCGCTGCCTCTATTCTCTGGAGATGTCCCCTGCCGATGATTTAGAGAAGCGCCTGGAAGAGATAAAAGAAAAGAACACTTTGGAAGGGGTGAAGTCGTTTGCGTTAGCACTGGTCACTGGCGTAAAGAAACACCAGGATTTTTTTGACTCCATTATTTCTCGCTACGCTACCAACTGGTCGTTAGAGAGAGTAGCGCTGATTGAGCGGAATATTTTGCGGATGGCGCTTTATGAAATGTCTAAACAGAGTGATGACTTACCGTTGGCGGTATGCATTGATGAGGCGATTGAACTTGCCAAGGTGTACGGAAGCGATGACTCCTATCGGTTCATAAACGGAATTTTAAACAAGGTCAAAGAAGATCTTGAGGCGGGAAAGATAGATTATCCACAAAAAGATCTATAAAGTTTTTTTCGTGAAAGAGTTCAATATATCGGCACACCGTCGGGATTTTATCTGCCTCCCTCTTCATCTCTTCGGAAAGGAGCATCATTTTAGAACCGGTAAGGGCAGTATTTCCCACAAACCTTATCTTTTCAACCGGTACGGGGGGCAAAAGGCCTAACCGCAAAGCCGCTTTTGGTTCTATGTAGGACCCGAAAGCGCCCGCCAGCAGAATTTCGTCAAGATCTGAAAGAGAAAGGGAAATTTTGGACAGAAGAACGGAGATGCCCGCCGCGATGGCTGCTTTTGCCAATTGCAATTGGCGGATATCCTTCTGAAAAATTGCTACCCCATTTTCTGGTACCAGAACAAATCGGAGTCCTTCTTGGTCCTCCACAATCCGTTCGCGAATCTCCTTTGGCAACCCCTCTGCCTGAGAGCCTTTTTTTATCCGGCCATCAGCAGTGATCACCCCACAGCGTCTCAATTCGCTTACCGCTTCTACTAAACCTGTTCCGCAGATTCCTAAGGGAAACTTTTCACCGATCGTAGTGTAATGGATTTGGTCGGAAATGATAACCTTGTCAATAGCACCTGGCTGGGCGCGCATACCAAAATGAATATTAGCACCCTCAAAAGCAGGTCCAGCCGCAGTAGAGGCACACCACAGCCCTTCTTTATTACCCACCACAATCTCACCGTTTGTTCCGATATCAATAAAGAGCCGAAGCGGTTCTTCATGATGGATGTTAGTGGCCATAATACCCGCCACTGTATCTCCACCTATAAAGCCACTGATTAGTGGCCCAACGTAAACAAGGGCATCTTCATTGACCTTAATCCCCAATTTTTTTGCAGAAAGGCAAAGTGAATTACGATACACACCTACGTAAGGGCTGGTTACCAAGGATGCTGCTGGAAGTCCAAGAAGAAGATGCTCCATGGCTGTATTGCCCACCACCGAGACTTCATAGATATTTTCTGCCTGGCAGTTACCGGATTTTTCACAGAGTTCAGCGATAATCTCGTTGATGGTTGAAACTGCTTCCTGCTGGAGAATTTTACCGCCCGCTTTCTCACCGATGGTATAATTGATCCGCGTTATCACGTCCGCACCATACGCTGATTGAGGATTAAGACGGGAAGCAACCCCAAGCTCCTTTGCCTTTCTGATATCAATAAGCGCACCCACAATAGTCGTGGTTCCCAGGTCACAGGCAACCCCAAAGCAACTGCGGGAAGTATCACCCGGCTCTACCGAGATTAAGCGCTTTCCTTCCAGAACCGCGGTGATCCGAAAATTACTCTTTCTCAATTTCTCTGGAAGGTTTCGTAAAAGGTAGATATTGGTGGTGATTTCCTCTTTTGGAAGGCCGGAAAGAGAAGAGAGCGCACTCTTCAGCCTTTCCCAGTCAGGCCGCTGGTCCTCAATGGTAGGGGGTGGTAATTCCAGATAATACTTATGAAGAGAAGTACGCAGTTGTACATCCCGTATGATACCTGAGACCATCGTCTTCAGGTTAAAGAAACGGAACTCACTGGGTACCATCACCCTTAAATCTTGGAGATTCACTCTGGTTTGACAGGCGAGTCGGAACCCTTCCCTTAACCTTTGGGCAGAGATATTTTTCTTTTCCACCGGAGTAGGTTCTGGAGCCGGCCAGACTTGCACCTGACACTTACCGCATGTTCCGCGGCCACCACATAAGGCGGTAATTCCAATGTTGGCGCGGCGTGCCAGTTCCAGAAGGGTAAGCCCCGGAAGAGCAGATACCTCAATCCCTTCCGGCAGAAAGGTTACTTTTAGGTCCATAACCTGCTTCTACAGTAGTCTTCATTCCTCCCCGGGCCGTAAATTCTCCGGTGACCTTTGCCCAGACAGGTTTGGCAGCAGCCACTATATCCTTCAGTATCCGATTAACCGCATTTTCGTAGAATATGCCCAGGTTTCGATAGGCGAGGAAATAGAATTTCAATGACTTCAGTTCAATGCATCTTTTATCCGGTTGATAGCGGATGGTGATGGTGCCAAAATCCGGCAGGCCGGTCTTCGGGCAGACTGAGGTAAACTCCGGATAGGTAATGGTTATCTGATAACCGGGAAACTGATTGGGCCAGGTTTCAATCTTGGGCAGTTTTTCGTGCAGCCCTTTTTGCGCTTCCTTTCGGGTATATTGAGACATAATCTTCATTATTATAGTCTTTTTACCCCTTTTGTCAATGGAAAGGGAGCCACGTCTTTCTCAAAATGATATAGACAGAGACGGCGCTTCTGGTGTAAAATAACTGAACCATGGTACCGGTGGACCTCAGTGTTGCCTTAGGGATCTATCTGGTGATAGGCATGGGAATTACCAGCCTTTTTTGGTTGGTCAGCGAAAGTCGTCGGCGGACAGTCGACCTTAATTCCAGAAAGAGTCGGGAGTGGAACTGTAGCCTTTGTCTTCATAAATACATTGATAGCGTGGCAGAGCATTTTTCACGTTGCCCGCGCTGTGGCAACCTGAATGAGAAATAAAAAAAGGGGGTAAAATGATTACCAAGATTGGCTTTGTGGCTGGCGACATCTGGCAATATCTGGACAAGCGGCCAGAAGGAGCGCTTTTTAAAGAGATCTGTCGCGACATTGACGAACCACGTGATTATCTCTTGATGAGCCTGGGTTGGTTAGCCCGGGAGGGGCACGTAATTATGGAGGAATTTAAGACACCCCGGCGTGGACCACGCGATTACAAGATCGTGCTCAGAAGAAAAGAGTAAAATGGCTGGTTTCCGAATAGGTGTGGTTGGCGCTTCCGGAGCCGTTGGCCGCCGAATGGTTTCTATTTTGGAAGAGAGAGGCTTCCCGACAGAGAGCATTCGTCTTTTTGCTTCGCAACGTTCTGCAGGGAGCGCCATCCTTTTTAAAGGCAAACCCATTATAGTAGAGCTTCTCCATCCGGGGTCTTTCACCCCAGATATTGATATTTTGCTCTTTTCAGCGGGGGCCTCCGTCAGCCGCCAGTATGCTCCCCTTGCTGCCCAACTGGGGATATTTGTGATTGATAACTCTTCCTGTTGGCGTATGGAGAAAGACATTCCGCTGGTTGTTCCAGAAGTAAACCCCCATGTCCTTGCTCCGGAAAAGAAGATCATTGCCAACCCCAACTGCTCCACCATTCAGATGGTGTGCGTGCTTTACCCAATTCATAAAAGAGTACGTATTAAAAGAGTTATAGTTTCCACTTATCAATCGGTCTCTGGAGCGGGCCAGAAGGCGATATGGGAACTGGAAAAACAGACAAAATCTCTTACCGAAAAGGGAACGATTGACCCCCCGGTAGTCTTTCCCCATCAGATTGCTTTTAACCTTATACCCCAGATTGACACCTTTCTGGATAATGGCTATACCAAGGAAGAGATGAAGATGGTAAACGAGACCCGCAAGATAATGGAGGATTATTCCTTACAGATTACCGCTACCTGTGTGCGGGTGCCGGTCTTCATTAGCCATAGTGAGTCGGTAACCATTGAACTATCAGACGAACTCTCACCCCAAGAAGCGGCTTCCCTATTGGAGAGCACTCCGGGTGTCAGGGTAATTGACCAACCCAAAGAGTCCCGGTATCCTTTACCGGTGAATGTCGCCGGTAAAGATGAAGTTTTCGTTGGTCGGATAAGGAAGGACCTTTCTTTTGAACACGGTCTTTCTTTCTGGATAGTAGCCGATAACCTCCGGAAGGGCGCGGCTTTAAATGCCGTTCAGATTGCCGAACTTCTGGTAGAGAAGCAATTCGTTTCTCGTGACCGCATTTAAATTGGTTCTGGCTTACCGGGGTACTAATTTCTGTGGTTGGCAGAAGCAAAAAGGTTCAAAGATGCCTTCTGTCCAGGGGTGTGTGGAAGAGGCTCTTTCCCGGATTCTGGCGCACCAGACTTCCCTTTTGGCTTCCGGCCGGACCGATGCCGGTGTCCACGCCCTCAAACAGATTGCGGTTTTCCGTACATCTGTAAAGCGCCGCGCTGAGGAGATCAGAAAAGGATTAAATGCTCTCTTACCAAAGAGCATCCGGGTTCTTTCCGTAAGAACGGTTTCCGAAGATTTCCATCCACAGTTTGCGGCAAAAAAGAAGATTTATCGCTACCTGGTTCAGAATTCTGCTGTTGTCAATCCTCTCCTTTCACCTTATATTTACTTTTTTCCGGAGAAACTTTGTCTAAAAAGGATGCAGGAGGCAGCAAATTTGTTGGTTGGCAAACATGATTTTTCCGCCTTCCAGGGAAGCAGAAGGAGGGCAAAAGATGCGGTTCGAACTATCTATCGTCTCAAAGTGGCCAGATTGCGGGACCCGCTCTTTGGCACCCAGGGTTTAATCGGATTTACCCTGGTTGCCGACGGATTTCTTCATAAAATGGTGCGTAATATTGTAGGCACACTAATTGCAGTGGGAAGGAGAAAGATAGAGCCCCACCAGGTAAAGGCGATTCTTGAGTCCCGGGACCGCCGGAAGGCAGGGCCCACAGTCCCTGCCCGCGGTCTAACCTTAATGGATGTGAATTACCGCAATGATTATAAGAGAGGGAGAGCCGCTTAAAGATCATACCACCTTCCGGGTAGGTGGGCTGGCAAGGTTATTTGCAGAACCGGAAAATGTCTGTGAGGTAAAAAGTTTGATAATGAACGCCCGGAAAAGGAGAGAACCATTTTTCGTTTTAGGTGCCGGTAGCAACGTTTTGGTGCGGGATCAAGGTTTTAATGGAATAGTTATCTCAACCTGCCAGTTTAACCATGTTTCGGTTTCCGGTGTTACTATCTTTGCTGAATGCGGAGTGCCTCTCTCCACAATTGAGCAGTTAGCGGTAAAATATGAAATAACCGGATTGGAATTTCTCTCTGGTATTCCAGGCACAGTTGGCGGTGCCCTGGTAATGAATTCCGGCATTAAGGAACGGTCAATTTCGGAGACCGTCTGTCAGGTAAAGGTTCTGGACGAAAGACTGGAGGAAAAGGTTCTGGATGCTTCCCAGATCAAATTTTTTTACCGTTCTTCTTCTCTGGCACAGTATCCCTTTATTATCTCTGCACATCTTAAAGGAGAACGTGGTGAAAGGTCCCAGATTAAAAAAAGGATTGCCGAATTGATTAAATGGCGGATGCAGTCTCAACCAAGGGGTCTCTTTTCTGCTGGCTCAATATTCCGGAACCCTCAAGGAAAAGTTGCCGGAAAATTGATAGCAGAAGCCGGCTGTAAAGGTTGGCGCTGTGGAGGGGCAATCGTTTCTGCAAAACATGCTAATTTTATAGTCAATGAAGGACAAGCCACTGCTTCCGACATCCTGAACTTGATTGCCAGGGTTCGGGCAGCCGTCTATCAGAAGTTTGGGGTCTACTTGGAACTGGAGGTTAAAATTTTATAAAATGGTCAGGACCATCGTAGTTCTTGCCGGTGGCAACTCACCGGAAAGAGAAGTTTCTCTGCGCAGTGGGGCGGCAGTAGCCAGGGGTCTGGAAAAGCGCGGTGTTAAGGTAAAGATTCTGGATCCTGTAGAACCAGACTTCATTCAGAAACTTCTGGCGATAAAAGATATCTATGCCGTCTTTATCGCTTTGCATGGTTGTGGCGGAGAGGATGGCACCATCCAGGGTTTTTTGGAGACGCTGGGTATTCCTTATACCGGTAGTGGAGTTCTGGCAAGCGCAGTTGCCCTGGATAAATTTTTATCCAAAAAACTGTTTCTCGCCGCCGGTATTCCTGTACCTGCCTTCTGTCCACCGTTTACCTTTCCCTTAGTAGTCAAGCCAGCACGAGGCGGTTCTACGATTGGGGTTTCCATCGTGGAAAAGATGGAAGACCTGGAGGCGGCCGTTCAGTCTGCTCGTAAGTATGACAATCGGGTACTGATGGAGGAATTCATTGCTGGAAACGAAATCACGGTAAGCATTCTGGGCAATGACCAGCCCCGGATATTACCCACGATCCAGATACTTTCTCCCGGCGGTTTTTATGATTATCAAGCCAAGTATACTCCCCACGGAAGTAAACATTTAATCCCCCCTCAACTGCCAGGTGAATGGATAAAAAGGGGAGAAGAAATTGCTCTGGAAGCCCACAAACTTCTGGGCTGTCGGGGTCTTTCCCGTAGTGAAATTATTATAGATAGAAAGGGCAATCCCTACCTTCTTGATCTCAATACCATTCCAGGTTTTACCGAGACCAGTCTCTTTCCGGAATCTGCCGCCGCTGCAGGGATTTCGTTTTCGGAACTGGTATGGCAATTGGTGGAATTGGCCAGAGAATGAAAAGAAAGAGGAGACTAATAAAAAAGCAGAATAGAAGGTATAAATCCTTTTTCCGGAGAAACTCTCCGATATTGACCGTGGGTGGAGTGGTCCTTTTTTCCTCATTACTCTTTTCCTTCACTCTTTTAAGAACTCAAATTGTTTCCAACTCTCTCTTTAGAATAGAAGAGGTTCGGGTGAATGACCCGGCTTTTAACTTCTCTTATCTGAAAGGCCGCAACATCTTTACCCTTTCCCTTAAAGAGGTGGCCAACACAGTAGAGCACGACCCAAGAATCTCCGCTATTTTTATAAATAAAATATTTCCTTCAACCCTCCAGATTTCCCTGAAGCGCCGCTTACCATTTGCCTCTGTCATCACTTCAGAAAAGCCACTGATAGTGGCTAAAGATGGGACGGTATTACCTGAAGAGTCAGGGCTTGCGGAACCGCTCCTTGAAATTTACGGAGTGCCCTACACAGAACTTTCCCACCTGATTCCTAAGGCAGCCTATGCTTATGAATACTGCTCTTCCTGGGCGCCAATAAAGACCATCGTTTTTTCTGGTTCAACCTTAACCCTTAATTTAGAGAGCGGCGAAGCGATTATCTTCTTCGCGGATGAAATCGCTGAAAAATTACCCCTTTTTTATTATGTACTTGCTGATTTTAAGAAAAAGGGTTTAATATATAAATATCTGGATTTTCGGTTCTGCACCCCTGTTTTTCTCCCAGCGAAAAAAGAGGCAAAGGATTAACACCAAAATGTCTTCCGCCGATGATTATCTGGTAGGAGTAGAGATAGGTTCCGACAAGACCGCTGTCTTAGTTGCCGCCCCTAATACCGAAGATTTTGAAGTTTTGGGATTCGTCTCAATTCCTACCTTAGGCTTAAAGAATGGAACAGTGACCAGTATTCCGGAGCTAAGTGCTACCGTAGAGAAAGCGGTGATGGAAGCCGAATCTTTGTCAAAGAAGCCAATCCACACCGTGAATTTAAGCATTTTTGGAGACTATTTCCGGAGACAGAAAAAACAGGGTGAACTGGAAATAAGAAATCGCCAGAACGAGGTTACCGAGGGCGACCGTCAAGCAGTGATTAAAAAAATTATTCCTGAG
>CAZPLE010000025.1:0-14086 GCA_964587375.1 uncultured bacterium
TTCAATAATTTGATTATGTTATTGTAGTATTAACAATCTCTACTTTATAATGATACCAAATAACTTAAAATCAAGCAAGGAAAATAAAACAAAGAAAAACCCCACTTCTGGCGTCCCGCTTTGCGGGACAAAGACAAAAAATTCAATTTTGCGCCTAAAATCGGCTGGCGAGCTTAGCCTGGGGCGAGCCAGCAACCTCTTTTTCTGATTGGCGGAGAGGGTGGGATTCGGCGCCCTCGCCTCTCTACTAGCGGCTCGGGTCGGCCACCCGCTGGCAACGCTTACCAGCGTTGCCTTACTTCGCTCCCATCGAATCCCTTCAGAAGGGAGAATTGCGGAGAGGGTGGGATTCGAACCCACGAGCCTTTTGGGCTACACGATTTCCAATCGTGCCGATTCAACCGCTCTCGCACCTCTCCAAGGGGTTAAAACCTATTGTGGTGGAGTACCTCTTTCAAAGAGCGTTTAGGAACATGAAAATTCCCTTCTTCGTCAAGCCAGTATTTAACTGAACCACGAAACTCTTCCACCTTGTTTTCCTGGTCGGGATAACCTAAGGCTAAAACAGAATCAATCTCGTAATAATCGGGGATCTGGAGTTTTTCTGCAAGTCTTTTTCGGTCCACCGAACCCACCCAGCAACTTCCCACGCCCTCTTCCAGGGCGGTCAGAATCATATTCTCAATGGCAGAAGCGGCATCCACTATGCCATTTTTCCATCCCTCTTTCTTTCGGTTAATAAGCACAACGATATAGGCGGTCGGCTCTTTGCCTTCTGGTGGGTTGCCTGCGGGTGCCACATAACCAGCCCACTTCAAGGTAGCAAAGACCTCTGGAAGCAACTGGGGAGCATCTACTATCAGGTATTCACAGGGCTGAAGGTTGGCAGCCGATGGTGCCAAGCGAGCCGCATTTACCATCTTCTCCAAAACCGGGTAAGGAAGTGGTTCCGGCTTGAAACGGCGTATGGAGCGGCGTTTAAGAATCGCCTCGTAAACAGTCATTAAAAAACCTCTTTTTTCACAAGATTTTTTTCGCGCCAGGATCTTCGTAAAGCGGTATAGTAGGTGCAGACTTCTCGCCACCCGCACCTTCCGCAAATTCTCACCAGCGTAGGAAACTGTCCAATCTTTTCCTGGATTAAGGGTATTATTTCTGTTGATAAAAGGGCTTGGTTTCTTCTCAGACCAAGAGTTTTAATTACCTTTTTGTCCATCCGGCGGGTGCGTCGGGCAGAAAGTTTTCCTTTACGACATTCACCTTCGGAGAAATACGGACAAGATAGGCAGATATCATCGCACCCATCAACCACCTCCACCGTAAATTCTTTGCCTTCCTCCAGGGCTTTTTTGGTTTCAGTCATCCGGCTGATAAACTCCGGACTGTATCCCAAACCCTGAAAACCTAAAAGGCACAGGAGATGATGTGCTCTAATCTTCACCGACGGCAGAAGACGTTAGCAAAAGAGGCTACCAGAAGTGCCTTTAAAAAATCAAAGAGTATAAATGGGTAGACTGCCAGGAAAAGTGTTTTCCGAAAGTCGGTCTTTAACACTAGCGAAAGATGGAGAGCACCGAAAAGATAGATAATAACTATTCCGGCAAAAAAAGTAAGGAGTAATCCTGGAAAATTTAATCGCTTTCCCTGGTTCGCCAGTCGGCCAACAAGATACGCTGCGGGAATAAACCCTACAAGGTACCCGGAAGTGGGGTTGGCAAAGAAGGCTAATAACGAAAGAGAACTCCAGCCCGCAAACCAGGGAATACCACCAAGGCCAAAGAGAAGATAAAAGGTCTGGCTTAGGGCGGCAAAAGAGCCTTCTTGAAAAAGACCACAAAGGAGAACGCCCAAAACCTGTCCGGTGAGTGGAACCGGGGTAAAAGGGAGGGGAATGCGTATGCCAGCCAAAAGCCCAGTCAGGCTCGCCAGTGCCAGGGAGACAAAGATTTTGCCAACCAGGATATTTTCGCGAACCGAAATCTTCTGAACCACATTTCGTTGAGTAAACATCTTTCATCCTCCTTGTTTTTTTCCCCTTTTTTATTATAGCATATCAGAAACGATGGTATAATAACAAAAATGGATAGCCGTTTTCTCCTTTTGCGAAGAACCCTTTTACCTTTTTTGCTCCTTTCTCTTTTCCTTGCTGGATGCACCCAGAGGCCACCTCTGAAAACTAGAGATATAGAGGTCTACTTCTCAAGGCACCATGACATTCCGAAAAGGCTGGTAGAGATAATAGAGGGCACAGAACGGGAGTTGATGATTGCTTCTTTTGATGCCGACCTGCCCTGTGTGTTTTCCGCCTTATCATCCGCAAAAACAAGGGGTGTAAAGGTCAGGATGATGATTGACAAAAATAACACTGATTTGGTGCTTCCTTTCGCTTCTGACTCTTTTTATACCGACACGGAATTTCCTCACCTGATGCATGCCAAGTTCGGTTCTGCTGACGGAAGGATTGCCTGGGTTTGCTCCTCAAACTTAACCTTCGCTTCCGTATATCAAAATGATAACGACCTTGTTATCTTTAACTCTCCCCAGGTGGCGGAATATCTAAAGACGCTTTTTAACTCCTGGGCAAAGGATAAGCCAGTTCCAAAGCCTTTCTGCAATACCAAAGAAGGGTCGGTCAAGATATACCCAAGCCCCTACTGCAAAGAGATTCTGAGAAAAGAGTTAACCTCTGCTCAAAAAGAGATATTCTTTTCTCTTTATCTCCTGAGTGATCCGGAAATTATCAGGATACTGTGCCAGAAATCCAGGGAAGGTATAAGAGTGACCGGGATCCTGGAAAGGGAATGGCGCGGAAACGAAAAGGTTTTCGCAGAATTAAAAAGATTGGGGGTAAAAGTCTCCTGGGACAGAAATTATTACCTGAACCATTACAAGCTTTTTGTCGTAGATAACTCCAGGGTGATAACCGGTTCCTACAATCCCAGCGTTGCTGCCAAGAAGAATCGGGAAATTCTGGTGGTTCTTAACCGGCCGGAGGTAGCGAAATTTTATCTTCAGATGTTAAAATAAGACTATGGAAAAGAATTTATGTTTATCACCAGCAGAGATATCCCGGTCGCTGGCGGAAATTGGCGAAAAAAAAGCAACGGCGCCACTCCTTGACCTTTTCCTCTCAGGAATTCTGGCAGGTATTTACATCGGCTTTGGGGCTGCAGTAGCCACCACCGTTTTGGGAGGAGGCACCCTTGATCCGGGACTGGCAAAGTTTCTGGCGGGAAGTGTGTTCAGTGTAGGCCTGATGTTGGTTTTAATCCCGGGCGCCGAACTCTTTACAGGCAATATCTTGATGGTCATAGGTTTCTTTAATAAAAAATATAGATTTGGTAAGGTGCTCCGGAACTGGGTGGTAGTCTGGCTGGGCAATTTCGTTGGTGGGCTCCTGCTGGCTTTGCTGGTTTTCCATTCTGGACTGATAGCCCTGGGGCCGGCCTCAGGCTATTCTTCAGGACTTATGGCTGTAAAGATTGCCGAAAGTAAACTAGCCCTCAATTTTGTTCAAGGCTTTACTCGGGGCGTGTTGTGCAATATGCTGGTCTGTTTGGCAGTGATTATGTGTATCGCGTCCCGAACAGCCACTGGAAAAATTCTGGGGATTTACTTTCCCATCATGGTGTTTGTTGCTTCCGGATACGAACACTCCATAGCCAATATGTACTTTTTGCCAGCAGGACTTCTGGCTGCCGGGAGATTATTGCCGGATTTCTGGAAGATCTTCCACAATCTTATACCGGTTACCCTGGGAAATATTGTCGGGGGACTGGCTATTATCCTCTTGCACCCCAAAACAAAGGAGAGATTAATTCCAAAAGATCGCAAAAGGGAGGAATAAATATAATAAAAAATAAATTTCCAAAGAAGACTTTTTTAATCTCTGTCACAAAGAGACTTTTTTAAAGACCGAGGGTAGATACTCCTGGTTTCTGGCAAACATTTCGGCTACCATCTTTTTAATCTCCGCCAGGGATAGAACTGCGGCCGTTAATGGGTCATAAGCAATGGCCTGAAAGATAAGGTTGGCGTCTCCGGTTAAACACCCTTCCACAGCCATCTCTTCCACTGCGATATTGATATTGTTGAGAGCCGCGCATTGAGGAGGAAGAGGTCCAACATAAACAGTGTTGAAACCCCTTTTATTGACCACCACCGGAACTTCTACGCAGGCATTGTAGGGAAGATTGGGAATAATTCCCGTGTTGGGCATATTGCCGTTAAACTCATAAGGCTCCCCAGTAAGGTAGGCGTTGATGATGTAAGCAGCATATTCCTTACCCCTCTTCAAGGAAGTGGGTCTCTTTTGGGCAAGCCATTTCTTTATCTCGTCTTTCCAGGTATTTTCTCTTCCAAGATATTCTTTAAGGGTGAAGGCATATTCACCAGGGTTCCAGCCGGTTCCTGGAAGACAGTATTTTTCAATCAGGTCCGGCCGCTTGCGGAACCACCAGTTGTATTCGGAGTTGTGGCCACTGGACTCAGTAACATAATAACCCAGATGGAGGAACATTTCGTTGCGCACAATCTCCTGGTTATAAATCTCCTTTTTCTTAAGGGCCTGGCGAATTAGTGGGTAGGCGTCCTTACCCTGTTTTTCATACTTTAAGAACCAGGCTTGATGATTGATGCCGGCACAAAGGTAGGTAATCTCTTCCAAAGAGGCGCCAATCCATTTGGCCAGCATCTGGGCGGTTCCCTGGACGCTATGGCAAAGACCAGTAACTTTGATACTGGTTTTGCGCTGCATCGCCCGGCAGTTCATACTCATCGGGTTGGTGTAATTTAAAAGGATAGCGTTCGGACAGAGGTTTTCCATATCACGGCAGATAGAGAGCATCACCGGGATAGTCCGCAAGGCACGGAAGATGCCGGCTGGCCCTCGGGTATCGCCCACACAGATATCCACTCCGTACTTTTTGGGAATTTCAATGTCATGACGCCAAACTTTCACATCACCGACTAAGATAGTGCACAAAACCGCATCGGCTCCTTTCAGGGCTTCCTTTCTGTCCATCGTGGCTACAACCCTGGCGGGGTATTTCCCCAACTCAATTATCCGCTCTACCATTGCCTTCGCAAATCCAAGCCGTTCCTGGTCAACATCCATCAAGACCAGGGTGGAATCCCGCAGAGCCGGAAAGGTCAAAATATCTCTCACCAAGGCACGGGTAAAGCCGAGACTTCCTGCACCGATAAAAGTTATTTGTGCCATAAAGGGAAGGAAAGATTAGGAGCTTTTCAAGGTAACTGTTTGGGAAAGAGGTCCTGTTTTATTAATAGTAAGAGACAGGCTATCTTCCGAATCAACGGAGATGAGAACCGAATCCCCTGAATGGAGAGTACCGGAAAGCATCTCTTCTGAAAGGCGGTCTTCTATATATTTGGTAATAGCCCTTTTCAATGGCCGAGCGCCTAATTCCGGGTCAAAACCTTTCTTCTCCAAAAAGAGATAGGCTTTTTCGTCAAGGGTAATAGTGATATTCTTCTCCCGGAGACGCTCTTTCAGTTTTTCCACTTCCAGATGGACGATGGCTAAAGCATCTTCGTGTTTCAGGGGTTTGAAGACTACAATTTCGTCAAGACGATTGAGGAGTTCTGGCCGAAAGGTCTTTTCTGCTTCAGATCTTAATATCGCTTCCATCTCCTGATGGTCAATCCGGGCTTTCTCCTCGGAGATAAACCCGACAATACCTTTTCTTCCAAGGTTTCCGGTCCCCAAATTAGAGGTTAAAATGATGATGGTGTTACGAAAATCAACCCGGTGACCAAGGCTGTCAGTTAAGTTACCCTCTTCCAGAATCTGAAGAAGAAGGTTGTGGACGTCAGGGTGCGCCTTTTCAAACTCATCCATTAAAATTACCGAATAGGGCCGACGCCGCACCTTCTCCGTCAACTGGCCCCCTTCTTCGTAACCCACATATCCCGGTGGCGCGCCAATCAAACGGGAGACAGAAAAACGTTCCATATATTCGCTCATATCAATCTGAATGAGTGCCTCTTCCGAGCCAAAAAGAAATTTTGCTAAAACCTTTGCTAAAAGAGTTTTTCCAACGCCGGTGGGACCCAAAAAGAGGAATGACCCAGTGGGCCGGTGGGCGTCTTTAATACCTACCCTACCCCGCCGGATTGCTCGGCAGACCACACTTACCGCTTCATCCTGACTTACGATGGAACGGTGGATCTCTTCTTCCATCTTCAAAAGGCGTTCGCTCTCGTCTCCAGAAATCTGCTGAACATTGATCCCTGTCCAGAGAGATACAACCTGTGCCACATCTTTTTCGGTAACCAGCGCCTGAGGGAAGGTATTTTCAGATAACAGTTGTTCCTGTCTTAATCTTTCCAGCCGAAGGCGGGAAAGTCTCTCTTGATTCTTGAGGTTTATGGCTGTCTGGTAATCAAGTTCCCTCACCAACCCTTCTCGCTTGATAGTAAGCCTTTTTAATTCGGACTCAAGGTCTTTTACCCTGTCAGGAGGCTTGGTACTGGCAAGACGCACCCGAGCGCAGGCTTCGTCAAGCAGATCAATAGCCTTGTCGGGTAAAAACCGGCCGCTGATGTAACGGTCGGAAAGGTGGACAGCGCTCCAAATTGCCTCATCGGTGATCTTGACGTTGTGGTGCTCTTCGTATTTTGCACGCAGACCCTTAAGGATCTCTTCCGTCTCGGAAAGTGATGGTGGAGCCACAAATATCGTTTGGAAACGCCTTTCCAGGGCTGGGTCTTTTTCCATATGCTTGCGGTACTCATTCAGGGTGGTTGCACCTATACATTGAATTTCACCGGAAACAAGGGCGGGCTTCAAGATATGGGAAGCATCCATTGCTCCCTCTGCACCACCGGCGCCTATCAGAATATGGAGTTCATCTATAACGATGATTATTCTCTCTTCAATAACTTCTTCCATTACCGCTTTGAGCCTCTGTTCAAACTCTCCCCGATATTTTGTTCCGGCTACCATTGCCGCCAGATCCAGCATTACCACACGACGGTTAGCAAGTGGTTGGGGGGCGGAACCAGCGACCAGCATCTGAACAAACCCTTCCACGATGGCGGTCTTACCTACCCCAGCCTCGCCAATCAGAACTGGGTTATTCTTGCGCCGGCGACAGAGAATTTGAAACAACCGCTCAATCTCTTTCTGCCGGCCAATAACCGGATCCAGCCTGCCCTCTCGGGCAAGTCTGGTCAGATCCCGCCCAAAGAGAGTAAGGGCTGAATTCCTTGTCTTTCCAGAAGATTCTGGAGGATGCTCGGAAAAACGAGACAGTTCGTAAATCGCCCGGCGGGTCCGGTCAACCGAAAGTCCCAAACGAAAAAGAATCTTGCTGGCGTAACTCTCTCCTTCACGCAAAATGCCGAGAAGAATATGTTCGGTGCCAATGTAGTTACAGTAGGCTTGCCTTGCTTCTTCTACACCAAGTTCCAGAGCCCGCTTGGCATTAGGGTCAAGGGGAAGTAACCCTTCAAAGCGAAGTGGAGGGGCAATAGGGATGGCTTTTTCTATCTCCAGGCGAATGTAATCAAGGTCGTAGCCCAGAGTTGTCAGGGCAGCAGCTGCTACTCCCTGGCCTTCCCGAAGAAGCGCCAGCAAAAGGTGTTCACACCCGATGGTTGCCTGACCGAAACGAATGGCTTCGTCCCGGGCCAGATCCAGCATCCGCCGCACCTGATTTGTAAAACGGTCAAAACTGGCCATTATATCTTCCTTTTATATCTTACCAAAAAAGAAGGGTGATGTCAAAAAACTTGACGCCGACGAAAACTTATATAATATAATATTTATTATAAATCAGTTCGGGGAGGAATATGTACTTAACCGGTTTTGCAGATGAGGCGGCGTCAGATATAGATGGCCAGATCAGAGCAACGAAAGAATTGGGCTGGAAGTTTATTGAGGCTCGGGCAATTGATGGCATCAACATTACCAGTCTTTCGGAAGAAAAATTTGCCGAGGTCTGTGATAAGCTTGAGGCTGCCGGGATTAGTGTCAACTGTTTCGGTAGTGGCATAGCAAACTGGGCGCAGAAGATTACCCAACCCCCTGACCCCAGTTATGCGGAGATGAAGCGCGCCATTCCCCGAATGCATCGGCTGGGAACAAAGTTCATTCGGATTATGAGTTTTGCAGTCCCTCCGGAAGAATACGACAAAGACTGGTCAGCGGAAGCCATTAAAAGAGTGAAGAATATTGTCAGAATGGCTGAAGACGGTGGAGTTATTTGCCTCCACGAAAACTGTGCCGGCTGGGGTTCGCTTTCTTACGAACATACCTTACGACTTTTAGAAGGTGTTAATTCACCGGCTTTGAAACTGGTCTTTGACACCGGCAACCCTATCTTTGATGATGATGTCCGTGGTCCAAAACCCTACCGAAAGCAGGACCCCTGGGAGTTCTATCAGGCGGTGCGTCAACATATTGTCCATGTCCACATAAAAGATGGTTATCTTGAGGGAGAAAGACAGGTTTTCACTTTCCCCGGCGAAGGAAAGGGAAGGATTCGGGAAATCGTTACTGACCTTCTGAAAACAGGCTACAATGGTGGATTTTCGATTGAACCGCACATGGCGGTGGTTTACCACGACCAGAGCGTGAAATCAAGCGATGAAATCCGCTACCGCAATTATATAGAGTATGGACGCCGCTTTGTCAATTTACTGGAAGAGATTAAAAAAGAATTAGCAGAGAGCGGACAATTAATCAAGAACGGTTAACCCTTTCAAAGAGGTAAAGAGCGTCATGGGGACCAGGCCCGGCTTCCGGGTGAAACTGAACAGAAAAGAAGTTTAATCTTTTGCTCTCCATCCCTTCCAGACTCTGGTCATTGAGGTTAAGGTGGGTTATCTTTACCTCCGGAGACAGACTTTCCGGGTCAACGCAAAAGCCGTGATTCTGAGCGGTAATCAGAACCCGGCTGGTTGCCAGGTCCTTTACCGGGTGATTACCTCCGTGGTGGCCAAACTTTAATTTGTAGGTCTTCCCACCTACCGCCTGACCAAGTATCTGATGGCCAAGACAGATGCCAAAGATGGGAACCCTGCCCAGTAATTTTTTCACTTCAGCCACTATTTTGGTAAGCGCGGCCGGGTCGCCAGGACCATTGGACAGGATTAGGCAGTCGGGTCTTTCAGAAATAATCTCTTCCGCCGGTGTCTCCGCCGGCACCACCAAAATTTGAAAACCGGCTTTAGCCACATACCTCAAAATGCTGAATTTTACACCGCAGTCAAGAACCACCGCTTTTTGGTTCCCATCCTTTTGCCAGAAATAGGCCGTTTTTGTGGAGACCGCTGGAACCAGGTTTTGTCCAATCACACCGGGTGACTTTCTGGCTTTGTCAACCAAACGCTGAGGATCCGAATTGGTTGTAGAAAGAACAGCCTTAAGACTCCCTTTTTCCCGAATGTGAACTGTCAGCATTCTGGTATCAACACCTTCAATTCCCGGGATGCCAAACTCTTTTAGATAGTCCGGCAGAGAACGTTTCGCTCGCCAGTTGCTAAAGAGAGGAGCCACCTCTCTCACTACAAACCCCTCCACCTGAATCCTGCTGGATTCTATATCCTGGTCGTTAATACCGTAGTTCCCGATCAGGGGGTGGGTCATCATCACAATCTGGCCGCGGTAAGAAGGGTCGGTAAGAATCTCCTGATAGCCTGTGAGGCTGGTATTGAAAACCAGTTCTCCGGTGGCCTCCCCCTCTGCCCCAAAGGAGTTGCCCTCAATCACCAGACCGTCTTCCAGGGCAAGATAGGCTTTTTTCATTCTTTATATTTTATATATTCTACCCCTTGGTTGCAAATTTTCAGAAAATTGAAAATTGGCTGACCCCGTGCTAAAATTTAGACCAGAGAACACAGGAAGAAAGATAAGAACTTATGGCTATAGCGGAGATGGAGCGGGTCTATCTTCTCCTCCCAGAGGATAAAAAGCGGGTAGCGGTGGAAAGTATCCAAAACCTTGGGTTGGTGGAAGTAACGGAATTGACCGAAGAAGAACTGCCCTCCGAAAATTCTGACCAGATTGCTTCCCCAGAGGAGAAGAAGAGAGACCTATCGGAGAAAGAGAAAGAGGTTGATGAAAACCTCTTTAGAATTAACTACCTTCTTAACTTTCTAAAAAAGAGGGGGGCAGTCCCTCTTCCAAAATTGCCAATCAACGCTCCTTTCCAAGAGAAGGCAACTTTTCCATTGACATCCTGCTTTGGAGAGGCTAAGTCGTTAGAAAAAAGAGATGAGGAGATAAAACAATTGACGGAGCGCTTAGGAAGGATTTACCAAAACTTAGAACCGTTAACCTCTATTGATCTTCCTTTGCGGGAATTGGGGCTGAAAGGAAAGACGGTTGCCAGCCTTTACCAGGTGCCTGCGTCAAGAGTTCAGGAAGTACTGAAAGTTTTCCACCAGACCCCAGTATTTGCCACCTCGCTCCTCAGAAAGAAGGGAAAGGCCATATTATTTCTGGTCTATTTGCGGGAAGAAGCAGAAAAAGTATCGGAGATACTAATCAATAATTTTCGAGCACAAGAAATATCCCTGCCAGGTTATCGCACCACACCTTACCAGACCTGTCTAAGGATCAGAAGAATCATTGAAAAGAATGAGCAGAGGGCTGTTAACCTTGAAAAGAGAAAAGATAAGTTTTACCGCTATTTGCCTGAAATATTAGGCTTATATGACATTTACCAAATAAAAAAAGCGCAGATTTCCGCCTGCAAAAAGATATACAATACCAAATCGGTAGCAGTCTTTGCCGGATGGATAAGAAAGAGAGACCGGCGGTATCTTGGGGAAAGACTAAAAAGCCTCTTTCCCGAAATGGAGATCGTTACCAGACCACCACAGAAAGGAGAGTCTGTTCCGGTCGCCTTGGAAAATAATCAAGCAGGCAAGCCTTTTGAAGCGGTGGTTGACCTTTATGGCCGTACCCATTATCAGGGAACAGACCCCTCTTTATATCTCTCTTTTTTCTTCACCATCAGTTTTGCCTTCTGTCTGGCTGACGTAGGATATGGCTTAATCCTCTTTCTCCTTTCTCTTATTTTGAGGAAACGGTTTTTAGAAGAGAACGCGCAAAAGATGCTAAAGGTCTTTGCCATCGGAGGTATCTCCGCTTCTCTGGTAGGAGTGATTACCAACTCCTGGTTTGGGAATCTCTTTGCTAACTTTTCGGTTTTACAGAAACTGGCGGAGTTCCAGCGTCGTATCTCACTAATTTCACCGGTAGACAGACCTTCGGATACTATGCGCCTTTTTTACTTCTCCATTCTGTTTGGATATCTTCAGGTTACTACTGGCGTTATGTTGAAATTGAAGGAAGCGGTCCGACGTTTTGGTGGCCGCGGGGTTCTGGAAAGTGCACCATCTCTGGTTTTCCAGATAGGCATCCCATTGTTAATAGGCCTTTTTCTTCTCCGTTCCAGACTTCCTGTTGCCGGTGCCATTCTCTCTTTAAAAATAATCCTGGCAGCAACAGCGGTGGTGATTATCTACAACCAGTGGCACACCCAGCGCGATTTAACCTTGCGACTCTTCTGGTCAGGCTATGCCATTTACGGATTGCTTGCTGGAAACCTCCTAGGAGACCTGGTAAGTTATGCCCGAATATTTGCCCTTGGTTTAACCAGTGGCCTCCTGGCGGTAACAGTGAATCAATTGGCGGTTATGGCAAAAAGTATGCCTTTGATTGGACCAGTCTTGCTGGTGCTGATTCTTCTGGCTGGACATGCCTTTAATCTCTTCATCAGCACTCTGGGGTCCTACGTTCATACCAGTCGTCTTCAGTATCTGGAGTTTTTCAGCAAATTTTACGATTCCGGCGGCAAACCGTTTAATCCGCTAAGGAAACAATTCCGATATCTCAAACCGGATTAAATCTGTAACAGGGAAATAAATATTGGCATCTAATCCTCTTTAAGGAGGAAGGTTTGGGGTATATTGAAACCAAAAACTCTTGAGGCTTAACTCTTTATGGCAAAAAGAGACTATTATGAAGTTCTGGGTGTCTCCAGAGATGCAACCAATGATGCTATTAAAGAAGCCTATCGGAGGCTGGCTCTCCAGTATCACCCAGACCGCAACCCTGGAAATAAGGAAGCGGAAGAGAAGTTTAAGGAAGCCACTGAAGCCTATGAAGTTTTAAGCGACCCCCAAAAAAGAGCCACCTATGACCGCTTCGGGTTCCAGGGGGTGGAAAGCACCGGCTTCACCTGGACGGACGACCTGAGCAGGGTTCAAAGGGAATTTGGTGATATCTTTGGACACGGCTTTTTTGACGACCTCTTTGACCTCTTCGGTGGAGGGGTAGAAACCAGAACCAAACAGAGAGGTGGCGGAAGGGGTGAAGATATCGAAACGGTGGTGACCGTCTCTCTGAAAGAGGTATCCGAAGATACCGAAAAGGAGATTGAAATAACACGACTGGATACCTGTCCGGTCTGTAGTGGAACCGGCTCAGCCTCTGCCGGCACACGCACCTGCCCTCAATGTTCAGGAACAGGTCAGATTTACTACCAGCAGGGGTTCTTTGCTATCACCCGAACCTGCCCCAAATGTAATGGCAGTGGCCAGATAATAGAAAAACCCTGCCGCAATTGTAATGGCAAAGGAAGGGTCAGAAAGAAGGAAAAACTTCGGGTTACCATTCCGGCAGGAATTGAAAGTGGTTCTAAACTGCGGGTACGGGGAAAGGGTAATGTCGGGATCCGGGGTGGACCTTCCGGGAATCTCTACTTGAATATATTGATTGAGAAAGACCCTAACTTTATCAGAGAAGGGCCCAACCTCATCTACCAGTTGTATGTGACCTTTACTGAGGCGGCGTTGGGAACAGAGAGAGAAGTTCCTACGCTAAAAGGGAGTGTGCGAATGAAAATACCTGCCGGAACTCAGAGTGGCACCATCTTTCGGCTGCGTGGTAAGGGCCTTCCGGATATAGACGGACTCCGCCGTGGAGACCAGCTGGTCAGAGTAATGGTGGAAACACCGGTGAACTTAAGGTATGAAGAACGTCAGTTGCTTAAAGAGTTAGAGGAGCGAACCGGAAGGCAGTGTTATCCCAAAAGTAAGGGAGGGTAAAGGAAATTAAATTTTAAGAAAATTTTTTAAAATGTCCATTCCCGCGGTGGTCAAAATGGACTCGGGATGAAACTGGACTCCGAAGACCGGTAGGTCCTTAATCTTCGAACCCATAATCTCGCCGTCTTCGGTCCAAGCGGTTATTTGAAGACTTTGCGGAAGGGTCTCTCTTTCCACTGCCAGGGAGTGGTAACGGGTGGCTTGGAAAGGGTTGGGAATTCCTTTAAATATGTCCTGGCCGTTGTGGTAGACCATTGAGGTCTTCCCATGCATCAACTGTCGCGCCCTGACAATCTTTGCTCCACACGCATAGCCTATTGCCTGGTGACCAAGGCAGACCCCAAGAATTGGAATCTTCCCCGCCAATCTCCGAACCAGTTCCACCGAAATGCCCGCTTCTTCTGGCCGTCCCGGACCAGGTGAAATTACGATTCTCTTTGGAGAAAGGTTGCACACCTCTTCCACCGTAATCTGGTCATTACGAAAAACTCTCACTTCCGCTCCGATCTCAGATAATTCCTGGAATAGGTTGTAAGTAAAAGAATCGTAGTTATCAATCATTACTACCAGCATAACCGACTCCTTTAAAGAACCTCTGAACCAGCCAGACGAATGGCTTCCAGAAGCGCTTTACCTTTATTGAGCGTCTCCTCAAACTCCCGAGCAGGGTTGGAATCAGCCACTACCCCGGCACCAACCTGAAGGTAAATCTTTCTCCCTTTTACCCATAAGGTCCTGATAGTAATGCAGGTATCAAGGTTGCCGGCAAAATCAAAATACCCCACCGCCCCTGCATATGGTCCGCGTTTAACTGGCTCCAGTTCTTCTATTATCTCCATCGCCCGGATTTTGGGGGCGCCAGTAACTGTTCCAGCGGGAAAAGAGGCGGCAAAAAGGTCAAATGCGTCTTTTTCTGGTAAAATTGTGCCGGTGACGTTGCTAACCAGATGCATTACATGGGAATACTTTTCTATCACCATCAACTCGTTAACCTTAACTGAAC
>CAZPLE010000026.1:0-5975 GCA_964587375.1 uncultured bacterium
ATGGAGAGGGAACCGATATCTCCACCGGGAAAAAATAAGGGTTGGACCACGAAAGAATCGGTGGTAAAGGCAAGCGTTCCTCTCTTTAACTTCAGGAGAGCGCTGTCTTCCAGTTGATCCAGAATAGGGTTATTAAAAGAACCAATAATCTTCTTTATTAGTTCCGCACTTTTTCGTCCGCCGCTTCCGTGGTCAAGAGTGATTCTGTCTGGCATACTTGTAATGGGCAGCGCAGGCGCCTTCGCTACTTACCATGCAGGGACCAAGGGGTTTTTCCGGAGTACATCTCCGGCGAAACTGACCGCACTCTTCCGGTTCAATGGCACCGATGATTACTTCATTACAGCGGCATTTTAAATCCGGTCGGATGGTATCGTCTTCTGGAATGGAAAAGTGGTACCAGCCATCAAAACGGAGGAATTCGTTCTTCAATTTAAACCCCGTATCAGAAAGGATTCCCAACCCCCGCCAGGAAGCCGGTGCTGAAACAAAGACCTGATTGATTAAAGACTGGGCAATCTTGTTGCCTTCTGGAGTCACTACCCCCCGATATTGAATTTCTACTTTCGGTTTGTTACTCTTAATCTGTTTCAAAATGAGCAGCAGACCTTCCAAAATATCCTCGGGTTGAAATCCGGCAATTACTGCTGGGCGCCGGTAGATAGTGGGAATGAAAGAGTAAGGTTTGGAACCGATAATTACGCTCACATGGCCGGGGCACAGGTACCCGTCAATCTTAACCTTAGCAAGGTCAAGCAGTCTTTCCATCACCGGGGGTATCCTCTTCAGTACGGAAAAGAGGTAAAAATTTTTTAGGTTCAGTCTTCTGGCTTCCAATACTGTGGCAGCCACCACTGGTGCGGTTGTCTCAAAGCCAATGCCAAGGAAAGCCACGTCCTTTTCGGGATTTTTAATGGCGATGGTCAGGGCTTCTGCAGGACTATAGACTATCCGGATATCCCCCCCTTTTGTCCTTTCTTTTTCAAGGCTGGTGCCGTTTGCCGGTACCCGAAGCAGGTCGCCAAAAGAGGTTAAAATAACCCCTTTTTCCCTGCTTAAGGTGGCGAAGTGATAGAGGTCGGCTTCTGATGTTACGCAAACTGGACAACCAGGTCCAGCGATGAGACGGAGGTTTTTTGGTAAGAGGTTAGCAATCCCGCTGCGGTAGATTGCCACCGTATGTGTTCCACAGACCTCCATTATGGAAAGCGGTTTGTTAATTTTGAGTTCTTTTATCTCCGTAAGTATTTTTCTGGCAGATTGAGATTGCGGACCCACTTTTTCCTCAACTCTTTCTTATTTCACCTTATTTTTAAGAGGCGTATCCTTTTTTTAGCATCTTTCGGTTCCAGTTTCTGGATAGCAAAGCCTGCGTGGATGAGGACGTAATCACCTTTAGCCACAGAAGGTAGTAAACCAAAGTTGACCGTCTGGATAATACCCATTACCTCTGCTTTTCCAGTGGGAAAGGCACCGGGTGAGTCGGGTTTATCTACTTGGGTTACTCTTCCGATAATGGCCAGGCACATATTTCATTATGCGCAGGCTGTTTGTGCCAGCAAAAGTTGGCCCAGACAAAGCCCGCCATCGTTAATCGGTAACTTTTCCGGCAGAAGAACGTTTAATCCAGCGGAAGAAAGCTTCTGATAGGTAAGTCTCAACAATAGCCTGTTTTGAAAGACTCCGCCGGAGAGAATCACCACATTTATTCTACTCTTTTTGGAAAGATAAAGACAAGTTTGGAATATTATTTCCGTTACGGTAAGATGAAACCGTGCGGCCAGAGTCTCCACTGCCTTTCCGGCTTTCAATTCTTTCACAATCTCTTCTACCATTGGCCTCCAGTCAATACGTAAGAGGGCACCCTCTTCCTGAAATGCAAAAGAATAGGGTTTCAAATGGGAGAGGAGAGAATCTGCCCTTTCGGCAGAATCCTGTAGCCGCACCGGAGCTTCGGCATCATAACCTTGGTAGAAACAGAGCCCCAGGAGTGCGGAGATACCGTCAAAGAGCCGACCAGCACTGGAAGTTTTAATGAAAGGATAATTGCTGGCAAGCACTTTCAGAATCAGATTCTTCTCTTCCGGTACCTTCTCCAGGCTTGGAATTTCCGGTAGGGAAGGTCCCAGAGAAGCGTGGAGGAGACTTAAAGCTGTTCGCCAGGGATGGTGGACTGCCTGGTCACCACCAGGTAAAAGGAAAGGGAGGAGAGAGGCTGACCTTTCCAGGCTTTTGGCGTCTCCACAGAAAAACTCACCTCCCCATAAGGTTCCGTCTTCTCCATAACCTGTGCCGTCAAAGGCACAGCCAATTACCTGACCTTTAATATCCTTTTCGGCAAAGACCGAAGCAAGGTGTGCTTTATGGTGCTGGATGGTGAAGAGTGGGATCTTTTTTTCCAGAGACATCCTCTCGGCGCTCAGACGGCTTTGATAATCGGGATGGAGGTCAGCGGCCAGAAATTCGGGTTTAATCCGGAAGAAGGTCTGATAACACGCAAGTGTTTCCTCAAAAAATTTCAGATTTTCGTATCTCTTCAGGTCACCAAGATAAGGGGAAGGGAAGACAGTATTTCCCGAAGCAAAGGCAAAAGTACCCTTTTCTTCTCCTCCGAAGGCAAGAGAAGGCAGGAAACGTTTGCGCGTTAAGATAGGTAAGGGCACAAAACCCCGACTCCGTCTAAGAAAGACAGGGGGTAAGGTATGCGTAAAGGGTAAAAGGATGGAGTCATCACACCGGTGCACAATCTGACGGTTATGAATAAGAAAGTAATCGGCTATCCCTAAGAGTTTTTCTTCCACCTCCTGGTTGTCTATCATAATCGGTTCTTCGCTGAGGTTGGCACTGGTTGCCACAAGGGGTGAGACCCCTTCTTTCAGAAGGAGAAAGTGGAGGGGTGCATAGGCAAGAAAAAGACCGAAATAATCATTATCCGGTGATACCGAAGGGGCGATGGTGGCTTTACCCTCTGCTCTTTTTTTAAGAAGGAGGATGGGTCTCGCGGGGCTGGTTAGAACCTTTTCTGCCTCTCGGGATAGGTGGGCGTATCGTCTTACTTCCCTTACACTTTCCGCCATCACCGCCAGAGGTTTTGTTGGACGTTGCTTGCGCTTGCGTAAGGTCTGGACTGCCGTTTCGTTTGTGGCGTCACACATGAGGTGAAATCCTCCGATACCCTTGACGGCTAAAATCTTCCCTTCTTTAAGTGCCTCTCCTGCGCTCTTTATGGCTTCTTCCCTTGATGCTATGATCTTTCCAGCTCTTTTCAAAAAGACTTGGGGTCCACAGACTGGACAGGCGATCGGTTCTGCATGGTAGCGACGGTTCAGGGGGTCCTTATACTCTCGAAGGCAGTCTGGACAGAGGTCAAACTCCTTCATTACTGTCCGCTTGCGGTCGTAAGGAAGGTCAAAGATTATGGAATAGCGCGGCCCGCAGTTGGTGCAGTTGATAAAAGGATAGCGATACCGTCGGTTGGAAGGGTTAGCCATTTCTTCAAGACATTGGAAACAAGGGGAGAGATCAGGAGGGACAAAGAGTTCGCCTTTCTTTCGAGAGCGGCTTTTTTCTATTCGGAAGCCAGGATAGCCGGTCACAGGGACCCTTTTTACCGTCAGGTTAAATATCTGACTGGCCGGTGGGGTTCGAGTAGTCAAAAAGGAGTAAAAGGCATTGAAACCTTCTCTTTCACCTTCCACCACAATGCGCACACCATCTCGCTGGTTGCGGACATAGCCGGAGAGGCCAAACAGGTGGGCAATTCGGTAGATGAAAGGCCGGAAACCGACACCCTGTACCAACCCCGTTACTTTAATTTGGAAGCCGACTTTCGCCATTTAAGAAGCCAGCACACAAATTCTTCCAGCCCGCTCTCTTTGGTTGCCGAGACTGGAAAGACAGGTAGTTCGGCGTTTATTTTGTGGATGTTTTTCAGGCAAAGAGAGAGGTCAAAATTAAGGTAGGGGAGTAGGTCTATTTTGGTGAGCACCACTGATTTTGCTTCCCGAAAGAGGAGCGGGTATTTAAGGGGTTTATCTTCACCTTCGGTAACGCTTAAGACCGCAATTTTGGCCCCTTCACCGATGTCAAATTCCGCAGGACAGACAAGGTTACCCACATTTTCACAAAAGACGATGTCAAGTTCGTCCAATTTTAAATCCCGGAGTGCATAATGGACCATCTTTGCTTCCAGATGGCAGGCACCTCCGGTCAATAATTGACTTACCGGAATATTCAGATTGGCAAGTCGTTCCGCATCTCTGGTTGTTTCTATATCTCCTTCCAGGACAGCCATTTTCAGCTGGCCAGAAAGTTTAAGAGAGGCCTTTTCCAGAAGGGTTGTTTTTCCACAGCCCGGTCCTCCAATAAGGTTTAGAAGCGTGACCTCCTTTTTAGCGAGTAACATTTTGGTACGTTCTGCCCATAGGTCATTATCACCCATTAAGTTCCGGTAAACCTTAATCTCGGCTCTTTTCATCCCCTTTTATAATTAGGCTTTTCAGATATAGTTCTTTTCCACCAAAAATCTTTAGTCTTCCTCCCTGACACGCGCCACACCGAAAATTAAAATTTTCAATCTTTCCCGTCCAGCCACAGTCTTCACATTTTACCCAAACGGGAGCGGATATAATCTCAATCTTTGAACCTTCCAGGCCAGTTCCCTTAGAAAGGACCGTATAGGCGGAAATGAGAATTTCTGGCACTATCTGGCGGAGTTTCCCCACAACCACTCGTGCGGTGAGCAGTTTTGATGGGGAATAACCTTGTTTCTCCAATTCCCCCAGGATTGTCCTCACCAGGTTCTGGCAGATAACATATTCGTGCATTTCTAACCTGACTGTCAGGGGTTTATTTTAGGTTCCATTCATCAACAAGATGGAGGTCACGGCGGCACTTAGGACAGAGCATTTGGAAGAGATGCTCGCGCCGTAAAGGGAGGTCAATCTTTCCTTTTAAGGCAGGATTGAGAACCAATTCTTCCTGAAGTTGAAGGAGTCCGGTTTCACTGGCCAGAGAAAGCATACCTATCTTTTCTCTGACAAATCGGATGTGGTCTTTAGTTCCAATTACTTCCCCACAGGATTCACACAGCAGGAGTTCATTTTCCTGAATCTCCACCATCTTTTCGCGGTCAAAACCGGCCAGGTCAAATTTTTGGGAAAGCCGTATCCCTTTTTCTGTGATGCAATATCTTTGACACTGACCACAGAACATACAGGTGTCATAATGGAGTTTAAGCCGTCTTACTGGAGGGTTGACCGTTAGGTCATCTTCCCACTCAATACAACCGGTAGGGCAGACCTGGGCGCAGGCGGTACAGCCGACACAATGTTCTTTGTCATATTCCGGTTTGCCTCGGAAACGTTTTTCCGGAGTATGGGGTTGGTGAGGAAACCGCTGGGTGTAGGGTCGAGAAAAAAGAGAAGTCAGAGCCTCTTTAAGTTCGCGCAGTTTTGGATACCTCATCTTCCTTTCCTTTTTTATCTTCGGCATACCGGTCACAGACACTTTTGCTCCAGAGTGGAACTCCGGCAATGTGGGCAGCGCGGGCTAAAGCATGAGCAGCGGTAGGGGTGGTCAAAAGAATGAAGATAATACACAACAAGGCTTTCATGCTTACGGCAGACAGACCTCGGTTGACCATTATTCCCAGAAGGATAGAACAGGTTCCAAGGGTGACACTTTTGGTTGCCGCCTGAAGTCGATTATAAAGGTCAGGTAGCCTTACCAAACCCACGGTGCCGAAAAGATCAAAGAGTACACCGATCGTAATTAAGATAATACTTAAGATCTCATTCATCAAACCCCCTGCCTTCCAGATATTTTGCTAGAGCAAGCGTGCCGATGAAACTTAAGAGAGTCCATGCCAGTCCGATGTTGATGTAAAAGTCCTGGCCAGTGCGCAGAGACATTAAAGCCGAGAAACCGACCATTATCACTCCCAAGATATCTACTCCTACTGCTCTATCTGGTAC
>CAZPLE010000027.1:0-2866 GCA_964587375.1 uncultured bacterium
CTACAGGCCGGGATAACTTAGTTCCAGACATCTTTTTTCCAATCTATTTTCTCCCAAAAATTTTAAGATGAATATTGGATATTCGCAAAAGATCGTTATAAGTAACGAACAATGCCAGAAGGATAATAAGAAAGAGGCCGAGTGCCTGACCCACTTCCAGAAAACGCCGACTGGGCCTACGGCGCCTAACCCTTTCTATCAAAACTCCAACAAGGTGCCCGCCGTCAAGAAAGGGTAAGGGAAAGAGATTGACCACCGAAAGATTAATACTAAGCAGAGCCAGAAAGGAGATAAAATTGCTTAAACCGGCTTTTGCAAACTGACTGGTCAACTGGGCAATGCCTATCGGACCAGCCAGTTCCCGGGAAGAAACTTTTCTGGTAATCAACTTACCAAGATAATAAAATACCAATCCGACAACCCGACCACTCTCTTTGCCGGCGCGCAGGAAGGCCTGAAAGAGATTCATCTTTTCCTTGGTAATCACCGGAAAGATGCCGATAAGACCAATTGTCTTTTCACCCCTGGAATCAATTATCCTTTCCCGCTTGGGCATAACCTTTACCTTTAAAATTTCGCTCTTTCGTTCTACTATCAAGGTAATCGCCTTATCCGGGTAACGCCGGATCTCTTCGGAAAGAGAGAACCAGTCAGTGACCTTTTTGCCCTCTACGCTCAAAACTAAATCGCCGCTTTTAAGGCCGGCTGATTCTGCCGGAAAACCTTTTTTAACCTCACCCACCAGCGGTTGACGATAATTAAATGTTTGTACTCCTAAACTGAATGCCAGAGTAAAAAGTAAAAAACCAAGAATGAAGTTGTGGACTGAACCCATTACCAGAATAAGCGCCCGCTCGCCAGGAGGCCGGCCAAAATACTCGTCTCTTTTTGGCTCTTTCTTTCCCAAAGATTCTTCTCCAGCCAGTTTTACTGCACCTCCAAAAGGTATGAGTGCTACCTGATAGAGAGTCTCTCCCCGCCGAAAACCAAAGAGCCGTGGTCCAAAGCCGAAGGTAAAGAGTTCCACTCGGACGCCAAACCTTCGGGCCGTCCATAAATGTCCCAATTCGTGGGCAACTATTAAAACGCCAAATACGAAGATTACGGAAAGAACGCTCACAAACATATCTTCACCTTTGCTAAGATGTTTATTTTATCATACAACAGAGCTGGTAAGAAACCGTGCTTTTAATCTGCATTCTTGATATTCCTTTTCTGGATCAGAGTCAAATACGATTCCGCTTCCAACACCCATCTCCCCTTCCGAACCAGAGATTAAGATGGTGCGAATGGCTACATTGAAAACAGCCCTTCCACCTGGCAAAAAGAACCCTACCGCTCCCGTGTAAACATTTCTGGGTTCTTTCTCTAGCTGTCTGATAATCTTCATTGTCCTTATTTTGGGGGCACCAGTTACCGAACCGGAAGGAAATATAGCCCGGAAGAGTTCCCAGAGGCTGAGTTCTTCTTTCAGGCGGGCCAAAATGGTGGAGGTCATTTGAAAAAGGGTAGGATGCTTTTCTACGTCAAAAAGGGATGGAACCCTTATACTTCCAATTCGGGAAATTTTGCCCAGGTCGTTTCGTAAAAGGTCCACTATCATCACATTTTCGGCCCGGTCTTTAAGATTTTGTTGAAGAAACCAAGCATTCCATCTATCTTGAAAAATGTTTTTGCCCCGGGCAATTGTACCTTTCATCGGTCGCACAGTAATCCGGTCGCCATCCTTACGAAAAAAGAGCTCTGGAGAGAAAGAAAGAAGGGCAAAGTTACCATCTCTAAAAAAAGCAGCGTAGGGGACGGGCTGCCTCTTTCGTAATTGGAGATAGAGAGCAGAAGGGTCACCAGAAAAATGAAATTTACACTTCAAGGTATAGTTAACCTGATAGGTCTCTCCTTCCGCAATCAGTTCTTTAATTTGGCGTATCTTTTCGTTATACTCCTCAGGCATTACATTGAAGAAGAGGTTTTCGATAGAAAAATTGTTGCTCAGATCTTTTTCTTCTAAAGCCCACTTTTTTCTAAAAAGTCCAACAGGACAAATAAAGACTTCTGATTCTTCATAAATGTAGAAACGCGCTAGTGGAAAAGAGAGGCTTTCCCTTCTATTTCCAAAAGATTCTTCTAATGCATATCCGGCTTCATAAGAAATGAAGCCTACTGCATAATTACCTTTTTTCACTAAATCTTCAACCTTTCCAAAAAGTTCGTAGAGACCGGCATTATCTCTTGCCTCCAAAACAGAAAATGGCTCACCAAAAAGATAAGAAAAACGGTTCTCGCGGTCGTGGCGAACCGATTCCAGAAGAACAAGATGGTCTCTTCTAACCAGAAACCTTTCTCTCATCTTTACCACATAGGCTACAAGATTCCATTGGATATTAAAGAACGGACCAAAAGGCGGGTTTTCTCAGCTTCCGCGATAACTTTAAGAGGTTCGGAGGCAGTGTAGGGCTGCCTCTTTTCCAGGGTTTTTTTAATAAGAGGAATAATCTTTTCGAACCCTATTAAACCCTTCAGAAATGAGGCAACTGCTTCCTCATTTGCCACCGAAAAGATTGCCGGATAACTTCTTCCTTTTTGTAAAACCTGATAGACAAGTTTTAGTGCTGGAAATTGACGAAAAGAGGGTTTACGAAAATTGAGCCTTCCGATTTCTGAAAGGGAGAGGGTGCGAAGAACCGGATTGAACGGCGGTTTTTCGGGCCAAAAAAGGCTGTAGGCAATCGCCAAACGCATATCAGGAACAGAAAGATTCGCGATGGTAAAACCATCTTGAAACTCCACCAGTCCGTGAACCGCGACCTCCGGGTGAATAAGAACTTCTATCTTCCCGGGTGGCAAACCAAAGAGATAATGGGCTTCA
>CAZPLE010000028.1:0-11730 GCA_964587375.1 uncultured bacterium
GTCTTCTATACCGTAGAGGTCTTCCAGAATGGTTCGCAGACAATAAAAGGTTCCGGTGTTGCGGCAATATTGGAAGTAAGGAACCATCTTCTCTATGCGCTGGTAATCGGTCAGGTTGTCTTTGGCAACCACCTCCTCCGGCATCCCGGCGCAGTCTAAATCAGCGGTAACAAAATGGTAAGCCACCAATTGGTAAAGGCTCTGCGCCTGAGGAGAGCCGGGTTTGACGTGCGTGTGAATATCAATAATGGGTGTCTTGTCAATCTCTGCCAACAACCGGTGATAAAGACTTTTGGAATTTCCCATAATTTTCTCCTCCAGGGTTTCCAAAGATTCTTTTTAAACCTCTTAATAACTGAGGACTTTGCGGACTGCTTCCACAATCTTCTTTTCATCCGGTAAGACTGCACTTTCCAGTACCTTACTGAAAGGGATTGGACAGTTAGGAAAAGCCAATCGGAGAGGGGGGCGGGCGAGGTAGTCAAAGGCTTTTGTGGTCACCCGCGAGATGACCTCGGCGCCAATACCGCAGTTTTCGTACCCTTCCTCTACAGTGAGAAGGTGCTTGGTCTTTCTTACCGAATTGAAGACTGTTTCTTCGTCCAGCGGGGAAAGGGTCACCAGGTCAATCACCTCACAGTCTATTCTATAATCCTGGTAAAGTTTTTCAGCCGCAGCCAGTGAAAAGAGAACCTGTCGGGAGTGGCTGGCTATCGTAAGGTCCTTCCCCTCCCTTTTTACCTTTGCCTTTCCTATGGGAATCAACTCCTCTTCTTCCGGCACCTCTCCCTTTTCATTGTAAAGGAGTTTGTGTTCAATAAAGATGATTGGGTTTGGCTCCCGGATGGCGCTCTTCAAAAGCCCGCGGGCGTCTCTGGGGTTAGAAGGCATAACCACTTTCAAGCCGGGTATATGGCAGAACCAGGCTTCAAGGCTCTGGGAGTGTTGAGCCGCATAGCCCTTGCCAGCACCTCCCTGAGTTCGGATAACCAAGGGGACTTCCACCTGGCCACCAAGCATATAACGGACTTTGGCAACCTGGTTGAATATCTGGTCCATACAGACACCAACAAAGTCTATGAACATTATTTCGGCCACCGGACGCAAACCGGTTAAGGCAGCACCCAGGGCCGCACCGATTATGGCTGATTCCGATATGGGCGTATCAATCACCCTTTTTGGACCGTACTTTTGGTAAAGACCCTTAGTCACTGCCATCGCGCCACCAAAGAGACCGACATCTTCACCGATGATAAAAACCCGGTCGTCTCGCGCCATCTCTTCGTCCAGCGCCAACCTTATCGCTTCCCGGTAAGTGATCTGGTTCATTCGGAACCTCCGGTGGCCGCAAAGAGATTTTCCATCACGGTCTGGGGAGACGGGTAAGGACTTTCTTCCGCAAACGTTAACGCCTGGCTTATCTCGGATTCTATCTCTTTTTCTATGGTATCTATCTCCTTTGGGTCTATGCGATAATGGAGGACCATCTTCTCTCGGAAGTTTTTAACTGGACATCTCTTTCGCCACTCTGCCTCTTCCTCTCTGGTACGGTAACTTCGGTTATCACTGGCCCCATGGCCCAAAAACCGGTAAGTCACAAATTCAATCAGGTATGGCTTTCTCATCTTTCTTACGTAGGTTACCACTTCCTTTGCTGCGGAAAAAGAGACCTCTACATCCATCCCGTCCACCGTCTGGTGCTCTATACCGTAGCCACAAGCCTTATCACTTAACCGAAGGGTTGGACAGGTCTTCTTTATCGGGGTGGAGAGGCCATACTGATTATTTTCACAAACCAGCAGAAGGGGTAGGTTCATCACTGCAGCCAAATTGGCCGTTTCGTGAAAAGTCCCCTGGTTGATAGCGGCGTCTCCGAAGAAACAGACCGCTATCTGGTCCGTTCCGCGGTAGACAGCGGAGAGAGCTGCGCCGGCGGCAATCGGTAAACCTGCTCCTACGATACCATTGGCTCCAAGGTTTCCGGTCGTTACATCAGCGATATGCATAGAGCCTCCCCGGCCACGGCAGTAACCGGTCTCTTTTCCCATAATTTCCGCCATCATCCTGTCCATCTTGGCCCCCTTTGCCAAACAGTGGCCATGGCCGCGGTGGGTGCTCACGATATAGTCGTCCTGGTTCAAAAAGAAGCAGACGGAAGCAGCAACCGCTTCCTCACCGATGTAAAGGTGTGGTGACATTCCAGGAATCTTTCCGGAAAGGTAAAGTTCATAGCAGGTCTCTTCAAATCTGCGGATGCGATACATTGATCGGTAAAGTAAGAGTGCTTCTTTTACTTCCACTTTAACTCCTTTTTCTTTTTATTACCCTCTTTACTGCTTCCATGATGAAGGGAGCGGAGAGGCCAAACCTCTCCAGCAACTCCCAAGGCTTTCCCGATTCTCCAAAATGGTCTTTTACGCCCACCATTTCCATTGGTACAGGCGCGTTTTGACTTAAAACTTCTGCTACCGCACTACCCATCCCACCGGCAATCTGATGAATTTCTGCCGTCACCACCGCTCCGGTCTTTTGAGCGGATTTTGTGATAGTCTCTACGTCTATCGGTTTGATGGTATGAAGGTTTATCACTTCAGTCTGAATTCCCTCTTTTTCCAGCATCTCTGCAGCGGAAAGGGCTTCTGCCACTTCTGGTCCGCAAGCGATCACCGTTGCGTTCGTTCCTTCCCGTAAGAGATTTGCCTTTCCAATCTGGAAAGGCGTCTCTTCGGTGGTGATTACTGGAATCTTTTCTCTGCCCAGACGGATATAGACAGGGCCATTAATCTCTGCCATCGCCAGCGTCGCTTTTTTTGCTTCAATGGCATCACAGGGTTCAATGACGGTAAGATTGGGCAGGACTCTGGCCAGCGCGATATCTTCCAGTGCCTGGTGGGTGGCGCCATCCGGACCGACCAATAGTCCGCTGTGTGCACCTTCAATCTTGACGTTAGATTTGGAGTAGCAGACGCTTACCCGAAGTTGGTCATAACAGCGGCCAGTGGCAAAGACGCCATAGGTGCAGACAAAAGGGATGTAACCAGCCAGACTCATTCCCGCTGCTGCACCCATCATATTCTGTTCGGCAACCCCAAACTGAAAGAACCTCTCCGGAAACCTATCCTTAAAGAGGCTTGCCCGGGTTGATTTGCTTAAATCCGCGCACAGGACCACCACCTTAGGGTTTTTCTCTCCCAATATTAAGAGCCCTTCACCAAAACCATCACGACTTTCCTTCCAGTCTTCCTTCTTTCTCCAGTCAGGATTCATCTTCATCAAGCGCCTCCAAACACTTTTTTATCTCCCGAATGCAAGCCTCTGCCTTCTCGCCCTTGGGCACGTCTCCGTGCCAGGAAACCTGGTTTTCCATAAAGGAGACGCCCTTACCTTTTACAGTGTGGGCGATGATGGCGGTGGGCCTTCCTTTGATGCTCTTTGCTCTTTTGAAGGCCTCCACAATCTCCTTCATATTGTGGCCATCAATCTCTATTGTCTCCCAGCGAAAACCCTGCCATTTTTTGACAAACGGCTCCAGTCCCATTACCTCTTCGGTGGAACCATCTATCTGGAGTCGGTTGTAATCGATCACGGCACACAGGTTATCCAGTTTGTAATGGCCGGCTGCCATCGCTGCCTCCCAGACCTGTCCGCAGTCACATTCTCCATCCCCAAGAATCACGTAGATGCGAGTGTCTCTTTTTGCCAGCCGAGTGGCAAGGGCAGCGCCTACTCCTACCGAAAGTCCCTGCCCCAGAGAGCCACTTGAGATTTCAATTCCGGGTAGCCCCTTGTCCTTGCCTGGATGGCCCTGGAGCCGGGAACCTAACTCTCTTAAAGTCAGCAACTCCTCTACCGGAAAGTAGCCAGACTCAGCCAGGCAGGCGTAAAGGACCGGGCAGGCATGGCCTTTGGAGAAGATGACTATGTCTCTTTCTTCCCAGTTAGGGTCCTTTGGATTGTGTTTTAACTGGTCAAAGTAAAGTGCGGTCATAAAGTCTGCCGAAGAGAGGGCGCCACCAGGATGGCCGCTGCCGGCTTTGCACAACATCGTTACGATATCAAGCCGCACCTTTGCGGCTATTCTTTCCAGTTTTTTAATCTCCATAAAAGTTTTCTCCCATAAGGCTCTTTTACGCGTACTTTTCCTTAATTATTCTTCGCAAACTGTCACACCACATATGGCCGAGACTGAAGTGGATATCTTCAATGAAGGAGATGCGGTCGCTGGGCACAATGAGGCAGATATCGGCAATCTCCTTGATTTTGCCACCATCATAACCGGTGAGGGCGATGGTGGTGGCACCCTTTTCCTTCGCCAGTTTAAACGCCCGCAGGATATTCTCAGAGTTGCCGCTCCCGGTATACCCTAAAACTACATCCCCTTTCTCCACCCAGTTGGCTAACTGCTCCGAAAAGACCGATTCGTAGCCCACATCATTTGCCCAACTGGTTAGCGTTGCCATATTATCGTTCAGGCAGAGGCACTTAAACCGCTTCCCCTTAATGATAACCTCGTCCTTTTTGTCAGATACAATGGTGTGCTTTAGCAGGTCGTTGATGATATGGGAGGCGGTGGCACCGTGGCCACCATTTCCCATCGTGATGACCTTGTGGCCATTTTCGTAGGCGCCAAGAAGAACTTCCACAATCTTCACAATCGTTTCTACCGGTAGTCTCCGAAAGACCTCCTCCATTCCTTTTGCGTAAGCCTCAATCTCTTTTTTCACCTTTTCCATCTTTTTCCTCCAATGGGAAATGGTTAGTCACTTCCCAATGCATTGACCAGCGGCTCTCCTTCTTTACCCAGGCGTCGGCCATAGTCTTTCAGGTCTTCTACTTCCGTTATTCCCTTTTCCCGATAAGCGCGGTAAGCCAGGATTATTGCCTTAACGCCAGCAGCAACTCCATCCGGGTGGCTGTAGACCGAAGTTCCGGCAAGAAACATTCGACCCTCAGTTCCCAATATCTTCATATTAAAACCGATATTGCCCGCACCGATTCCGCCTGCAATTACTAAAGTCATTCCCTCATTCCCTTCCAGCCTTTCTTCCCTAAGCCGTTTTAAGATTGCTTCCTTTTCCACATCATCCGGTTTAATATACCCGTTCACCGCAGGCAGCTGCATAAAGGCTGCGCCAGAGTAAGCAGAGAAAAGGTACATTACCCTGGGGTCTATTCCCCAGAAGGGAGAACCGCTGAAGATGTTCATTCCTGCGGTGTGACTGTAAACCGGAATATCAAAGGTTTCGGCGATTTCCGCCAGCGTCAAAAACCCGCCGGAATAGTAAGGTGAAAACATCAGACCATTGGCACCGGCTTCCACCGCAGCTTTGGCGTAATTTAAGATATTTTTGTGGTCTGCGGTGATATGGGGAGCAAACAGAAACCTTCTTCCCTGCGGTCTTTCCGACACTTTCCCTAAGTCAAAGCCTGCCTTTTTTAGGTCTTTCACTGTTCTTCCCACGTAAATGGGTACCTCTTTCAGGGTAAGGTGCATATTTTCATCTGCTTTAGTAAATCTGGCACCAGCTACCGCTGCTTCTACAACCGCCCGAGAAAAGAGTTCCGGCGTAAGGCCAGTTTTGGGCTTTACGATAGTTCCGATGATGGGTTCTCCCGGAGGAACCTGAAGGTATTCTACCACCCTTCTATGGGGCCAGATAACCCCTGGCAGACGCTTCTTCAGTTGGGCAGGGATTCTGACATCAATGATTCGCGCTGCCTGGTAGTGAGAGAAGGCAGAGACCGGTTCGCTGGCAATAGCCATCATCAACTGTGCCAGTGGAAAAGCGCTTTGTGTCTTATCAAAAAAGGCAAGAGGGTAAGCAATGGTCACGATGCCAGATTCCACGCCTTCCTCTTTGTTGTATCCCAGCAGTTTAATGGCGACTACCCAAGACATATTTTGATCGTAACCAGCAGGTTTGGGGATCTTTGCGTCACCTTCGCTGTGCCAGGGCTTCACTGTTCCGTGCTCCAGGACCATTTTAGTGGCATACTCAAGACCTTGAAGTGGTTTTCCAGTATGGGTCACCTCAAAGTAGTAGTCAACCTCCACGTTTGGTCCCCGGCTATCTCCACGGTTAACATTTAATCTGCTCACAACCTCTGCTTCTTCTGGGAGACTGACCGGGCTCCTCCCAAGATAAGGATGATTCCGATATCTTTTCAACTCTGCCCCGCAACCATATATTTTCTCTTCTCTCTCCATCTCTCTCCTCTATCGCGAAACAACTCTTTTGTTAAGGTCTTTCAGATTAAATGCTTTTACGTATTTGACTATGCAACTTTTTATACTTTCCAACACCTCTCTTTCCGGGTCAAACCCTTCGGAAAAGAGTTTCCGGAAGAAACGGTCCTTAGCAGTTTTGACTTCTGGGTCTTCCAAATAGTAATGGCCGCAACTTACCGTCACCTTATTTCTGAGCGCTGGGTTATTCTGGAAGTTATCCTTTTCCGCAGCACTTTTTAGATGGTCCGGTAGCCACTTTTGCCACCTCTTTTCCGAGAAGACCTTTTCGGCTAAAAGGTTTCGGAACCGTTCTCCTTCGGGAACAAGGTAAGAAAGCCGTATCAGGGACTTTGTTTCCGTTACGCCGAACTCCGGGGCAACATTGGCGGAAGAGATTCCCAAGACCGGGTGCATCTTGAGGCTCTCCTCATCCAGATAATCGGTATTGTGCTCTTTCAGGAAGCAGTTATTTTCCAGCGCAATTGTGGCCAGTTCTTTTGCAAAATCAGGGTTAAAAAACCCAAAGTTACTATCAAACTTAACCAGGGTTCCAGTCTGTCCCACAATGAAATCAGGCAGAGGAAGCCCTTTCGCTGTTAATCTTTTCTTGAGGCGGGTTAAAAATTCCTGGAAACGGCTTGACTGGGTAAGACCTCCCTGGATATCTTCGGTACCTACTTCGTAAGCCACTGGAGGTAGATTCATCCCTTTCCTCTTCTCTTCCAGAAAGGTAATCAGTTCTACGGTGTCATCGATCACTATCTGGATGGGGTCGGAAGCTTCCCTCAAGAAGGGGTTTTTGGTCGGGTCGATATGGAGAAGGTCAAAGCCGGCTTTCAGGTCTGCAAGGAACGATTTCTTGCCTAAACTCATCGCTTCGTTATGGGGTATCTTCTCTTTCAACTCTTGGTCTCGCTGCCAGGGGCCGCCGTGGTCACGGCAGAAATAGACCACTTTCGGAAAGGAAGCGGTTTGTTCCGCCAGTTCCTTAACTCCGGAAAGGAACCCTTCTTGGTCCCAACCGGAAAGGTATCCACCACCTAATTCTTCTTTGTCCACTTGGTTACGGCTGGCAATCAAAAAGACTGGAAAATCGTACTCCGCACCGACCTGCAAACTGGCCATGATAGTCATCTTAGTGACCGGGCCAATGCCTAAAAGGGTTACACCTTTCATCCCCTGAAACTTCTTTAAAAACTCCTTAAGGGTTAAGAAATCGCCGAACATTTAGAGTTTAACCTCCTTTCCCAGAGCCGCTGAGCGATAAATGGCATCAAGAATGCGCATTGTCTTGACACCCTTTTCGGCTGAAGTTTCTGGCGTCTTTCGGGTTTTGAGCACCGAGACGAAATGGCCCACACTGGTCTTTTCTGCTGGAAGATCAGAAGGCAAACGGCAGATAGTTTCGGTGGTTAAGCCATCCATCTTCTCCCAGATAAGCAGAGGCGAGGTAGTGGAGACACTGGCGCCGGCTCTGGTACCCAAAACGGTGAGAGAAAATTCATCCTTAAGATGCGCCTCCCAAGAGGTTTCCAGACTGACCAATCTGTTCCCCTTAAGCCTAATGAGGGCAGAAGCAAAATCATCCACTTCCGAATGGAACTTATTGTAAACAGACGCAGAGACAGAGATGGGCTCAAAATCGTCCATAATCCACAGAGCAAGGTCCAGGATGTGGACGCCGATATCCAGAAGCGCACCTCCTCCAGCCTTCTTTTTATCGGTAAACCAAACTCTCTTTTTTTGGTCTTCGTCAAAGGTACGGTTGCGGTGCCAGCGCGCCTTCAGATAATATATCTCTCCAAAACGGCCTGCCTCTACCAGTTTTTTCACTGTGGTGAAACCTGGTTGCCAGCGGTGGTTCATATGGACCATCAAAATCCGTTCTTTATCCCGGGCTTTCTGCGCCATCCTTTCCGCCTCCCGAGCATTCATCGCCATGGGCTTTTCTACCAGGACATCCTTTCCTGATTCCAGGAATGTTATGGTTACCGGCAGATGTAAATAGTTAGGCAGAACGATACTGACCGCATCCAAACCTTCCATCTCCGCCATCTGGTGATAGTCTGTAAAGAGATGCGGTATCTGGAAGTCTGCTCCTGCTTTCTTAAGGAGTGTTTCGTTTACTTCACAGGCAGCAACCAGTTTCACATCCTTCAGTTTGCTGAAGTGCTCCAAGTGCCAGCGACCCATACTCCCACAGCCAACTACCCCTACCTTAAACATAAATCCCCCCTCCTTAAAAGTCTTGCTCTTCAGCCTGTTTTACGCGGAAGGCCGGTAGAATTCCGTAAAATCAGATTGGCCTCCACCACTTCTTGAAGAGACGGCAATTCTCCAGTGGTATGGTACATCTGGATAATCTCTGCCACCCGCCGACCTATCTCCTCCCAGGGAACATGGATAGTGGTTAGGGAAGGAACGAGGTGTTCCGAAAGAGGAATATCGTCAGACCCAACCACCGAGATATCTTCTGGTACGCGGTAGCCCAGTTCTGCCAAAGCCTTATATACGCCGAGCGCGATGCGGTCGTTACCGGCTATTACGGCAGTCGGAGCAGTATTATGGGTGAAAAGATCAATGGCGGCTTCGTATCCGTCTTCCGGTTTGGTCCCCTTAGAGAAAAGGACCATCGCTTTCTTTTCCATTCCGTTTTCTTTAAGCGTCCTCTGGTAACTTTCCAGCCTCTCCTGAGAACTGACCAAATATTTGGGTGTATTAATGAGGCCAATTTTGCAATGGCCCAATGAGATAAGATATCTCACGACTTTGGAGATCGCTCCGCTGTTGTCCGCATCGATCCAGTTAATGCCCTTCTCTTTGGGGTATTTACCGCCGATAACGATGTGGGGAAACCTTTTCTCCGCAGTGAACAAGATATGATTATAGTCTTCTACTAATCCGTAAAGAAAGATGGCAAAAAAGATGTTTTCGGTTTTAAGAACATAAAAGAGTTCCTTTGGTTCCTCACTGAAGATGTTTCTGGGGAAGAAGGTAAGTTCGCAGGTGAAGGTAAAGTCATAATTGGTAATGCCGGTAAGAACCTCGGTGACATAATAACTTCGGAAGAGATTCCGAAAGGGCGGTACGATTATGCCGATTCTTTTCGTTTTGGTTCGTGATGAGACTCGGGGGTAATAGTTGAGTCTTTCGATCACGCTCAAAACCCTGTCCCGGGTCTCCTTCTTTATATTGGCCTTCCGGTTTAGCACCCGGGAGACCGTGGCGACCGAGACCCCGGCTTTTTGCGCAATTTCATAAATGGTAGTACCCATTTAGATTTTGTAACAATTACAAAATATCATCTAAAAAATAAAAATTTAATAATGATAGTCTAAAAAATTTTTCGTAATTATTACATTTTTTATAGTTTATGATAAAATTTTGGGATTGTCAAGAAATCTTGGCCGGTACTGGGATGGAAATTAAGTAGTGATTAGCTAGATAGGAAACAATAATCTTCCATTGCCTCACAAATGGCCTCAATATTCTTTAGGGGTACATCATCACCAAAGATCCCGGCTTTAATCATTAGTCCCCCTTCCGGACTGGCCATAGTCTCTACTACTTCCTTCACCTGGTCACGGAGTTCTCTTGGCTTGGCAAAAGGAAAACTTTGCCGGTCAAGGTCAACATCGGCGCACAGTTTACCTTTATATACCCTGGCAATACCTTTGATAGTATTTGCCCTCAGTTGCGGATCATGGACCGAAACTCCGCATTCCACTAGGTCATCCACAATCTCCAGAAGGTTCCCATCGGAAGACAGATAGACATGGACACCGGCTTTCCGGCAGGTCTGAAATAGTCTTTGGAAGGTGGGTTTAAGGTATTTGCGAAACTTGGCCGGAGAGATCATCAGACCGTTCTGGGTGCCAATATCGGTATGGAAACCGAGGATATCCACACCGATCTTCAGCCACAACCGAATCAGTTTCATCTCATAGTCTTCCAGTAACTTTATCAGTTTGGGCAGGTGTGGGTCTTCGGTAGCGATGTCCATCATCAGGTTTTCAAAGCCACGCAAGAAATAAAGTCGGTCAAAGAGACGTTCACCATCGCCCCAGGTAAGTAATCCCTTTTTTCTTTGTTCTGCTATCTTCTCTTTTATCTTCTGCCAATCCCTATCCCCCCTATCTTCTTTCACCACGGGGTCAGGAGGCTGATATCTTTCAAGGTTGTTCCAATCGGAAAGTGGATGTTCCACTACCTGGCCTTCCAGGCCATTCAGGCTGGTAAACCACAGGCATCCCCAGTTATCCCGGAAATACTCCCCTTTTCGGTAGCAAGGCGGCATCTGGTCGAAGAAGTCTTGGCTTCCCTCCTGATAATCCGGGAAGATATTGGGATGAGCCAGGACAATCCTTTCTAAGTCGCGACGGTAGGTATGCCAGGTTAGGGGAGAGAAATGGATACTGCAAGGAATCCATTCTGGATAATTAAATTCTATCGCTCGTAAGTAATTTTCTCTACTGGACATCATTTCGGTCCCTCCTCTTTTTTCAAAGATCAGTCCCCAGCCAGCCGACGGTGGTAAGACCGGAGACTTTCTACGGAAATGGAATGGCGCTGGAGACTTTCTATGGCACTTACTGCCGCTACTGCGCCGGGAATGGTAGTGATGAGAGGAATATTATGTGCCACTGCCACCGCCCGAATGGAAAGAGTGTCCTTTTTCGGTTTCAGTCCGGAGGGGGTGTTAATTATCAGGTCCACCTCACCATTCTTAATCCGGTCCACAATATTTGGCCTGCCTTCGGAAACTTTCAGCACCGTTTGAACAGGAGTTCCCAATGTGGCCCGCAAAGCGTTTGCCGTGCCGCTACTGGCCAGGAGGGTAAAACCAAGTTCCTTCAATCTTTGTCCTATCCGAGTAGCAAACGGTTTATCCTTATCTTTGACGCTGATAAATACATTGCCTTTCAGAGGGAGATGTGTGCCAGCGGCTAACTGACTTTTGGCGTAAGCCAAGCCAAAGTTGCGGTCTATACCCATCACTTCTCCGGTAGAGCGCATCTCCGGACCAAGCACCGCGTCAACCCCCGGGAACCGGTTAAAGGGAAATACCGATTCCTTAACACAGGTATATTGGGGCCAGATCTCCTTGGTGAAACCCAACCTTTTCAGTTTTTCGCCCAGCATTACCCTGGTCGCCAGTTTCGCCAAAGGAACGCCAATGGCTTTGCTGACAAAGGGTATCGTTCTTGAGGCACGCGGGTTAACTTCCAGAACGTAAAGTTCCTCTTTGACTGCAAACTGGATATTCATCAAACCGACCACCTCAAGTTCCTTCGCTAAGAGGTGGGTGGCTTCCCTTATCCTTTCCACGCTTTTATAGGATAGGGAATGGGGCGGCAGAACCATGGCGCTGTCTCCGGAATGGATACCAGCCTCCTCTATGTGCTCCATAATGCCAGCAATTACCGTTGTTCTTCCGTCGGAAATCGCATCTACATCTACTTCCACCGCATCTTCTAAAAATCGGTCAATCAGGATAGGTC
>CAZPLE010000029.1:0-4431 GCA_964587375.1 uncultured bacterium
ACTGATGGACGAAGAAAGGTATCAAGAGGCCATCTCCTATCTCCAAGAGGCAACGAGGCGAACGCCCAGTTTCGGTGAAGCATACCTGGAACTTGGTATCTGTCACCTGAAACTCAAACGGTTTGAGGAAGCAAAACAGACTCTTATTCTGGCTAAAAATCTCCTGAAAGATAAAAGTTTGAAGCAAAGGGCGGTTGAGATATTAGAAAAGATACCGGAAGAGATGGAACGGGAAAGAATAAGGGAGGAGGAAGAAAAGAGTGTCAAGGAAAAGGTGACGCCGCAAATTTCCCTGCCTTTGGAATCTAAGGAACCGGCAAAGTCTGGAGAAAGCCTTACCGGACGGCTGGTAAAGATGGAGGGGCTGGTAAACTTCCGGGAGAAAGCGAAGGAAAACTGGAGGCCTGCTGTCCGGCAGATGAAGCTATCTGCCGGCAATTGGCTCCAGACTGGAGAAGATTCAAAGGCAATAGTCGCCTTTGGAAGGGAAGCGGTGCTTACCGCTGACCAGAACGTGGTTCTGGAGATTAAAGAGGTGGCCCAGGAGACAGATGGAACCATCCAGGTGAAAACGGAGATTACCAATGGAAAGGTTTGGTCATTGGTGGAAAGGTTGAAGACAGAAAGGTCTCGTTATGAAGTGGAAACACCTACCGCGGTTGCTGGCGTGCGCGGTACCGCATTTATGGTGAAGTTTGACCCGGAGACCCAAAGTAGCCGAATAGCGGTGGCTGAAGGTGAGGTGGGCGTCCAGAGCCTGGGTGAAAAACCGGCTTACGTAATCCTCAAAGAGAAGATGGCGACCACTGTCATCTACAATCAAAAACCGATGCCTCCCTCAGTCATTGAAGCCGCAGAGATTGCTGAATGGGAAAACTGGAAGCAGATGATTCCTTTTTCAGAATTGGGAGTTATCGGTGGAATGGCGGAGATGCATGCTATGCAACTTCAAGAGGCAACCCGCCTCGTCCGAGAAACGGGTGCAAGGTTGAAAGGGGGTAAGAAAGCATTTGAGGATTTTAAGGTCTTTCAGGCTGCTCTACAGCAGTATTACCGGGATACCGGTGATTTTCCGGCCAGAGAAGTAGGCCTGGAAGCGCTTTTGAAGAATCCAGGGGTGAAAAACTGGAACGGTCCCTATGTAGATCCGTCAAGCAATCTTCTCGACCCGTTCGGCAGGCCTTACCAATACCGTCTGAAAAAGACCCAAAAGGGGTTGCAATACGTGGAGATTCGCTCTCCAGGATTTGATGGCATCACCGGGAGTGAAGATGACGAAGTAACCGCGGTATTTCCGGAAAGAGGTACTTCGCGATAGACCAATCTCTTCAACGAGAGAAAATAGAAATTTGTAAACCTTCAGGATTTTTTGTTAAAATCATTCGGTCAATTTTTGGAAGGAGAAAAGATGGAGGCTAAAAAAACGGCTGAACTGGCGTTGGAAGAAGGTCTGGGTATTATCCGGCTGGCACCAAACTGGGTTCCCCGTTCTTTCTGCGTGCCGGGCCGAAGGATAAGACTTCACCCGGACGACTACTATGCATTGGGGGGGGACAGGGGTGGTATTGACGAACGGTGGTTTGCCTCCACCACCCCGGCCGATAATGGTCCAAAAACCGCACCAAACGAAGGTTTAAGTTTCATTGTCTTTCAGGATGGTTCAAAAACAGAGAAGGTCCTTTTGAGAGATGCGGTAGAGGGATTGAAAGGGGCGCTCATTGGTGAACGACTGTGGAAAGATTACGGACGCTGGCCGATGTACGCTAAGTTTTTTGACAACAAAGGTGGTCTGCCCCTCCACGTTCACCACCGGGCAGAACATGCCAAATTGGTCAACCAAAACGCGAAGCACGAGGCTTACTATTTCCCACCGCAACTGAACAATTACGGCGGGGACTTTCCTTATACCTTTTTCGGACTCCGGCCAGGCACGAGCAAAGAACAGATAAAGGAATGCTTAAAAAATTTTACCAAAGGGGATAATAAGATTACCAATTACTCCTGCGCCTATCGTCTTCAAGTCGGTACCGGCTGGGACGTCCCACCGGGCATCTTGCACGCACCAGGAAGCCTCTGCACCTACGAACCGCAGGAAGCCTCAGATGTGTATGCTATCTATCAGTCTCTGGTAGGGGACCAGATAATGGCCGAGGAGATGCTCTGGAAGAATACTCCGGTTGATAAAATTGGCAATTTTGATTATCTTATTGAGGTTCTTGACTGGGAAAAGAATGTTGACCCCAATTTTGTTGCCAACCATTTTATGGAACCAAAACCGGTTCGACCGGAAGAGGAAATGGTGGCCGAAGGTTATACTGAAAGATGGATTGTTTATCGTTCTGAAAGGTTCAGCGCTAAGGAATTGACGGTTCTTCCGAAAAAGAAGGTTATGATCTACGACTCTGCTGCTTATGGGCTCATCGTGGTTCAGGGGCACGGCCGGATGGGAAAGTGGGAGATTGAAAGTCCAGCACTCATTCGTTTCGGTCAGTTAACCAACGATGAGTTCTTTGTCAGCGAAGATGCGGCAAAGAAAGGTGTCCTGATCGTCAATCCTTCTGACACCGACCCGATAGTGATGCTCAAGCACTTTGGACCCGGCAACCCGGACCTTTCCAGCCATACAGAATAAATTTATGACTGCTACGGACAGGACAATTCAGGAACTGGAAAAAGAAATAAAAAAGATAGAAGATGGTATTAATGATTTCTGCCAGCTGAAGGAGTTTCGTTTCAAGCAGAACATTGCTGGTGCAGAAAGTCCAGAAAGTCCGGAGTTTGACGATAGAGACTGGGAGGTTAAAAGAAATACTGTCTGGTCTCCAAAGGAAGGTCCGGCTTGTTTCCGAAAAGAGATTAAGATTCCCCAAAAATTAGAAGGAATCTCTCTTTCTGGTAATCCTTTGGAGTTGCACTTCCTATTCCCTTCTGGTGTGGAGGTCTTCTGGAATGGCAAATCTCTCTACCACCATAAATTCTGGGCTGATATGGTAGCCACCAGTCTGGTCTTGACTGAAGAGTTGGTGCCCAATCAAAGCCACTTTTTGACATTTAAAACACCCCCAGGGGATGGCCTGGGTACCTTCGGTGCTTGGTTCTCCATACCGAAAGTAGAGAAGTATCTTTTGGAAATTCAGACACTGGCTGCCCAATTTCGATTTGCCCAAACCATTTTGAAAAAAAACAAAGATTGTTCTCTTTTAGCCACACTTAAAAAAGCGGGTTCGCTTTTAAAGATAGAATGGCTGAAAAAACGGGCCTGGCCGGAAATTTTAAACAACGTAAAGGAGATTGAAGAGGTCCTGGAACCCCTTCGTTCCCTGGCAAAAAGATACCGGGTTCACCTGATTGGCCATAGCCATATTGATATGAACTGGCTCTGGGATTACCAAGATACTAAGAATATCTGTTGCCGCGACTTTGACACTGTAGAAAGGTTGATGGCGGAATATCCGGGACTGACTTTCTCTCAAGATCAGGCTCATATCTACAGTATTGTGGAGGAAAACTGCCCGGAGGTTTTTCCCGCGTGCAGAAAAGAGTGGAAGAAGGCAGGTGGGAAGTTACCGTCAATGCCTGGACAGAAGGGGATCTGAATATGGCTGACGGTGAAGCAATCTGTCGACATATCATTTATTCCAGAAAATACATCACGGAACGGTTTGGCAAAAGAGTACAGCCAGAGATTATGTGGTCTCCTGATACCTTTGGTCATCCAGTTACTATTCCTACCATTCTGAATCATGCGGGCATAAAAAATTATTATTTAATGCGGGCCGGCTATCGGTATTCTGCTGGTGGTTTTAAATATCCCCTCTTCCTCTGGAAAGGTCCGGACGGTGGAAAGGTCCTGGTTCTAAACAGTCTTTATAATAACCAGATTACCCCGGAAAAGGTCTGTCAGGTAGCGGTAGAATTTGAAAAAAGATATAGCCTGAAAGAGAGCATCTTTGTTTACGGAGTTGGTGACCATGGTGGTGGACCAACCCGAAAAGATATAGAAAGAAAAAGACGGCTTGAACAAAAACCAGCCATTCCTAATTTGGTCTTTTCTACTACTAAAAGGTTTTTTACGTTGGTCCGCAACAAAAAGGATTACCCAGTGGTCAAAGAAGAGTTAAACCCTATCTTTGAAGGCTGCTACACGACCCATGGGGATATAAAAAAGGCAAACCGGAACTGTGAAAATAGTCTTTTAGCGCTGGAAACTTTTTCCGTGCTGGCTAACCTTCTTGGAAAGAGGTATCCGGAAAAGGAACTGGAAGAGTGGTGGCGCATCGCCCTTTTCAACCAGTTTCACGATATTTTATGTGGCTCGGCAATTTCTGAATCTTATCGTTATTCGTTAAAACTGGCGAACCGGGTATCTTTCGACTCCCAGAAACTGATTACCGAAACACTCAATTATCTCTCAGAATCCGTAGATACTAC
>CAZPLE010000030.1:0-4710 GCA_964587375.1 uncultured bacterium
CTCTTTCTCTTTACCATTTACAAAGAGGATAAAAGTGGGTATGCCCATAATACCAAATTGTCCAGCCAGGTTTGGATTTTCATCTACATTGACCTTCCCCACTTTAATCTTTCCTTCATGCTCTTCGGCTATCTGAGCAACCACCGGTTCCATTATCTGACAGGGGCCACACCACGAAGCCCAGAAGTCTACCAGGTAAGGAAGCTCACTCTCTTTTACCTCTTTTTCAAAGTTTAATTCATTGAGCACCGTCTCCATTATCTCTCCTTTTATGCTATTAACTTTTGGAAAGCAGCCTTCATCTCTATCAGAGAGGTTTGAAGGTTTCCCCGGGTTCTGGTTTCAAAGGTGAGTATCGCCTGATTTCCTTCTTTCCCCAGACCGTTTTCCTTGAAGAAAGACCAATCTATCGACCCCTCAAAGGGAAGAAGATGTCTGTCTACAGAATCATATGTATCCGAAAGGTGAAAAGCGATTATCTTTTCTTTCAATCTCTCTAAGAACTCCTCCAGGACTCCGGAGATATAAGCATGGCCGGTGTCAAGACAGACCCCTGTTTGGGGGAGTCCTTCGGTCAAAAAGAGAAGATCGGATGGGTTCCAGGCGATCAACCCCGGCAGCATATTCTCCACTGCCAGCCGAAGGCCATTGGCACTTAAAAAGTGAGCCAATTCCTTCAAACCCTTGCGACTTTGTTCCAGTCTTCTTCTTTCTTCCTCTTCCCCCTTTTGAATGACTATGCCTCCGGGGTGAACGACGACAATCTCCGCTCCGGGAAGTTTTTTAAAAAGAGAAGCCACCTCTTTTATCTCCCGGATTGCTTCCCGGTGCGAGGAATCATCAAGAGAGGAGATGTCAAGGGTTTCGCTAAAAGGAGCATGGAGGGCTTTGGTTTTTAAGCCATTAGTCTTTAAGTGGCGGGCAAAGGTATCTATATAACCCTTTTCCCAGTAAGGAAAATGGCGTTCGCTTCCATAGGGAAAAGCCGCCCAGATCTCCAGGTTCTTAATCTCTGCCCGGCCAAAGATGGGCAGCATCTCCAGCAGCGGTTTTTGGTAACAAATAAAGGTAGAAGCACAAATTTTCATAAGCGATAGTCAAAGGTTAGGTGCTACCATTTTCCAGAGTTCTTCCCGGGAGATTTCTCCCACTCGCATCTCTTTAATTATACTACGCCGGTCTATGATAAAGGTAGTAGGAACAAACCTTATTCCGCCATAGAGTTTTGCAATTTTGCCCGACGGGTCAGCAGCGACCGGATAGTTTACTCCTCGGGAGCGGACAAACTCCCGCAAATATGCCTCGTCTCTATCCAGACTTATCCCCACAACTATAACTCCCTTTTTTTCATAATCCTTGAAGAACTGGATGAATTCCGGAATTTCTCTTCGGCAAGGAGGACACCACGTGGCCCAGAAATTGAGCACAATCACCTTTCCTTTCAATCCTGATATCCGAAGCATCTTTTCGTCCAGCCTTTTTATAGTAAAATCAGGAGCGGGTTTTCCCACAAATCCGGTTTGGCTTACCGCCGCATCCGGGTTCATCAACAGCCATCCGGCTATTAGGGACAAAACCAAAAGGCAGAGTAAAAGTTTTTTCATCATCGGTCGCGAATAATAACTTCCCGAAAATAAGGTTGTAACTTTTTCTGGAGGTTGCAAAGCCTTTCTTTTTCCCAGGGTTTTCTGGTGGCAAATTCCGGATTTAAGGTTGGAGCGGAAAAAAAGTTTTGGATAACGTAACGACCGGGAAAAAGAGATCTTTCCGTCCGGCTCTTAAGAAGACGGGATATCTCCACAAAATCGTCTTCCTGAAGGCTATTCGGAGCCACCGTTGTTCTTATTTCATATTCTACTCCCGAATCAAGAAGTAAGTCAACACAGGTTATCACGGAAGAGAGAATTTTGGAAAAGGCTTGAGGACTGATCCCAGTAAGAAAGGAGAACTTTTCCGCATCTGGCGGTCCTTTGATATCCAGAGCAACAAAGTCCAGAAGTTTCTCTTTCAGAAGTTCCCGGAGAGCCATCGGGTTGGTACCGTTGGTGTCCAATTTTACCAAGAACCCTGCGGTCTTTATCTTTTTAACAAATTGGAGAAGGTCCGATTGGAGAGTGGGTTCCCCTCCGGTGATTACCAGCCCGTCAAGAAAGTCCCTTTCTTTCTTGAGGTGAGCAATTATTCTTTCTTCTGGATAGCAAGGCAATCCTGGTTTATTCAAAACCAGGTCAATGTTGTAACAGATGGGACAACGGAGATTGCAGCCGGGTGTCCAGATAACGGCTGCTACCTTTCCGGGATAGTCAATGAAAGTGCTCGGCAAGAAGCCCTTGATTTCCATCTATTTTCGGCAGTTACTGCACGAACTGGCTTGACAGCCGACACAGGAACTGCCAGTGGAATCTGAAGAAGTTTCGCTTTTGCCTATGGAAAAGGGAACAAACTCTTTCTTAATCTTTCCCTTGCAATCAGGACAGGCCTCCGGCTCTTTTTCGGGGGGCCTCACCAGCCTTTCAAAGAGAAGGTTGCAATCCTGACAGCGGTAACAAAATATCGGCATCGTCTAAAAGAGAAAGCCAATGTTCGGCGCACGACCTTTCCGTGTGCCGAACATTGGACTTCACCCTTATTCTATTTTTACCTTGACCTCTTTTGCCCTGGCTTCTTTAACCTTAGGCAGGTTGATGGTCAAGATACCATCCCGGTAACTGGCAGTTACCTTGTCGGCCACCACCTCAGAAGGTAAACTTACTTCTCTGCGGAAAGCCCCGCTCTTTATTTCGTGGATGTAGTAATCTTTCTCTCTTTTCTCTCTTTCTTCTTCAGTCTTTCCGGAGAGAATCAGGGTATCGCCAGTCACTTTGACTTCTAGGTTATTTTTGTCTACGCCCGGGATGGTGGCTTTGACCACTACCCTGTCTTCTTCCTCCGCAACATTAACCGCTGGAACCCAGGTAGTCTCTGGCCACCGGCTGGGAAACTCCGGAAAGAACCGGTCCAGAAGCCGGTCAAACTCGTCCCGGAAGGAACCCAGAGTGGGAAGGTCCATCCAGGGCATTAACCCTCTTCTTCCTCTTTCTGCCATTATCCTCACCTCCTTTCGTCTGGCTACCCTTACCTTTGTTTTTCGTATTATTAGATGCAGATTAAAAGGTTGTAGTTTCATCACCTCCTTAATTCTTTTCATTATTTCGGTATGTAGTTCTTCTGGTACAGAAAGGAGGGGAAGGTTTTTATACAGTTCAATCGTTTTCCGAAAGGTTCGTAACTCTCTCTGGCAGTCCAGACAGGATTGGAGATGTTTTTCCAGTATCCGGCTTGCCTGGGCGTTGAGGTCGCCGTTAAGATAAGACGAAAAGGACGTCCTGTACCGTTGGCACTTTATCAATATCATCTTATTTATTTAGATCTCGGAAGTAATCTGATAGTTTCTCCCGCAAGGCAAGTCGGCTGCGGTGCAGCCTTGTTTTAACCGCTGACTCGCTGATCTTCAGCATCTTACTTACCTCCTTTACAGATTTACCTTCCATTTCATAAAGGACAAAAGGCAACCGATAGATATCTGGCAATTCCGTAATACTCCTTTCCAGAAGAGTTCGTAATTCTGCATTGGCCAGAGAAGCTGCTGGGTTGTTGGACCAATCGGGTATTTCGTAAGCTCTCCTTTTTCCTTCTTCATCCTTTGCCGCGGTAATTTCTTCTAAGGAAAGGGCTGCTCTCTTCTTTTTCTTACGCAGTCTTATCAAGCAGAGATTGGCAGCGATTCGGTAGAACCAGGTTCCGAAACTGGACCGTCCGGAAAAGTTCGGCAGCGCCTGAAAGGCTTTAAGAGATGCTTCTTGCAAAATATCAGCCGCATCGGAACGGTTACCCAGGATGCGATAAGCCAAGTTATATATCCTGTCTTCATATTTTTTTAGCAATTTTTCAAACGCATCTTGGTCGCCTTCTTTCGCTCTGGATACCAGTTCTGCCTCTTTTATTTCCATAGGGTAAGCATCGTCCGGGCGTTTGCCAGCATCTGGTGGTTATTATTGAAAAAGATAAAGACGCGTTCTGGATTCAAGGCTAAAATCTTTCCGACGATCTCCTGAAGTTCCTCCAGAGAATAATTGTGACTATACCAAGAGGTTCTCCCGTGCATCCTTAAGTAGACCGTCTTTCCCGGAAAGATTTTACTTTGGAACTCTGGCGAGTCAAGCGAAACCAGGGTGATTTTCCCCGGACACTCTTTCCAGAAGGCTCCTTCCAGTAATTTTTTGTTTCTCAATTCCAGTGCGAATCTTTTACCAAGTTCGGTCTTTTCCGAAAATCTTACTGCCTTTTCTACCGCGGTGAAATCTGGCGGGAGTTGAAAAAGATAAAAAGCGATACACTCGTCCAGAACCTTAAAGAGTTCTTTAAAATCTTTCCATACCCGGAGCGCCTCCTCGTTGAACCGGTAACGGTGCGTGATTAACCGACTCACCTTTACTGCCCACACAAGGCTTTTTCCCTTCTTTGCCCATCCCTTTATCTGATTTGGAAAAGGAAAGCGATAAAAAGAGGCATTCAATTCCACCGCATTGAGCCCAGAGTTTTCTATATACCAGTCCAGAGTCCGTTTTTCGTTCCAGTCGTAAAACCAGCCGCTGGTCCCCACAAAAACTTCCAGCCCTTTCATAGCAAGCCTCTTATCAAATCAACCCCGCTTCTTCTCACCATGCTTGG
>CAZPLE010000031.1:0-6746 GCA_964587375.1 uncultured bacterium
GAAATATACTGCTTCGTTCAGCATTCCCGAAGCAAGAAATTGATAAAGGCTTTCCGCGAGGAAGGACCAAAGCCCATTCCCCGACTCTTTGTGGAAGAAAAGGGCCATCGCTCTTTTGCTGTTCAATGCCGGCACTGCGAAAATGCGCCTTGCCTTGAGGCCTGTCCGACCGGCGCAATGTACCGTAATGAACAGGGCGCTATCCTTTGCCATGAAGAAGAGTGTGTCGGATGCTGGATGTGTCTTATGGTTTGTCCACTGGGCGTAATCAGGCCCAACCACAAAGACCGCAAGATTATTTCTAAATGCGACCTTTGCGAAGGCGACCCAGTCTGTGTCAAAAATTGTCCCAATGAGGCCCTTGTCTATGAGTAAAATGGTTCACTATCTGATTGTTGGAAATTCTGCCGCTGGAGTTGCCGCGGCAGAAGAGATCAGAAAGAGGGACAAAAAAGGGTCTATTATGTTGATTTCGGAAGAGGACCATCTTTCATACTCCCGGCCCCTTCTGGCACGATACTTATCTGGGGAATTTTCTCTGGAGAAACTCTCTTTTCGGCGAAAAGACTTTTTTCAGAGATTGGAGATTAGCATTAGGTTAAAGACCAGAGTAACCCAGCTCATCCCTGAGAAAAAGATGGTTCTGGCAGTAGAAAGAGATGGTCTTCTGCTGCAGAAAGAGAAAGAGTTTTCATACGACAATCTCCTTCTTTCCACCGGTTCGGTACCTTTGAAACCTCGGATACTGGGTTGTGGCCTGGAAGGGGTTTTTACCTTTCTTTCTCTGTCAGAGGTTGAGCGCATCAAAGACTATTTAGCAAGGAATTCTGTAAAAGAGGTCTTAATATTAGGCGGGGGATTAATTGGGCTGGAATCTGCCGAGGCTTTTCACCGGCTTGGTTTTCAGGTTCGGATTGTAGAACTTGCTCCATATCTACTTTCCACTACCTTTGACCGTTATGCCTCCGAAATAGTGGCGGTGCACCTTTCCCGAAATGGCCTTATTGTTCATACCCAAGATACGGTAGAGTCTTTTGGCGGGAGCCGCGGTAGGATCTGCCGGGCGACCCTGAAAAAAGGCGGAGAAGTAAAGGTTGACCTCGCAGTGATTGCTGTCGGAGTGCGTCCCAGGGTAGAACTGGCAGAAGAGGCAGGATTGCAGGTTGGTAAGGGAATTGTGATTGATCGGGAAATGCGTACGAGCGCAACAAACATTTATGCGGCTGGTGATTGCGTCCAAGTGGAAAACCTTCTTTCCGGAGTGAAAGGTCCACTTCCTCTCTGGCCCGAAGCGGTCCGACAGGGAAAGGCGGCTGGTATGGCAATGGCTTCTACCGATAGTCTGAACAAAAGAGACTTAGGTTCCGGATATAAGGGCGGGATAGTTATGAACGCTCTGGAAATTTTGGGTTTGCCTACTGTCTCTGTCGGTATAACTGATGATCCAGGAGCCGAAGTCTTTTCTGAGTATCTTCCGGAAAAGGGGTTTTACCGCAAGATCCTTGTCAGGCAAAACCGGGTTATCGGGTACATTTTTATCGGCTCAATAGAACGGTCTGGCATTTACACCGGCTTAATTAAAGAGAAAGTTGATGTGACTGCTTTTAAAGATAAACTACTGGAAGAAGATTTTGGTCTTGTCTATTTGCCTTCCGATTACCAGAAACATCTGGTATCGGGGGAAGGGGTTGAGGTATGATTCGGATTGACGCAACCGGGCTGACGCACCGAAAGTTGAATGAAAAACTTCGTCAAGAAATCTCTCTTGGCAAAAAGGAGATTGTTCTGAAAAATGTTCTTGGCCAACGTTTTATCGCCGCTGGCCTGAGAGATAAGGTTCAAATCAGGATTGAAGGGATTGCTGGCAACGACCTGGGCGCCTTTATGGATGGCCCAGAAATCTTCCTTTACGGAAACGGTGAAGATGGTATCGGAAATACAATGTCTGGAGGCAAGATTACTATTTACGGAGACGCTGGAGATATTTTAGGCCATTCAATTCGGGGAGGAAAGATCTTTGTTAAGGGCAATATTGGCTGGCGTGGAGGTATCCACGCCAAATCCTATCAGGATAAATTTCCGGTGATTATCATCGGTGGAAAAGCAGGAGATTATTTAGGTGAATACCTTGCCGGGGGGTTGATAATAGTTCTTGGTCTTTCTAACAACCAAAGGCCATTAACGGGAAAATTTCTCGGCACCGGTATGCATGGTGGAACCATTTACTTAAGAAACCCTGAATCCCCAAAATTTTTGGGAAAAGAGGTTACTTTTACTCCCTTTACCGAAAATGACCAAAATTTTATTCAACCCTATCTTGAAGAGTTTGCTTGGGACTTTGGTCTTTCTCTTTCGGAAATTTTTAAGGTCACTTTCCAGAAATTTGTTTCCCGAACCAGCCGGCCTTACGGTCGCTTCTACGCTTATTGAATGCCGGCAAAGAGTCTCATATACTCTTTCGTTTTCTCTTTTACCTTATCCCGGCCTGGTCCACCCAATTTCCGGAAGTCCTTTTCGCTTGGGTTTGCCTGGTAGGCACCGATAAACCCGTCAATAAACGAGATGGAAAGGATGGTCGCCACGTTGACCTTGGTCACGCCACCGGTCTTTATAGCATCAAGCAACGTTCCTTCCCCATCAGCAAGTTCTACTTTCTTCTCCTCCACATCTTTAGGGGTCATTAAAACTCCGGAGGAACCGTGACAGACAAGAGGCATCCGGACCCTTTCCTGAATTGCAATAAGTCGGTCAACCCTTACTGGCCAGATGTCATCCCATATCCCATGAATGGAGCCAAAGGCTGCCGCCAGAAAGTCGCATCCGGTTTCCGACACAAACCTTTCTACATCTTCAGGTTTGGCCATCAGGTCTTCCACGGATTTGCCTGCTTTTTCCCGGATAATCTTAACCGCTTCCGGGGCTGGTAAAGAGCGCAAATAAGCAATTTCACTGGAAGTAAAGTAATCTTCAATCTTCGGAACCTTTCCCAATTCTGCTTCCACCGGTACACCGCTGGGGTGGCACATTCGGACCACTTCCTTTGTCATCTTAATGTTCTCCTCCAGAGGAAGAGATGAGCCATCAAAGAGAACTGCGGTGAATCCATTATCCAAAGCCTTTTGCACCTGCTCTAATTTGGTGCCGTGGTCAAGGTTTAAGGCGATGCGGATTTTGGATTCTGCCGCTACAATCTTAACCATACCGGCACCTAAAGCCCAGCCGGCATATTTACTGGCTCCAGGACTTAACTGAATAATGAGGTCAACTGGCCTGCCAAGTTCCTGGGTCATCTCTTCTGCTGCCCAGGTAAATGCCTGCACCATCTCCATATTGTTGGCATTAAAAGCGCCCACTGCCCTTCTTTCCTCCAGGGCCGGTAAAAGAAGTTCCCTTTCATTGACTAAAGGCATCTTTCCCCTCCTTAATTGTCTTTGACCAGATGCGGAAAAGCCCCGACTGGAGCCTTCTTTACTGGCAGGAAATTTTGCTTCTAATATTTTACCATATCCAGTCTTTAGATTGGCAAGTGATCTTTAGATTAAAAAAGGGGAACCATTTTCTTTTTGTTTCCCTGGTGTCATATAATAAGACCTAAAGGTGAGTATGGAGAAAGCGAAAAAGAGAGTTTTAAGAATAGAATCCCTTTTAAACAAAAGTTTCCTTTGTGGTTTTTGCAAGAAAAAACATTTTATCCCTACCCGGAAAATGATTCTCCAAAAAGGGGCAATTGGGTTGCTCCCAGATTTTTTATCTTCATTAATAAAAGGGAAAGAGGTTTTGGTCCTGAGTGATGATATTACCTATCACGTTGCTGGTCACAAGTGCGTAGAGGTCTTAAAGGATAAATGGAAGACCTCTTCTCTTGTTCTTTTTCCCAAGAACGAAAAGAAGGTTGTTTATGCCAATGAGGGATACTTCAGCGAAATTGAAAAGGGTTTGAAAGGGAAAGATATTCTTATCACTGTGGGAAGTGGTTCCCTTACCGATATGGGTAAGTATCTGGCCGACAGACAAAAGATTCCCTGGGTCTCTTTTCCGACCGCTCCCTCAATGAACGCCTACACTTCCGGTGTGGCTGCTTTTTTATCCAAAGGTGTTAAGGTTACCTTGCCAGCCCAGCCAGCAATCGGCGTCATAACCGACCTTGAAGTCATTTCCAATGCTCCATTGCCTCTAATTAAAGCCGGGTTCGCTGATAGTCTCGCCAGGTCCTTCGCTAATGCAGACTGGAAGATCTCTTCTCTAATAACTGGCGAAGGGTTCTGTCCTTTACCCTATATCCTGACCAGCCAGGCAGAAGAGAGGTATCTTAATAAAGCCAGAAAGATTATCAACCGTGAGGAAAAGCCAATTCGTTTCCTTATGGAGGGTCTAAATGTAGGTGGTTTCTCAATGGTTATTGCCGGTACTTCCTCACCGGCTTCCGGAGGAGAACATCTCATCTCCCACTTTCTGGATATGATAGCCCACCAGAAAACCGGGAAGCCATTTTCTTATCACGGACTACAGGTTGGACTGGCCACACTGATATCTGCTACCATCTATGAGAGGCTTAAGAATTTGACTCCACAGGAGGTCAACGTGGCAATTAATAAAAGAAAGATTTCCTACTCAACTATCCTGGGTTTTTACCAGAAGAACGGTTTGGAGATTGAAGAAGAGTTCTGGAGAAAGATTGCCAACCTGAAAAGATTGCGTCAGGTTCTTCCCTCTCTTTGGGACAAGATAAAGAGAGAGGCGTTTAGTCTTGCCCTTCCTTCTAAAAGGATAAACAAGGTTCTTAAGGATGCGGAATGCCCTATAAGTTTTAAGGAGATTGGTGTCAACAGAAACCTCGCGCGTCAGGCGATTCTCTACAGCCGATACTTGCGCCGCCGGATCACCATCCTTGACATTGCTGACGAACTTGGCTTTCTGGAAGAGATTGCTGAGGAATTTTGTCTTTGATTCTTTTATTATATAACACCTTTCTCCTGCGGCTTCTTTATTGCAGTTGTTGCTCTTATGGTGTTAAAATATCTTAAAGTTGCATGGTGGCTATGGTGTAACGGCAGCACAAAGGACTGTGGCTCCTTTAGAACGGGTTCGAATCCCGTTAGCCACCCCTTAAGTTTTTAGGCTAAAAGGAAGGTTGCCTTGTTCTCCTGAATGCTAATAGTTCTAAGGTGCAACACAGAAAGATAAATGGCAATAATCCTTTAACCATTAAGTAAACAATAAAGACAACTGGTAATAGGATAATCTGGGCAAAAATTTTGATAAGTGTGTTGGTCTTTATAATCTTCGCATATTTTGGAGAATGTAAATAGTACCACTTAACAAACTCTTTACCAATTGGATTTGTAAGTAAGTATTTATCCCTGAATTTCCTTAAAATTTTAACAAAAGGATGATTATAATTACCAAAACAAGCGGTTGCTATAAAACAGAAATTTTCGCCTGAAACTTCTGGAGGGGCTGGAGGAATTTCTCTTGAGAACTGGAATTCATATGCACCCATATCTACAATTTCCTCGCCATCTTCATCTCCATCTACAATTCTGGGGTTTCCGTCAAGGTCTATGTCTACCGAAACAACTTCGTTATTCCCTTTATCTATCGCTGGTGAGCCACTATTTAAGCGAAGATTACCAATTGAAGTGTCAACAAAAAGAGGGTCTTCATCAATATTATTGCCTCCATCTGTGCCCATCCCAGAGTTCCAGTTGCTACCAGAACCACCACAACCTTCAATGTCACTATAAGCAATCAAAGCGCTACTGTTTGAAGAATTAAAAATTTCTTTATAATCAGGATAATCAGAAGCATTATCGCCCCACATTATCCCATTGGTAAGGGTTAAAGAAGATGTAGCTGTATTAAATATTCCTCCACCTGCTGTTTTTGCAAAATTTCCATGAAAAGTTACATTGTTAAGGGTTGGACTTGAAGCATAGTTGTACATCCCTCCACCATCTGTTCCTGCTGAATTTTGTAGAAAGAGAATATTATTGAGTGTGGGGTTACTATTGTTGGTGTTGTGCATTCCTCCACCACTTCCTGCTGAATTTTCTATGAAAGAAACATTATTGAGAGAAGGACTGCTACTGTAATTGTACATTCCTCCACCACTTCCTGCTAAATTCCCGACCAACGTAACATCAGTAAGAATGGGGCTAATGTGGAAGTTGTACATTCCACCACCCCTTTCTGTGGCAGAATTCCTGTTGAAAGTTATATTGCTGAAAGTAAGAGTAGCATAACTGGTACTTATTCCACCTCCAGAATGACTGGCAGTATTTCCAATTAAGATTATATTGGTAATATTAAGGGTGCTCTGCGAAATATACATACCACCGCCAAAATTATGAGGGTACCCACCATTTGCATGACCAGCAGTGATGATAAAACCATCTAAAGTTGTATTTCTCACTCCTTCACCATAAACTACATGATAAGCATTACTACCTTGAATCTGGTCTCCTTCATCAGGTTCTATGATACCGTCTCCATCGTTGTCAATATCATTGTTGTCAATGTCGCCGCTTAAAATAGTTTTATATCTCTCCCAGTTTCTCTGATTTTTACTTATCTCAAAACCGATAAATCCACCATAGATTGTCACTCCACTTGGAAGTTGAAAACCAGTAGACTCGCCTGGCTTATGCACACCCCTTTTAACCCATATCTCATCCCCAGATGCTGCGATGATGAGCGCATCTTGGAGTGTACAGGCATTTATCCAGCTTGAGCCATCCCCTTTACCC
>CAZPLE010000032.1:0-5363 GCA_964587375.1 uncultured bacterium
GTGCCTGCGGTACGCAAGACCAAAACCCTTATCATATAAATATATCAAAATACAAAAAATATATTATATCACCAAAAAAGTATGGAGAGAAAGTTTTCTCAAAAATATGCGATAATATAATAAAAGCCAGATATGAAAATCTTTAGGGTCATCGCACCAGAAACAGGTCCAGCAGGAGATTACGGAGTGCTGAAAGGGGAAGAGATTCACCTTCTGGATCGCCCTCCGCTTCTTGATGGCGCCAAGGAGACAGGGGTAATCTTTCCGCTTAAAAGAGTCACTTCCTTTTTGCCACCACTGGACCCTCCCAATATCATCGCTCTGGGGATTAACTATTCCGGCCATGCCCGAGAAGGTAAATGGGAACCACCAGTAGCGCCGGTAATCTTTTTGAAAGCAACAACCAGCATTACCGGACACCTTCAGCCCATCGTTTTGCCTCTTTCTGCACCCTCAGAGGTTGATTACGAAGCAGAACTGGTAGTGGTTATCGGCAGAAAGGCAAAGAACGTTTCGGAAGGAGAGGCGCTCAATTATATCTTTGGTTATACTTGCGGGAACGATGTGACCGCTCGGGACTGTCAGTTAAGGCTTGACCGGCAATGGGCAAGAGCCAAGTCTTTCGATACCTTCGCGCCCATCGGACCGTGCATTGAAACCGAAATAGACCCACTCCATCTGAGGGTGCAATCCAGGCTTAACGGCAGGGTTATGCAGGATGGAAACACCAAAGATTTAATCTTTCCCGTTCCCCAGATCGTCTCCTACCTTTCCCATCAGATGACCCTTTTACCTGGTACCCTGATTATGACCGGGACCCCTGCTGGGGTAGGATTCTCCCGCCAGCCGCCAGTCTTTCTGAAGCCTGGAGATGTGATTGAGGTAGAAATAGAAGGGATAGGGATACTGACAAACCCGGTGGTTGCTGAGCAGTAATTTTAGGATATTTTCTTCCTTTTCACCCTGCCTCTTCACTTCGGAGAAATCGTCGGAAATAGGCCAGGACGGGGGAGGAAATTTTCATCCGGTTCTCAAGCCTTGTCAGTTCTTCAGTCAATCTCTCTATTTCTGCGTTCATTGCCTGCCGGCTTTCCCCGTTGCTCTCGTCTTTAAGGTCATCGCGAATTTGAAAAGCCAGGCCAAAAGTAAGGCCGTATTTGCCAAACAGGTTTACCCGCTCTTTATCTTCTCCCGCAAGGAGAGCCGCCAATCTGAAAACCAATTGAAAGAGGACCGCAGTCTTCTTGGTCCGAATCTCTTTCAGAATTTCTGAAGATAGTCTCTTTTTCTGAAAGGTAAGGTCCAGATACTGTCCACCAGTAAGTCCATCAAGGCCAAGGGCTCTGGTTGCCTCACATAAAATCTGGGCAGGATAATGTCGGGCTAGTTCCTGAAAAGCGAGAATGAGAAGATAGTCGGAGGCCAGAAGAGCAGTAAACTCTTTGTAGGCGCGGTGGAGGGATGGTTTACCCCGGCGAAAGTCATCATTATCCATAGAGGGCAGGTCATCCTGAATAAGGGAAAAGGAGTGGATGAGTTCTATGGCTGCCGCTGCTGGCAAAGCCTTATTTCCCCTTCCGCCACAAAGGCGATAAAGGTGGAGAAGCAGGACCGGTCTTATCCGTTTCCCGCCCGGAAAGACCGCATAACGCAGAGATTCCGAAAACTCTTTCAGACTATCATTTCGCAGGGGCAGAAGGGAATAAAGGTACCGGTCTACCCGCTCCTTTTCTTTTTTAAGGTACTCTTCTACTTTCCTGATAGCCACCATCACCGACCAAAGCCTCCCTTTCCTTTCTTTTAAGAAGAAGACCTAAATACTTTGCCCGTTTTTTCGTCCCAGGCTTGCTTTTTTAACTCTTTCTTTGATATCTTTCCGGTAGCGGTATGGGGGAGTTCCTCCCGGAAGATTATCCGGCGAGGTAGTTTATAGGTTGCCAGCCGGAGTCGCAGAAAGTCCAGAAGTTCTTTGGCTGTTATCTGGTTGCCCTCTTTGAGAACCACGTAAGCCACCGGGACTTCTCCGACCGGAACAGGTTCGCCGATGACCGCAGCCTCTTTGATCGCTGGATGCTGATAGATTGCGTTTTCCACCTCCCGGGGATAGATATTTAAGCCTTTAAAGTTAATCATCTCTTTCTTCCGGTCAACGAGGAAAAGATAACCATCCTCATCCTTCTTTGCCAGGTCCCCGGTGAACAGCCACCCATCCTTTAAGACCTCTCTGGTCTCCTCCGGCCGATGGTAATAACCAAACATCACATTCTTTCCCTTTACCACAATCTCCCCCACTTGGCCAGGGGGCAGTTCTTCCCCTTCTTCCGAAACCACCTTGACTTCTACTCCGGGGATAGGAACTCCAATGGAGCCGGCTTTACTTCTGCCCGGCGGATTTAAGGTTACCACCGGTGCCGTCTCGGTAAGTCCGTAACCCTCAAGGAGGGGGATACCAAAACGAGCCTCAAAAGATTTCAGTACTTCTGGAGGAAGAGCCGCTGCTCCTGAGATTGCCAGCCGGACAGGGTTAAAGAACCGGAGAGCAATCTGGGCGAAGAAAGCGATTCTAATTTCGCTTAGGATCTGATAGAGATCAGGGATGGCAACAAAGATGGTTATGCGCCATTTTAAGATATCGTACATCAACCTCCGGAACTGACCAAGTTCAAGTTTAGGAACGATAAAGATGGTACAGCCCAGAGAAAGGGGGATAAGGACACAGACGGTAAAGGAGAAAGTATGAAACATCGGCAGGACACAGAGGAAGCGGTCCCGAGAAGAAAGGGAGACTGCTTGTCGGCAACTTTCAACATTGGCAAGCAAGTTTTCATGCGTGAGCATTACTCCTTTTGGAAATCCAGTAGTACCTGAGGTGTAGATGAGGCAGGCTATATCGGTGCCGGCGGTTATCGGGAATGGTCTTGTCGGTGCAGAGCGGAGAAGGTCGCGGTAGGCTATTATCCCTTCGGAAACCGTTTGGGCACCATCAACCAGCACTACATTGTTCATTCTTTCCAGGCGTCGTTGAAGATTTTTACCAATTTCCACAAACTCCTTTTCCGTAAAGAGAAGCACCGCCCCGCTATCGGAAAGCACAAAAGAGAGTTCCTCTTCCTTCCAAAGGTAATTGAGAGGCACCGGAATTCCGCCGACCCGGAGAATAGCAAAAAAGATGGTTACAAATTCCGGTCGGTTGCGCATAAGTAGCGCTATCCGATCACCCACTTTAATATCCAGGCTCATCAGTCCGGAAGCCAGACTGATTATCTCCTTACCCAGTTGTTGGTAACTGGTAATCTTCTTTCCGCATACCAGTGCCGGTTTTCTCGGAAACGACTCTGCGTTGGCCGCAATCAAATCGTTAAGAACCATCTGGAAAGACCTTTCCTTTGCAGTCTATCCCAACCACTGCTGGAAAGTCAACTAATAGCAGTCTCCATACCGCCTCAGGGCCCAACTCTGGGAAAGCCACTATCTTTGCTTCCTTTATATGGCTGGCCAGGAGAACTCCGCACCCACCGTAGGTGACAAAATAGACTGCACCGTAGCGAGCAATAGCCTGGCGAACTACCACATTTCGGCTACCCTTGCCAATCATACCCTTAAGACCGTAACGGAGAAGCAGTGGCGTATAGTTATCCATTCGGGAACTGGTCGTTGGTCCTGCGGAACCTATTATTCGGCCTGGAGGCGTTGGTGTCGGGCCGCAATAATAGATTGTCTGGCCAGCGAGCGGAAAGGGTAGGGAAAGGTCCTTTCGTCTCTTTTTCTGAGCGGAGACTATTTCCTCAAAGATAATTCGGTGGACTCTGTCCCTTGCGGTATAGACTACGCCGGAAAGAAGGACCTCATCTCCGGCCGAAAGGGAGGCAATAACTTGGCTGGTTAATGGTAGTGCTACCTCTTTCATTGCGGCCCCTTATAACGGCTGTAATGTACCGGATCTCAATTCCAAGAGGCGGTCACAAAAGTAGGCTGCCAGGTCACGGTCGTGCGTGATAAAAAGATAGGTCAGGTTTAATTTTTCGCGTAACTCTGTTAAAAAATTAATCACTTGCGCTTGGATAGACAGGTCAAGATTGCTGGTCGGTTCATCCAGAACCAGAAGTTCCGGATTCACCGCCAGACTTCTGGCAATAGCAATCCGCTGGCGCTCTCCCCCGGAGAACTGGTAAGGGAACTTCTCGCCGTCTTCTTGGGAGAGTCCCACCAACCGGAGCAGGTTCTCTATATAATCTTTTTCCTGGCGCCTCTCTTTTATTATCCGGTGGTAACGTATCACTTCACTGAGAATGGTTGCTACCCTTTTGCGCGGCGGCAAAGAACGGTAAGGGTTTTGAAAGACAATCTGCACTCTTTTGCGCCACGAAAGCAAATCCTTGCCGGAAAGAGCAAAGATATCCCTTCCTTCATAATAAACCTTTCCTGCGGAAGGTTCAAGTAGCCTTAAGATAATCTTTGCCAGGGTGCTTTTGCCGGACCCACTGTCGCCAAGGATACCAACAATCTCTCCCCTTTTAATCTCAAGGTTTAAAGACTTTAACACCTCAATCCTTTTTAGCGGCTTGTCTGGTCCGGGCCGAACCCAGAACTCCTTGCTCAGGTTAACAACAGACAAGAGCATCTTTGCCTTAAGTTAATAAGTCCAGATGTTTATGTAAATGTTCTTCGACCTGACGATAATGTTCTTCTTCGTGCAGAAATAGGGCGGAAAAAACCTCCTCCCGGAAATGGGTAAGTATTGAGCCGTAAGCAAGATGGATCAGTTGTCGACTCTCGGGTAGAGAAAAAAGGTCAGGCAGTCTTTCATCGGGCAATCTTTCAATGTCGGGAATATTTTTGGTCTTCAGGGTGACAGAGTATCCTTCTCGGTCCTCTTTCCGATGCTCAAGGGCACAGTGGTGAATCTTTCGGTAGAGTGCAGGATCTTTCACCGCGATAGTCTTGACCGCTTGCAACCAGGACGTCCCGGCAGTCTTAATATGGAAAGCATCACAGGTTTTGCGTATTACAGGATAAAGGGCAAACTTGTCACTACCGGAATGGATACTCAGCCTGTATCCGCCAAAATATCTGCAGATCTCCAGATGCTGGCGCAAACCCTTTTCGAATTCAAGAATACTGCCCTGGTAGTCAATCGCCTTTTCCAACCTTCCAGGAAAGCGAGGTGCAATGCTTGTGAACCGGACGTTCTTCTTTCTCAGGTATTCCACAATGAAGATGTGCTGGATGGGGCTGGTGGGAGTCGCTGTTTCGTCAACAGAGATCTCCAGGTCAAAGATGGCTTTCGTTTCCTTCAAGATACGGTAACATTCCGCGGCAAAGTTCAGCCCTTCGGTAAAGGTAACCACCACATTCCTGGTCGC
>CAZPLE010000033.1:0-17761 GCA_964587375.1 uncultured bacterium
TAAAAAAACCGCCCTTCCCCGCCAAAGTTTAGTATTTCAATAATAATTATATCTGGCCTTTGGAACCTTACTGACTATAACTGTCGGTCCTCAAATTTGAACCTTTTCTTCCACCGTTGCCTGAGCCGCAGCGAGAATTGCTATTGGCACCCGAAATGGCGAGCAACTGACGTAGTTCATCCCTACCTTATGGCAAAATTTAACTGACTTGGGTTCTCCGCCGTGCTCGCCACAGATACCCACTTTAAGGTCAGGCCTGACCTTTCTACCTTTTTGGATACCAATCTCTATTAACTGGCCGATGCCTTCCTGGTCAAGAACCTGAAACGGGTCCTCCCGAAGAATCTTCTTTTCCATATAATCCGGGACGAAAGTACCAATATCGTCCCTGGAGAGGCCAAAACCCATCTGGGTAAGGTCATTGGTTCCAAAAGAGAAAAATTCTGCCTCAGAAGCGATTTTATCCGCGGTTAGCGCTGCACGTGGAATTTCAATCATTGTTCCATAGAGATAATCAATCTTTTCCAAGCCAAATCTGGTACAGACTTCCTGGTGGACACGGTTAACAATCTTCCGCTGATTCTTCAGTTCCGTATCCAAACCAACCACTGGAACCATTATCTCTGGCAGCACTTTCTTACCCTCCTTTATCAACTCTGCAGCTGCCTCAAATATTGCCCGCACTTGCATCTCGGTCACTTCTGGATAAGTAATTCCTAACCGCACACCGCGGTGGCCCATCATTGGATTGGTTTCATGGAGAAGTGTGGCTCTCTTTTTAAACTTCCCCATGGAAATACCCAGGCTTTTTGCCAGTTTAACTTGCTCTTCTTTAACTTTGGGAACAAACTCATGCAAAGGAGGATCAAGGAGCCTGATAGTAACCGGTAAACCGTTCATCACCTCCAGCGTGGCTTTAATATCCTTCTTTACATAGGGAAATAATTCTTCCAGAGCATTTCTTCGTTCTGTTTCTGTTTCAGAAATAATCATTTTTCGCAACAGAAAGAGTGGTTCCTCTGAACCTTTGCCATAAAACATATGCTCAGTCCGAAAAAGACCGATGCCTTCAGCACCAAATTCAATGGCTTTTTTTGCATCCTCTGGAGTATCCGCATTTGCCCTAACCCCAAGCCGACGAAAGGAGTTAACCATCTTCATAAAATCCACAAACCTTGGGTTCTCCGTTGCTTTCGCCATGGGCAGTTCTCCCGCATAGACGAACCCTTTGGTTCCATTCAGTGTAAGAAAATCACCTTCCCGAAATCTTTTCCCTTCTATGGTCAGGGTCTTTGTATTTAGATCAATATGTAAGGCGCCACAGCCTACAATACAGCACTTTCCCCATCCTCGGGCAACCAAGGCTGCGTGGCTGGTCATTCCGCCCCTTGCAGTTAAAATTCCTTCTGCCGCTCTCATCCCTTCTACATCTTCGGGGTTGGTCTCCTCACGAACTAAGATTACTCTTTTACCTTCTTTCGTCCAAGTAACGGCATCATTTGCAGTAAAGACGATTTGACCGCTGGCACCACCAGGCCCAGCAGGCAGTCCGCGGGCAAGCAACTCCGCAGTCTTTTCTGCAGCCGGATCAACGATAGGATGAAGAAGTTCGTCCAATTGTTCCGGCGCCACTCTCAATACTGCCTCTTCTCTGGTAATCAGACCTTCTTCCACCATATCCATTGCTATGTTTAAGGCAGCGGTTCCGGTACGCTTTCCCACACGGCACTGGAGCATCCAGAGGCGGCCTTCCTGAATGGTAAATTCAATATCCTGCATATCTCTGAAGTGCCTCTCTAATTTCCTTTTAATCTCTTCCAATTCTCGGTAGACCTCAGGCATTACTTTTTCCAGAGAAGGTAGGTGCTTATTCTGTTCATTGTGGGTTGCTTCATTCAAAGGGTTCGGGGTTCTGATACCGGCAACCACATCTTCACCTTGAGCATTAGGGAGCCATTCCCCATAAAAGAGGTTTTCTCCAGTTGCCGGATTACGGGAAAAGGCAACACCGGTAGCAGAATTATTGCCCATATTGCCAAAGACCATCGCCTGAACATTAACCGCAGTCCCCCAGTCATCAGGAATTCCTTCTATTCTTCGGTAAGAAACTGCCCGCTTGCCGTTCCAGGAGGCAAAGACAGCCTTAATACCCCAGAATAATTGTTCATAAGGGTCGTCCGGGAATTCTTTACCCAGAACCTCCTTTACTTTTTTCTGGAAACGGCGGCATAATTTTTTCAGATCATCCTCTGTTAAATCGGTATCTGATTTGTAGCCCTTTCTCTTCTTTAGCCTCTGGAGGATTTTATCCAGTTGAATTCTAATTCCCTTCCCCTCTGCTGGTTCAATGCCTGCTGCTTTCTCCATCACTACATCTGAATACATCATTATCAACCGGCGGTAGGCATCGTAGACGAAGCGTGGATTATTAGTCTTCTTAATCATTCCAGGAATAGTTGAGGAGCAAAGGCCGATATTCAAAACGGTTTCCATCATTCCTGGCATAGAGCGACGAGCGCCAGAACGAACGGAAACCAAAAGAGGATTTTCTGGATCTCCAAACTTGCTACCCATAATCTCCTCCACCTTTTTCAAATTCTCTTTAATCTCTTCTTCTAAACCCGGTGGAAGAGTTTCATTGTGCTGATAGTAATAGGTGCAGACCTCGGTGGTGATTGTGAAACCAGCCGGTACTGGAATGCCCAGGTTAACCATTTCCGCCAAGCCAGCGCCCTTTCCACCTAAAAGTTCTTTCATCTGGCCGTTCCCATCAGCCTTTCCTGCTCCAAAAAAATAGACATTCTTCCCCATAACCTTTCTCCTTTATACCTTTTATTAAATTAAAGCATCAATTATCTATTCCAGATAACGCAAATCCTCTTTGATTGCTTTTGTTAATTCTTCCACAGTCTGAAATTTCTTCTGGGGTCTGATATGTCGGACTATTTGCAAAAAGACTCTTTGTCCGTAAAGTTCCCCTTCAAAATCCGGAATAAGAATTTCCAATCTCGGAGATGATAACTCTCCAACAGTGGGGTTTGTTCCGTAACTTACCAAAACTTTTCGGGGCGATACTAATCTCCCTTTTTTTCCTTGCGAGCTGACTAATCCGGTATAAACGCCATTTCCTATCAGCGGCTGGATGTCAGGTTGAATATTAGCGGTGGGAAAACCAAATCCCCTTCCTCTACCCTCCCCTTTTATCACCGTTCCTCTTATCTCATAATGTCGGCCCAGATAAGAGGTTGCTTCTTCAATCTTGCCCTGGGAAAGCAAGTCCCTAATCCGGCTACTACTGATAATCTCCCCTCCCATCCGCACCGGCCCGATAACCTTAACCTTGAACCCCAAAAGTAATCCCCGACGCTTTAAAAGCTCTACATCGCCACTCCGCTCTTTACCAAACCGAAAATTGAACCCAACTACCACTTCCCGAACCTTCAGTCTTTTCACCAGAATCAGATCAATAAACCTTTCTGGAGAATACTGAAAAATCTTTTCATCATCAATTAGTATCGTATAGTCTATCTTTAGTTCAGAAAGGATTTCGGCACGTTGTTCCGGAGTGGTAATTAAATTTATCTCTTCTGTTTGAACGGCCTGCCGCGGATGATTTTGGAAAGTCAACAAAACACTTTGAGCCTGTATGCTGCGTGCGTCGGCCACAACCATTTTCAAAAGTATTTGGTGTCCCAGATGAATACCGTCGAAAGCGCCAACGGTAACCACTGTATCCTGTAAATTGGGAATATCTTTTAGAAAAAGCGTTTCCATATCCAGCCAATACTTGTAGGAAAAAGTCAGAACGCCCCACAGTAGATTTCATAAAGGTCTTCTTCTTTTAATTTAAGGCCCAGATTCTCTATGGAACGCTGGCTGTTTCTAAACCCTTCCCGGGCTAAATCCTCTAACTCCTCCTTCTTTACTCCTACTTCCTTAAGTGAGGTAGGTAACCCGATCCTTTGGCAAAATTCTTTCCAGGCCAGTGCTGGTTCTTTCCAGCCAGTTATTTCCGTAATCCGCTTGGTAAACCCCTTTTTGGCCAGAAATTCAAAGATTGCCGGTAAAACCAGACTACTGGCACTTCCATGTTGAACCCGGTAATTTAGAGTAAGAGGGTAACCCATTCCATGGCCTATAATAGTCCCGGTTTGATTGATTACCATCCCGGACATCAAAGCAGCCAAACTCATCTTTTCCCGAGCCTCAATGTTGGTCAAATCTGAGACTGCGCAAGGTAAAGCCTTTTTAATAATCTCTACGGAACCCTTTGCTAAAACAAGGGTTAATGGAGTTATCCGCTGGCTCAAACCACCTTCTACGGCATGACAGAAGGCATCCAGCCCAGTAGAAGCGGTCAAAAAACTGGATAGAGAAAGGGTAAGTGATGGTTGAACCAGCGCCAGTTTTGGACAGATGCTCACCGAACTCACAGTCTTTTTAAGACCATCATTCTGGTCAACTATAACCGCATATCTTGTTACTTCACTCCCGCTACCCGCAGTGGTGGGAATAGCAATCACTGGCAAAGGAGTATTTATTATCCGGTCGGTTCCAAAGTATGCTTGTAAGCCACCAGGATTGGTAATCAGAATGGCGATTCCCTTTGCAGTATCCATAGCACTGCCACCACCAACACCAACAACAAAATCACAACCCTTTTCCTGGCAGATTTTGGTCCCTTCCATAATTATACCGGTGGTAGGGTTTTCATTCGCACCAGCAAAAATCTCAACAGCAACCCCTCCTTCGCTAAGCAAAGATTTAATCTCATCCAAAAGGCCGGTTTCTCTGGCAAATTTCTTTCCGGTAACAACCAGTGCTTTTCTGCCAAATTTTGGTGCTTTTACTTTTAAATGAGAAAGGGCGCCAGCACCAAAGACAATTTCCGTGGGTAAATGCCAGAAAAAGTTTTTCATTACAAAAATAATATTATACCTTAAAAAATCTCCTTTACGCAACACTCCGGAGCAAGGCTTTGGCTCTTTATAATAAGGTTAGAAAAAGGAAAGGCTGGATGCTGGGGAGAACCTAATCTCTGATAAGAAAAAAGAATTTTTTGCCCTGCGATCGAGAGGAAATAGGGTATTTCACCTTCTTCTCATCTTTTGTGCGCCTTTAAAAATGCGGAGATGCTCCGGTCGTATCTGCGTTCCCACTCTGGTGGAAAAAGGCAACCGGGCAATTCACCATGGCTCTGGTGATAGGCAATACACTCGCAACAGACTCCTTTGCGTGCGCACGGTTCATAGGTGCAGGTACACCTTAATCTGTTTTCTGACACCTTGCATCTTTTCTCCATTTCCATATTTATATTCTACCACAGCCGAATATTTAAGGAAAGTAATTTAAAGAGATTTTATGACCGAACTATCCAGAAAATCGTTAGGAGGATAGGCAAAAGGACAACCAAGACGAAAACAGCAGGGTCAGGAAGGAGCGTAAGGAGATAAATAAAAAATATTAGACTAAGAACACCGCCAGAGACAAGAAGAAAGATGAGCGGGATATTTTTGACCTCCGATTTTATGATGTGAAGGTCTTCCTTTGTAAGTTCAGGACCCAATTTCATCCTTTTTTCTATAAAACGGATTCTCTCTTCTATCTTTGGGTCATCAGGCTTGAGTAAAAGCGCTTGCCGGTAATTTCTTAAGGCTTCCTCTTTCTTTCCCAATTTCAAGTAGAGTTCACCTAAGTTGATAAAAGCTCCCCTATTTTTGGGGTCCTTGAGTGCTGCGTACTCCCATTCCCACAACTCTCTTTCAATCATCTTCTTTTCTACCCGTTGTTCGTGCTTTTTTTCCCATATCTGACTCATTTTTAAGAAGATAATAGGTAAAAAAAGAATGAAGAAGATAAAGATAGGGCTTATGAGGACGGAAAGCCCAAAAAAGTGGCCAGTCACTAAAAAAATGGCTAAAAGAGAGATTACACTCAATATGGCAAGCCTCAATGCCCCAATCTCTTTTTCTATCGCCAGACCGATGATATACCAAAACTGAAAACCTACAATAATCAGTCCGGCGACCAAAACCAGCCCCTCAAAATAGGCCTCTCCCACCATTTTTCCCAAATAAATATACCACCTGGTAGGCTTTCTATCAAGGAAGATCCTATGAGATGTGCAATAAGGGTTATCTGCCCAAGGAGAGACGGCTGGCTAAAAAGGCAGGAAGGTTTGCCTCAATTATCTTTTTCTGCGCGGTGGCAATATCGTATTCCACCCGGCGAACAATAATGGTTCTTTCGTCCGGGTCAAAGACACCATATGCGGCCCGGGGATCTCCATCCCGTGGTTGACCCACCGCTCCAACGTTTATCAAGTATTTGGCCGAAAGATCCAGTCTTTCTTCTTTTTCAGTAGAAAGAACCGACAATTTCCCTGCTTTCCAGGAATAAATTACCGGAACATGGGAATGCCCAAAAAAACATATCTGGCCTTCTTTTATACACTGAAAGTTCGCTTCCACATCTTCTTCGGAATAGAGATAATGCCAATACTCTGGTTCTATTAGACTGGAATGGACAAGAACAATCTCTCCCAATATCCGCTGAATTGGAAAAGATTCGATCTCTGTTAACTCCTGGTTAGTTAAGTGGTCTCTGGTCCAAAAGATAGCCCGTCGCGCCTCCGGATTGAAAACCGCAGTCAAGCCAGGATGGACAACAGCCACTTCGTGATTACCTGCTACAGTTATTAGATGGAATTGTCTGATGAGAGAAAGACATTCAGAAGGGTTTGCTCCGTAACCGATGATGTCACCCAAGCAGTATTTGATCTCTCCCTCTTTTTCTGCTGATTCCAAAACACTTTTAAGGGCTTCCAGATTCCCGTGGATATCGGAAAGGATAATCTGTTTCATTTCACACAGGATACTGTGTTGAGTGTGTGGAAAAACTGAGGGAAAGAGATGGCAACACAATCCGGTTCTTCAATTACAGTCTCGCCGAAAGCCGCAAGTCCAGCCACCGCCAGGGACATAGCAATCCGGTGGTCAAAATGGGAGTGTACTCTTGTACCCTGTAACTTCTGAGGCCCGAAGAGTACAAATCCGTCTTCCCGCTCCTCAATTCTGGCACCCATCTTCCTGAGTTCGGTAACAATGGAGGCGATGCGATCACTCTCTTTCACCCGTAGTTCCGCGGCATCTTTAACTTCAGTCTTTCCTTGCGCAAAAAGCCCAACTACCGCCAGCAGAGGAATCTCATCAATCAAGTTGGGAATAAGCGAACCAAAGACGGTAATTCCTTTAAGCCCGCCACCACCCTTTACCAAAATATCTCCCACAGGTTCTCCTCCTTCTTCTCTTTGGTTTTGAATCTGGATACGGGCCCCCATTTTGACCAGGGTCCTTAGAAAAGCGGTGCGGGTTGGATTGATACCCACGTTCTTGATCAAAATCTCTCCTTCTGAAACAAGGGCTGCGGCCGCCATAAAGTAAGAAGCAGCAGAAAAGTCACCGGGAATTTTAATCTTCTGGCCGGTTAGTCTCTGTCCGCCTTCCAGAGAAATCTTCTTCTCTTCTCCAGCAAAGAAATATTTTAAGGAACCGCCAAAATAGGAAAGCATCCTTTCGGTGTGGTCACGAGTGGGAATAGGTTCCACAATGGTAGTTGTTCCAGAAGCAAATAAACCGGCAAACAAAAGGCAACTTTTGACCTGAGCACTGGCAATTGGCATTCGGTATTCTATCCCAGAAAGAGAACCGCCGATAATCGTTACCGGAGGAAGACCATTTGGTTGGGTCAAAACTGTTGCACCCATCAGACGTAGCGGCTCGGCGATCCTGGCCATTGGCCGGCGTCTTAAAGATTGGTCTCCGGTCAAAACGGTCTTAAAAGGAAGACCAGCGGCTATACCAGAAAGAAGTCGCATTGTAGTCCCGGAATTACCACAGTCTATAATCTCTGATGGCGGGTGAAAACCGTCTTTCCCTTTTCCTGATACCAAAACCCGCTCCCCTTCCCTTTTAATTTCAATCCCTAAAGAAAGCAATGCCTTCAGAGTACTGAGACAATCAGTGCTCTCTGGAAAACCCTCAATGGTTGTCTGACCTTTGGCCAGGCTGGAGATGAAAAGAGCCCGGTGGGAAATGGACTTATCTCCGGGCAAGGCTATCTCCCCTTTCAAACTTCTTGCTGGCTTTACTGTAATGGTTGACATAAAATTCCTTAAACTGCGAAGATTTACATCCGGCGGCCGAGGGCTTTTGCCACTGCCTGGATTGAAGACATCAATTGAGTGAACTCATCAAAATTTAAGGATTGAAAACCATCAGAGAGAGCGTTTTCTGGTTTGGGATGTACCTCAATCATCACACCATGGCTGCCAGCAGCAATCGCCGCGCTTGACATCGGTGCAATAAGGCTCCGCCGACCTGTTCCATGGCTGGGGTCAACGACAATAGGTAAATGGCTTAACTCCTGAACAAGGGGAACCGCTGAAAGGTCTAAAGTGAAGCGCGTTGCCTCTTCAAAAGTGCGAATTCCTCTTTCGCAAAGGATGACCTCATAGTTACCCTGAGAAAGGATATATTCCGCTGACATTAAAAATTCTTCAATTCTGGCAGACATTCCTCTCTTTAACAAAACTGGCTTTTTGCTCCGGCCCACTTCCTTTAAAAGGTCGAAATTCTGCATATTCCTGGCGCCAATCTGAACGATGTCCGCATATTGAACTACCAATTCTACCTGTCTGGGGTCCATCGCTTCTGTAATGGTAGGCATCCCCAGTTCTCTGCCAACCTCAGAAAGGTACTGGAGAGCCTCTTTACCCAACCCCTGGAAGGAATAAGGAGAAGTGCGTGGTTTGAACGCTCCACCTCTTAGTATTTTTGCTCCGGCCTTCTGAACAGCCACAGCGGTCTGGTAGAGTTGGTCACGGTTTTCAATGGCACAAGGACCAGCAAAAACCACAAAATGGTTTTCACCAACTTCTACGTTGCTTATCTTTATCACCGTATTTTCTCGCTTGAAATCCCTGCTTACCAGTTTATAAGGTTTGGAAATGGGAGTAACTGACTCCACAATAAACATCGCCTCAAATACCTCGCGGTGCAAAATAGCGTTTTCTCCAATCACCCCGATCACCGTGCGTTCTTTTCCAAAGGAGATGTGCGGGGTAAAGCCCAGTTCTTTGATCTTTTTTACTATCTCATCAATTCCTTGTTGGGTTGTTCCCGGTCTCAAGGTCAGAATCATTATCTTCTCCTTTTTTAAAAAGATTGGGCAGCGCTTTGGCAGCTATTAAAATTATAATTAAAATTGCAAAATATTTCAAAAAAAAGGGGTGCTGTTGAAAAAAAGAGGATCCAAAAGGAAAAGGGAGATGGAAAAAGATAAGCCTCCAGAGAAGTATGATGACCAAAAAGTGGAGGGCTTGGTCCAAAATATTCAACGCCTTCTCGCTGAGTGGAAGGTCGCTCTTCTTTATCTGAATCTTTGTCTTGTCGATAGTCAGATGTAAAATAGCCATTCCGGTTAAAGTAGAATAGACCACCAGGTTCTGATAGGGAAGAAAAAAGAGAAGGGTCACTACCCATACCACAAGCCCATGGAACAAAAGATAGCGATTTTGCCTTCTTTTCTTGCGGACAAAACCTCTGGTTTGGAAGAGATAGTCTGAAGCTATGTGAGAGAGAAAAAGGAGATAGAGTGGAAAAAAACGAATGGAACAGAAAAAATCAAAATTCATCCGCTACCGGATAGGAACCCAAAATCTTTAGAAAAAGGCAAAGTTTTTCCAGTTCCGCCAGCGCTTGGTGCACCGGAGCGTCATCTTTATAACCAACAAAGTCAACAAAAAATACGTATTCCCAAGCGCGGCGTTTTGTGGGTCGAGATTCAATCTTGGTAAGGTTGATGTTGTGCTGTCGAAAAGGTACCAGCATATCATGGAGCGCCCCCACCCGGTCCTTTATGGAAAAAAGGATGCTGGTGCGGTCCCGTCCGCTTCTCTCTGCAAAATGATTTCCTATCACCAGAAAGCGCGTGTAGTTCCGGCTGTGGTTCTGAATCTCTTCCACCACTATGGGAAGGTGATAAAGAGTAGCGGCGATTTCCGAAGCGATAGCAGCCGCCCTTTCTTTTTTAGCCGCAATTTTAGTGGCTTCGGCGGTGCTTTCCGTTTCATGAAGAGTTACCTGGGAGAGATTATCTTCTAACCAGTTCTGACACTGGGCTAATGCCTGGGGATGGGAATAGACCTCTTTAATCTCTCTCAAAGGGAAACGCGAGAGAAGGTGGTGACGGATAGGCAATAACACTTCGTTGACAATCTTCAAATCTGAGTCAAGAAACATATCCAGGGTGTGAGTGACCACCCCTTCGGTGGAATTTTCCACCGGGACAACTCCGTAGTCTGCTTGGCCTTTTTCCACGCAACTAAAGACCGCCGCGATGCTTTTCTGGGGTATATACTGAGTCTGACTTCCGAAGGTTTTCAGGGCTGCCTGGTGTGTAAAGGTCGCCTCCGGACCAAGGTAGGCAATACGTAAAGGAGATTCTAAAGAACGGCAGGAACTGAATATTTCCTGAAAGATAGCACTAATCGCTTCTTCGGAGAGTTTCCCTTTCTCTTTTTTCTTTAGCCTTTCCAAAATCTTTCTTTCCCGGGCTGGATCATAAACTACTTTACCCTTCTTTCTCTTCAATTCTCCGATACTGACAATCTTTTTCGCCCTTTCTTTAAGAAGGGAGAGTATATTTTCATCAATCTCGTCAATCTCTCTACGGAGGATATCTATTTCCTTGTCCATTAATGACAATTATATCTTTATACTAAATAGTTCGTCAACACATCAAAGATTATCTTTTCCGGAACATCACTATGAAGAATGGTTTTCCCAATGCGTACCGGAAGGACAAAAAGGAGTTTTCCATCCCTTTTTTTCTTATCATAACTGATAGCCGACCAAACCCTTGAGAGTTTAAGCCCCGTCACGTTTGTCGTTAATCCGAGAGCCGAAATTGTCTTTTTGATCCGGCCAAAATCTGCTTCACCAAGAAGATTCATCCGGTAGGCAATTTCCGACTCGGCCACCATTCCGATAGCGACTGCTTCTCCATGATTTAGCCGGTGGTAAGTACCAGCAGATTCCAAGCCATGACCGACGGTGTGGCCAAAGTTGAGAATTTGGCGTAAGCCCTTCTTTTCCCAAACGTCCTGTGTGACCACTGCTACCTTCACCTTGATGGCAGCGGTAATCGCCTTTTTTAGTACCGAATCCTTCCGTTTTATAAAATCTTTCGGTTTTTCTGCCATCAGGTTAAAAAGAAATCTGTCCTTAATGATTCCGCATTTTACCATTTCTGCCAGTCCACAGGAGTACTCACGCACAGGCAAGGTTTTAAGGAAATCAGGATCACAGACCACCATCTTGGGTTGATAAAATGTGCCAACCAGGTTTTTCCCTTCGCGGAGGTTTATCCCGTTTTTACCTCCAATAGCAGCGTCCACCTGAGCCAGCAGCGTCGTAGGGAGGTTCACCAAAGGGAGACCCCGAAGATATGTAGCCGCAAAGAAACCCGCCAGGTCGCTAATCACACCTCCACCTAGGGCAATCACCAATGAGTTGCGTTCCAGTTTAGCAGCGGCTCCGGAATGGTAAAGGCGATTAAGATAAGGAAGCGACTTTACCTGCTCTCCTGGAGGCAAAATTGCTTCCGAAACAGACCACCCTTTCCTTTTTAACAATTTAGAAAGTTTTGACCCGTAAAGAGAATAAACGTGGGAATCGGTTATTAAAAATACTTTCTGCCCACCAAATTCGGAGATGAGGTCTGGTATCCTGAAGAATTTTTCTCCCACCAGCACCGAATAACTCTCTCCACCAGTCCTAACCTGTATTTTCTGTATCATCTGCGCAATGCCTCTTTAATTTCTGAAGGGGAGACGGTGGCCACACCCATTTTGCCAACAACGATACCAGCAGCGATATTGGCAATGACCGCTGCTTCTACAAAAGAAGCTCCAGAAACTATCGCCAGAGTGAATGCAGCAATAACTGTATCGCCAGCACCACTAACATCAAAGACCTCTCTGGCAGCAGTGGGAATATGGACTACCGAAACCTTTCTCGAAAGATTAGTGGTGAATAATGTCATACCATCTGCGCCCTGGGTGATAAGAAGACTGTCACTATTAAGTTTTTTGATGATCCGAACCCCTAATTTTTCTACCTCTTTCTGGGTTTTTGGTAAAAAGGTAACTTTCATTCCAGCAGCGGCTTCCTCCAAATTGGGAGTCAAAGAAGTCACGTTCTGATAGGCGAAAAAGTTCTCAATTTTTGGATCCACGGTAACCACTTTACCCTGCCGGCGTAGAAAGGGAAGCAAAGAATAGAGTGTCCTTTTTTTAATTAACCCTTTTCCGTAATCAGAGATGATGACCGCATCAAATTTTGGTAAGTTTTTCTCAAAAAGGGAAAGCATTTCCAGGAATTCAGAAGGAGTAATCTTAAAGTCTCTTTCTTCATCAATCCGTAAGATTTGCTGGTTCCGAGCGATTAGTCTGGTTTTGACAGTGGTAAATCGGCAACTTTTTTCACAGACGCGGTAGATGGAAATTTCTCTCTTTTCTAAGATCTCTTTTAACTTTTTCCCAAAAAGATCTTCTTCACTAAAACAACCCATCACCGCTGCTTTTGCACCTAAACTTGCGATATTAGCGGCCACGTTTGTTGCTCCTCCCGGACGAAACTCCTCCCGTTCCCCTTTCAGGAAAACCGGAACGGGTGCCTCCGGAGATATCCTTTCCACTCTTCCAAAGAGATAACGGTCAAGGATGATATCACCAAATACTAAAACCTTTTTTTCTTTTACAATCGCCAGTATTTCGTTAAGCCTTTTCAGGCTCAGATATCTTTTCATAAAGAAGTGCAAAACATTAAAAATCCTTGATTTTAGTGCGATTCACCCAGGCATGCCGCGGGTCTTCATAAACTTTCATTATCCGCTTCTTGCCAGCAAGCGCCCAGAGGTAATAGATTTCATATCCAGGTGCCGCAACTACTGGATGGTAGCCCTTTGGTATAGCAACCAGGTCATTATGGTAAATTACCAGGGGCTGGTCAATCTCTCTTTCTTCGGTATAGATGTACATCATCCCAAAACCATTTTCTGGTCGGATACGAAAGAAGTAAATCTCTTCTAAGCTACTCTCTTCTGGCAATCGGTCGCGGTCGTGCTTGTGGGGAGGGTAACTACTCCAGTTCCCAGATTCATTGACCGTTTCACCCACTATCAACCGCTCGGCAGGTAGGTTTGTGCCTACTATTTCAGCTACCCGGCGCCTAAAATTAGGTCCTCCCCTTTTCTCCAGACGAATCTCCTGTTTTTTTACTACGTAAGAATGGAGCGCCTGTTCCGCCGGTGCCCGAAGGATTGCTGCCTCCAAAAGAGGTGTTTCTGCTGAAAACAAAAATGAAGCATTGGTTCCCAGATAGGCACCTTCCGGCCTACCCTGAAAAACATCCTTTCTGGTGCCCAAAGATTCTCCGGAAAGAAACGGAGGAAGATCAAGTCTGGCCTGACCCGAAAGAATAACCAGAACCGCTTCCTTTTTCTCCAACCTCTCCCGGTAAATCTGACCTTGGTTCAAAACGATGATGTCCATTTCCAGATAAGAGAGTGCCGTCTCTTTAGCGGAGAGAATTTTGTTGACACCATTTTTTAATTGGCAGTGTTTTTGAAGTTCCATATTACTCACCCATTATTCTAAACTGATAGGGAAGAAAAGTATGGTCTACTATCAGGTTTATTCTGGTTTGGTAGATTCGTTCCGGAAAGAGGAGTCTGAAGTTTTTCTTCAGATACTCTTCCAGTTGAGAGGAAACCCGAATATTAAATTTTTTCTGCGAAGGAATGCGAAGTAAACCACGAGAAGAACTAATCTGCCATTGGAGACTGCGCCGCAACTGGGCAGCAGCCGTTTCCACCGAAAGGACCACTCCCCTGCCACTGCAAGTCGGACAGTCATCCGCTAAGTAATCTCTTATACTTTCCCGGGTGCGTTGACGTGTCATCTCCACCAGCCCAAATTTAGAAAAACGAAGCAGTTTTACCCGGGCTTTATCCGGTTCTAAAGCCTTTTCAAATGCTTGGTAGACACGCCGGCGGTCTTCCGCCTTCTCCATGTCAATAAAATCAATGACAATAAGACCACCGAGATTGCGCAACCGCAATTGCCAAGCAATCTCCTCTGCAGCCGCAAGATTGGTGCGCAAAACCATGCTCTGATAGTCTTCGCCGGTGGTCCGTCCGCTATTTACGTCAATCGCGCACAATGCCTCTGTCTCTTCAATTGTTATATAACCACCATTCTCCAGGTTTACCTTGCGACTTAAAATTTTTTCTATCTCTTCCTCCACACCAAATTTTGTAAAAAGGGGAATGTTTTCGCGATAAAGATGTAATCTTTTACTTTCCAGACCAGCCACCATCAAGCGACGTTTCAAAGATCTAAAGATAAAAGGAGAATCAACCAAAATCTCATCTACCTCCGTAGTGAGATTATCCCGTAAGATACGCAGAGGAAGCGCCATCTCTGCGCGGAGCAAAGAAGGTGCGGGTTTGCGCCGGAAGTTTACCATAACTTCTTCCCAGGCGGCAAGTAATTTACGCATTTCTGCTTTCAATACTTTTTCCTGGTAGTTTTGAGTTGATGTGCGAATAATAAAACCGAGGTTGTCCGGCACGATCTCTGAAGCCACTTTCCAAAATCTTTCTCTCTTTTCCGGATTAGTAATCCGGCGGGAAATACCACGTCGCGATTGATTGGGTAAGAGTACAGCCAAAAATCCAACGAGCGAAATATTGTTCGCGGTCACCTTTGGACCTTTGGTACCGATAGCATCCTTTACTACCTGAACCAAAAGTTGGTCGCCAACTTTTACTTTGAGACGACGATGAGAAGAACTTTTTTTCTCCACCCGTTCTTCGCTTATCTCTTCTTCAAAGAGAGATGTTTCTCGGACATCAGTCAAAGGTAAAAATGCTTCTCGTTCCTCTCCAATATTAACAAAAGCAGCATTTAAGCCTGGCAGAACTCTTACTACCAAACCTTTGTAGATATTCCCGGAAAGACTCCGGTGGTGGGTGCGTTCTATTTCCAAATATTCCAAGCGGCCGGCCCCGATAATGGCAGCCCTAATTTCAAAACCGATACTCTCTACCAGTATTTTGCTCATGGTCTTTTAGTCTCCAAAATCTTCTTCATATTGTATCCCGATACGAACGACTGGGAATAGTTTTACACTTTTAAGGGGAAGGTTTAACTCTTCACTTATATACTTCCACAGATTCGGACCCCGACCATTTTTAACCGGTAGATTAAAAATTCTATCCTCTACCCGGTATAAAAGTCCGACTGTACGCTGAAAAAGCGATTTTTTATATTCATAAGGCATAACAGCAATAATCTTTATCCCCTCCGGAATCTGTGGATCCAGTCTTTTTTTAACCTCTTCTGGCGGTAATGGCTCTGACAATTCCACCACAAAATCTTCTCCCTCACTTTCTACGCCAACTGGCAAAGGATAACCCATCTCAATCTTTTCCCGAGGAGAAAAACCAGATGTTAGTGCTACCGGCAAAGAGGCGCGACGAATAGCCCGTCTCCAGAAACGCTCGGTGTCAAGATGGGAAATAAAGCGTAAAGGTCCTTTCTTTTGATACCGCACAAGCACTTTCATCTTTTTAGGACTGGCTTTTGGTATAAATCTCTTCTATATTATGAAAAATACCACCATAACCAGAAGGTTTTATGTTTCCCAAGTGATTGCTGACAGCGTAGATAGCCGCTGGGTTAACAAGATAGATAAAAGGCAGTTCTTCCGAAACTATTGCCTGCCAGCGATCATAAAGAGCTTTTCTTTTGGCATTATTCAATTCTACGGCTGCTTTTTCAAATATCTCGTTAATCTCTTTTTCCCACACAGTCTCTGGATTTTGTTGACCAGGGTTCCAAATATGGAGTTGTCCTGTGGTATGCCAGACATTACGACCACTATGAGGTTCAATTCCACCAGTTAATCCGATAATCACTGCTTCCCAGTCATAGCTTGAAGAAAGCCGGGTTACCAAGTTATTAAAGTCAACTGGTAAGAAATGGACCGAGATACCTAACTGGGCAAGGTCATCTATAATAATCGTGGCGGTCTGAATACGTTCTAAATTATCCCCATTAGTCAATAAAGTAAACTCCACTCTATTTCCCTTTGCATCATACAGTTGGTTCCCGGAATAGTAAAAACCTGCTTTTAAAAACAACCGTCGGCTCTCTTCTGGCCGATAGGGATATTTTTTTACATCCGGATTATAGAAATATCCGCTACTGGGGTTAAGCGGTCCCCATTGCGGATAAGCCAGGCCGGCAAAGACATTGCGAATAATACTCTCCCGATCAATTCCATAAGAGATTGCCTGCCGAAAAAGTTTATTCTTAAACCAATCAATCTTGTATGATGGTATGGGTGCTCTTTTGTTTTGGTTGAAAACCAGAAAGTTCTCACCTAAGGCGGGGCCAGTGTTATAAATGGTAAAATCCCTTATCTTTTCTTGGGGTTTAAGAATCCGGTAGTCCTGACCTCTTACGGAAATTGCATCTATCTCTCCTTGTAAAAATCTTAACAATTCAGCGTTTTGGTCCGAGACAATCAGAATCACTACCTTTTTTAAATAGGGAAGGTGTCTACCTTCTTTGTCCCTCCGCCAATAGTTCCCATTTGCCTTCAAAACGACCTTTTCTCCGATACGATACTCTGAGAGAACGAAAGGTCCAGTTCCTACTATTTTCTCTGGCGGTGTATCTATACCCCAGGCGGTATTAAAATTACCTTCTTTCAAAACCTTTTCCAGCCGGTGCCGGGGCATAATCTCCTGGCCTAACTGCCTTAAAAAGGGCGCAAAAGGTGAGGGAAGGATGAACCGCACTCTGTCCGGGGCAAGCTTCTCAAGAATTATCTCTTTTTCGGCAATGGTGAATACGTCCCGGCTGCTGGTGGGAATTTCTGGATTGTAAATTAGATTCCGAAAGGTGAATATTATATCATCGGCTGTAAGTAAACTGCCATCAGACCATTTCACCCTCCGTAATTTAAAATCCCAAACACGACCATCAGGACTAACTTTCCAAGATTCAGCTAAGCCTGGCTCCACCTGAGTGGTCAATCCGTTGGTTTTTGTCAAACCCTCAAAGAGAAATCCGGTGATGGCAGTAGAACTTGTCTCTTTAGCCAAAATCGGATTAAAGGTTTTGGGATCATTGGTGGTGGCTAGAACCAAAATATCTTTCTTCTGGCGGTGTAAAAACACTGGTGGCGCACAACTGGAAAGGAAGAGCCACAAAGAAGAACAGAGATAAACTAACCTCCAACCGGAGTTCATCAGATACCGGCACTCATTGGTAAATACTGGCATCGGGCAAAAGCCGGCTAGCTTTACGGACACTCTGGAAGATTTTGCCTTCTGTTTTTATGGCCGGTGCGATGGCTATTTCCACCAGTTGCATCTCTCTTAAATTTTTACATCCCAGACTGCCCATGGAAGTACGTAAAGCACCAATTAAATTTTGACTTCCATCGTCTACCCTTGCCGGACCAAAAAGAATCTCCTTTAAAGAACCTGTGATGCCCACGTTAACTCTGGTACCTCTGGGCAGATTTTCGTCAGAAGTGGCCATTCCCCAGTGGAAGCCCTTACCCGGTGCCTCTTCTGCTCGGGCCAGAAGAGAACCGATCATAACGGCGTCGGCTCCAGCGGC
>CAZPLE010000034.1:0-14604 GCA_964587375.1 uncultured bacterium
CCTCTACGCCTTCTTGGATATTGACACCAGCCACGCTGGATTTGCCGATGCGGTAAAGGTGGAACTGAAAGACGGCAAAGGAGAGTTGGACGTTTCCAGGGCTTTCGGCCATAAGGGTAAACTTATCCTCAAACTTTTTCAAGGCGACCTTCTGGTTGACGAACTTATTCTCATTCCCTAAACCGACTTGACAACTTTACCCTTTTTATTATTTAATAATCTTAAGTTTACGTAAACTAAAACTGGTATCGCAACGGATAAAAGGAGCAAAAATGGCAGAAAAACTGGCAATTAAGGGTGGCAAAAAGGTTGTTCCGGAAGGGCTTGAAAAACCCTGGCCAATCATTACGCAGGAGGATATAGAAGCAGTTACCGAGGTGCTTAAAAGAGGGGTTCTCTGGGGTCCGGATGCTCCGGAAAAGGTTGCTCTGGAGAGAGAATGGGCTGAGTATTGTGGTGTAAAATATTGCTTGGCCACCAATACCGGGACCTCTGCCCTCCATGCCTGCGTGGCTGGCGTGGGCATTGAACCCGGCGATGAGGTTATCTGCCCGGCTTTTACCTTCTGGGCAACCGCCCAGGCGGTCTTGTGCCAGAACGGTATACCCATATTCGTTGATATTGATCCTGTTTCCTACAATATTAACCCCAAAAAGATTGAAGAAAAGATTAACGAACGGACAAAAGCCATTATCGTTGTCCATGTCCACGGTCTGCCCTGCGATATGGACGAGATTAACGCTATCGCCAAAAAGTACAACCTTGCAGTGATTGAAGATGCTGCCCATGCCCACGGCGCGGTTTACAAAGGGAGGAAGACCGGAAACCTTGGCGATATGGCGATGTTCAGTCTCAACGGTACTAAAAACCTGCCTGGCGGAGAAGGAGGGTTGGTCACCACCAACAACCCTGACTTTTTTGAGAAAGCAAGGTTGACCTGTATGTTTGGCGAAAAGAAGGTTCCCAAAGGCAATATCAGGCCATACGATGCCTACACCATGGGCAATAATTACCGGCCAACAGAAATGACCAACGCCTTTGTTCGCTCACAATTAAAACGTCTGGATGAATATAATGGCCAAAGGATTGAAAACGCCAATTACCTCTCTACCCAATTAAAGAAGATAAAGGGTGTTATCCCACCCTCCTGTCCTCCTGACCGCACCCATGTTTACCATATCTACCGGATTAAAGTGGACGGAAGTCAGTTAGGATACGGAGATATGAATCCGGAAGAATTCCGCTGGGGAGTCCAGAATGCCTTGTTTGCGGAAGGGGTGCCGGTTATGGAGTGGCATTCTTTTCCGGTGCCAGGCCAGCAGATATTCCAGAAGAGGGATGCTTACGGCAAGGGCTGTCCCTGGAGTTGCCATTTTGCCCGAAAAGGTATTCTTTACCACCCCCACGATTACCCGGAGACGCAAAAAATGTTTGCCTCCTCGTTTGTTCTCTATAATATCTATCCGCCTAACACCACGGAATTATTTAAGTATTATGTGGAGGCGTTCCATAAAGTATTTGATCATCTGGATGAGGTTCTTTCCCATCCGGAGTTTTGCAAACCGGTCAGGGCAAAACTGGAATAAGGAGGTGAAAGTGGAATACCTACAGTACGTAGATAAGGTAACCAAGGAGATTAAAGATGTTCTTTCCGAAGTCAGAGAAGAGGAGATTGAACGGCTGATAGACCAGATAATGGCTGCCAGAAAGATTCAGGTCTTCGGGATGGGCAGGGTCGGTTTTGCTATGAAGGCTTTTGCGATGAGACTGATGCACTTGGGTTTCAACGCCTCTTTTGTCTACGAGACCTGCACGCCTAACATCGGTAAGGGAGACCTCCTAATCGATGGCTGCGCCTGCACCTCAATCTGCAAGGTGGTGATTGAACTGGCAAAGAAGGCGAAGAGCAAAGTCGCGGTCATCACCGCCCATCCAGAAAGCCCGCTGGCGCGCTCAGCCGACGTGGCAGTTAAATTGCGGGGCCAGGTTTTGGAAGGAGGCAAAGACGAATATCCTTCCATCCAGCCGATGGCAACCCTATTTGAGCAGAGTCTCTTTATCTTTTTGGACATAGTGACATTGCTTCTGATGAAAAGAACCGGACAGACTTCAGCCGATATGGCAAAACGACACACCAACCTTGATGGATATATGGGTTAGCGAACGGGAGAAAGAGATGAAGCGTGGAAGAGTGATGAATCTGAATGGAGTTAATGGCGATTTTCTTCTAAAGGAATACCAGGTTCCTGGGGTTAAAGAGGGAACACTCCTTTGTAAGGTAGATTTATGTGGCGTCTGCGGGACCGATGGTCATACCTATCTGGGCCATTTTGCCAATACCCCCTTTCCTCTTCTCCTGGGGCACGAAATTTCAGCCACCATTATTGAACTGGGTAAGGGAGTAGAAAGCGACTATCTCGGGAAAAAGATAAAGGTTGGTGACCGGATTGTTCTGGTGCCAGCAATCCATTGCAAGAGATGTTATTATTGTTCCATCGCCAAGACGCCCAGTAAGTGCGTTCATATGATTTCTTATGGCTTTATGAACCCTGATACCTGGCCCCATTTTACCGGTGGTTATGCTGATTACCTCTATCTTTATCACCCGGATACTGAGTTCTTTAAGATAGACACACCAGCGGAAAGGGCGGTCTTTGCCGAACCCTTGGCTATCGCCCTTCATGCTGTGGAAAGGTCAAGACTTAAACCAGGAGATACTGCGGTAATTCAGGGAACAGGTGCGATCGGTCTTCTAACCCTTGCCTGTGCTAAACTGGCTGGTGCTACCCGGACGGTGGCGATTGGCCGGCGGCGAAGAGAACGCCTGGAACTGGCGAAGAGATTTGGTGCGGATCTAATAATAAGCATGGAAGAGGTGACCAGTCTGGAAGAACGGGTCAAAATGGTAAGAGAGGTATCTACTACCGGCTATGGGGCTGATGTTGTCTTTGAGTGTGCCGGCGCCCCCTCTGCTTTTGCAGAGGGAATTAAATACCTCAGGGAGAGCGGAGTTCTTTGCGAGGTAGGCCATTTTACCGATAGCGGTTCTATCTCCATCAATCCCTGCCGAGACATTCTGGAGAAGAATCTTACCATAGAAGGGATTTATGACAACGAAGCAGAACAGTTCATGCGGGCGGTTGCCATCCTGGAAAAGGAGAGGTCTCCTTGGGAAGAGATGATCTCTCATTACCTACCGCTAAACCGTTTAAAAGAAGCGATTGATGCCGTTAACACCGGAAAGAGGATAGATGGTCAGGAAGTAATTAAGGCGGTTATAAATCCGGATTTATGATTAAGGCAGGGTTTGGAAAAAGGGATATCACACCACCAGAGGGAACCCTAATGGCGGGGCACCCATCGGAAAAGTACTCCACAGGAGTTAACGATGCTCTTTATGCCCGGTGCCTCATCATAGAAGTAAAGAAAGAGCCTCTTTGTTTTGTATCCTGCGATCTTCTTCTGGTGAGCGATGAGATTGCCCGGGATTTAAAGAAGAGATTGGCCAAAACTCTTTCTCTCCCGACAGAAAAGATCTTCATCACCGCCACCCATACGCACTCCGGGCCACTCCTTTCCGGGATACTCGGTATTTCTGGCGACGAGAATCCGGTGAAGATCTTTGAACAGGGAGTAATTGCTGCCGCAGAAGCGGCTAAAAAGAAGATGGTCCCGGTACGACTGGGCTTTGCTGCCACCAAAATTCCCAGGCTCGCCTTTAATCGCCGTTATTTAATGAGATACGGCGGCGTAGAGACACATCCGATGAAAGGCGATCCCCAGATTTTGGGGCCCGAAGGTCCTTCAGACCCAGCAGCAACCATTCTCTACCTTCTGGATGAAAGGGAAGTTTTCTTGGGCGGTCTGGTCAACTTTTCCTGTCACGCAACCTGCCTGGAAAGAGAAAATAGACTCTTTTCTGCCGATTATCCGGGCTTTATTGAAGAAGCAATTCGTCGGCAGAAGAATAGCGAGGCGGTCGTCCTTTTTCTGCCCGGCGCTTCCGGAAATATCTGTCAGGTTAATCCCCTCGATTTGAGACAGAAAGAGGTTGGAATTGGCTGGGCAAGATATATGGGCTACACGATTGCCTCTGCGCTTGACAAAAAGATGAAGAGAAGCGGAACGCTAAAAGACCCCAAGGTGCGGGTAAAGAAGATAGAGGTTAAACTACCTTTACGAAGGTTTACTTCCCACCCTTCCCGAAGAGTAAGATGCTCTCCGCCTCTTTCAGCCCCGGTTCTTTCCAATTATGGGATAGAAGGGTATGGCTGGTCTGGCGGCCTATCTCTTGCCCAGATGATGGAGACAAAATTCTGGAAGGATATGGAGGCTAAGGAAAGGCTCCTTCTGGCGGAAGAGATTGGAGAGAGAAAGTACCAGAAGATAAACGTTTCCGCGGTGGAGATTGATGGGGGAATCCTGGTCTTTCTTCCCTGCGAACTCTTTGTAGAGTTTGGATTGAAGATCAAGAGAGAAGCGGGCAGAGAGTTTGTCTTTATCTCTACCCTTACCAACGGCTATGCCGGATATCTGCCCACTCCCAAGGCATTCAAGCGAAAAGGCGGTTATGAAACGGTGCATCTACGTTCCAGCCGTTTTGCTCCGCAGGCTGGGGAGATACTTGTCCAGGCGGTTTTAGACCTTATCCGGTCTTAAATTTTTTACCAAAGAACCCATGAGCAATAAAAGGAATGCCAGGATACCTACCCAAAAGGAGCTGGCAAAACGTCTGGGTGTTTCCCAGATGACCATCTCCCGAGCTCTGAACAACCAGCCCGGAGTAGGTCCGGAATTAAAAAGGAAGATATTAAAGGAGATTAACCGGTATGACTATACTCCCAATTCCATCGCCCGGGTTCTGGTTGGCAAAAGAAGTCAGGTCATCGGGCTGGTAATTCCTGATATCGCCAGTTCCTTCTTTCCTGAGATTACCAAACGTATTGAAACGGAACTTAATAAAAAAGGTTACAAAGTAATCATCGCTCACACCCAGGAATCCTATCCAAAAGAAGCCGGCGAGATAGAGACGCTTATAAGTTTAAGGGTAGAGGGCTTTATTATCGCACCGGCTGGGGGTGAGAACGAGGTTGATATTTATCACAAACTGACAAGATTGAACATCCCTTTTGTCTTTATAGACCGCTTCAAAAAAACGGTTCGTTGCAGTTGTGTGATTACCGACACAAAAGAAGGGGCCAAAATTCTGGGTGGTTATCTTAGAGAGAAGGGTTACCGCAGATGGGGGTATTTACAGGGTCCCAAAGGCATCTCCACCAGCGAGGAGCATTACTTGGGATTAGTGGAGAGCGTGAAAGAAGGGAAATCCTCGTCGGAGGTAGTGATTACTCCGGTCAGGGCTGGTTTTTCGGAAGAAGAGGGCTATCGGGCTGCGCAGGAACTTTTAGCCAGAACAGAGCCGGAGGTAATTATTGGTGTCAATGACCCGGTCGCCATCGGTGCCTTGCGGTGTTTGAAGGAGAAGGGGATAAAGGTTCCCCAGGAGATTGCCATCGCGGGTTTCAGCGACGTAAAATTGGTTGACCTGATAGTTCCACCGCTGACGACGGTAAGGGAGTTTCCAGAGACGATAGGGAAGACAGCCGTAGAGTTACTTCTTCAGGAGATAGAGAGTAAGTATTCCGAAAAGGTTTGCAGAAGAATCCGACCGGAGTTGGTCGTAAGGGAATCAGCCTGAAGACGATTTTTGAAAGGAGCAATTGATGGGAAAAAACTGGCACCAGGACTTTTTTCGGATGGTTCATTTTGATTTTCATATCCCACCTTCGGTGAAGAATGTCGGCGCCAGATTTGACAAGCACGTTTTTCAAAATTACCTGCGAAAAGCCGAGGTTCAGGCGATAATAATCTTTGGTAAGGACCATAACGGCCAACTGTATCATCTTTCGGAGGTGGGCCACCGCCACACCCACCTGACCCGCGACCTCTTTGGTGAGATGGCGGTTGCGGCCAGAGAGATAAAGATAAAGGTTCTCTGTTATTACTCCTTAGGCATAGATAACTTTGTGGTCAACCAGCACCCGGATTGGGCCTTTCAACCCATTGACGGCTCTCTGGCTGAAATGTTACAGGTCTACCGGCCAGTTTGCTACAATAGTCCTTACGGCGAAAAGGTCTTCAAACCCCATATTATGGAGATAACCCGAAGGTATGAGATAGATGGATTCTGGTATGATGGTTCTGCCTGGTGCTTCTCTCTTCCCTGCGTCTGCAGATTCTGCCGGGAGAAGTTCACCCGGGAGACCGGTTGTGACCTTCCCACTTCTTTTAGAGACAAAGACTATCCACTACTTAAAGATTGGTATTTAAAGAGTATCAAACAGTTTCTTCAATGTGCGGTTGACCTGCCGCTGAAGGTGAATAAAGACTATCTGGTGACCCACAACTGGTATTCTTCTTACCACGAACCGGCTCTACCGCTTGCCAGGATGAGCCATCTCTCCGGAGACATCTCTTTTTCTTACCCGGTTTTGGAAGCCAGTTTAGCCGGAAGGTTCTTTGCTACCCAGGGCCTATCCTATGACATTCTTTATCCCCGGATGCAAAATAGTTGGATTGACGATACAGTACGGCCCACAGCCCAATTGAAACAGGAATGTGCGGTTATTCTGGCCACCGGAGCAAAATCTTTTCTTGCGGACAAACCATATCCTGACGGGAGGCTGGACCCAACAGTCTGGCGGTCATTCCGAGAGGTTAACCTCTTTATCAAAAAACGCGAGAGATATTGCCGCAGCCAAAAGGCTATCTCTGACATTGCTATTCTCCAGAGCGAGTGGAATATGTTTGCGTGGTCGGACCGGCTTTTCAACCCCCCAGGATATATTGATAAAATCAGAGGTGCCCACAAAATAGTGGTAGAGAGCGGACGGCACTGCCTGATTTACGAAGAAGCACTTTTAGCCAGGAATATAGATAATCTTCGGTTGGTCATCCTGCCAGACCAGGAGATAATGGAGGCCAGAACCTACAACGCCATTTACCATTTTGTTCAAGAGGGCGGAACGGCTATTTTGACCAATAACACATTTTGGAAGATGAAAAACTCAAAAGACCTTGCCTGTCCTGTAAAGGACTTTTTGGGTTTTGAGAAGATTAAGGAGCTTGATTATCCTTACGGATATATCAGTGACCCTGCTTTTTCCGTCACACCGATCTTTGTGGACCGAAGATTTTCTGAGGTAAGACCCACCACCGGAAAGGTTTTAGCCACTATCTACCGTTCCGATGCTCCGGTGGGACGGGAAGACTATTTCTTCTCTGTCTGGAAGTCACCACCGGAGAGAGATACCTATCTTCCAGCAGTAGTCTGGAACAAGGTAGGTAAAGGGAGAGTCATTACCTTTACCGCAGATATCTTTTCCGCTTACTGGGAGTATAATAATCCGGCTATCAAGAACTATGTGAGTTATCTCATTGAAAAATACGTGGGAAGGACGCTGATAGAGGTGAGTGACCCTGGTGTTGAGGTGGCACTGTTTCAGATTAAGGGTGGCTACCGGGTTCATCTGGTAAATACCTATGGGAGTAACCGCATCTCTCCCGGCAACCAGGTGGTAGAGAGAATTCCTTTGGTAAAGGGCTTGAAGATAAGGGTTTCCCTTCCTCATCCAAAAGAGGTCAGGCTTCTTGGGAAGAGAAATGGCCGGTTAAAGGTGCAGGATACCAAACAGTTTGGTTTTGTGATCACCCTTCCTGAGTTAGAACTCTACGAGATAATGGAATTGAGTTATTGAGCATCAAAACGGAGGGACAAGGATGCCAAAGACAGGAGAGGCGATGAAAAAGGTAAGACTTAAAGAATTTATCAATATGGGCCAATACTTCTTCTGGAACTTTGACCGGGACGTCAAATACTACGATATGGGCCGGGGTCTGCACCTCAAAGCACCGGAGATGCGCCGGGTACTGGAACACAACATCACGGCTGTCAATCCAGATGTTTGTCCTCTTTCTCCTCTGCCACCAATAAGGACCGATGATAGAAAAAGATGGCGCACCCAGTTGCAGAGATTGAAAAGGATGAAGAAATACTTTACTTTCTGGGGCGGGCTTGATTTCTGGAAACTACCTACTGGGCCAGGTTTTAAGACCGGCGAGTGTCAGATGCCACCAGAAGAGTACCGATGGATGATGAAGGAGGCGGGTGAACTCTTTCTGGGCTGGGAAATTGGCGAGATGGATGGGCTGTTTGGCCGGGATATAATCTGGTACCTAAAACCAGAGGAAAGGCCGAAGAGACGAAAAGATGCCCACCGCATCTTTATGGACTACTTAAAAGAAATTCACCGCAAACTCTATCAGAACACAACAGGACTTTGCAGCCTCACCTTTCCACACTATTTTCATGAATTGCCGGTCCGGATGTTAGGCGCTGAGATGGGTCAGGGGTTGCTGAATACCCAGTTATATATCTCTTTTTTAAGAGGTGCTTGCCGCCAGTATGGTCTTCAATATCTGGCTGGCGTCAGCGTCTTTGACCGGTGGAGCCACCGCTGTTACCTGCATGGTGGAGACGTGACTTTGGTTAAGGGAAAAGAAGTGGCGGTCCACAAAGGGGGTCCCCACTTAGGACACAGTTTGGGATTCTTTAAGGCTGCCTGGACCATAAACTATTTTGCGAGCGCGGTGGCTATCTGTACTGAGGGCGGCTACTACACTGATGAACTGGCCAATGGCGTCAGACAACTAAGCCCCTTAGGAAAGGCATTTTGGAACTTTGGCCGATGGGCTGAGAAGAATCCACCGCGAGGAAGGCAGATACGTCCAATAGCCTTGATGCTGGACTATTACGCTGGCTGGACACCGCCCAGACACCTCTATTCCTTTCAGGATAGGGTGGTCTGGCACTGTATCCCTTATGGACCTTCTGACCATGGCATGGACCGGGCCTACGACCTTTTTTACCCTGGTTATGGCCTCTCCGGTTATTATCGGGACGAGCGTGGTTTCATAACGCCCACACCTTGCGGAGATGTGGTTGATATCCTTTTGAATGATGCCTCTCTGAAGGTGATGAAGGATTCTTCAATCATCTGGTATATTTCGGACGAAAAACCCTCAAAAGAGGTTGTGAAGAGACTTCACAGGTACGTTTCAGAAGGCGGGCATCTTATCATCAGCGGAGACCCCATGTCTCTTTTTGCCCAGGATTGTTTGGAAATGAAGATAGCAGAGGAAAAGAGACCTGCGATCCATTCGGTAATTTCAGAAACAGGTGAAGAAGTCAGGGAAAACTTCTTCTCGGTGCGGACCTTACGGTGCGATAAAGACTGGAAGGTATATGCGGAGACCGAAGAGGGTCTTCCTTTGATAATCTACCGCGACCTCGGAAAAGGTAAACTCACCTTTATCGCCGCTGACCATGGCCTTACCGACCAACTGATAGCGGTCGGATTTGATAAAGACCGCTCTCTGGATGTTAGGATGGAGCCGCCTTTTGAACTTCTTCATTCCGTGGAACGTTATCTCAAGGAGGTGGTATCACAGAAAATACCGGTGGAGATTGAAGGGAGACAGGGTTTATACTATTCAGTAAATCTCCTGTCCAACGCGTCTTTCCTTGTCTGCCTTTATAATCCAGGGTCAGAGGTTTGGCAGGGCAAGGTCTCTCTGAAAAAGACCGGTGGGAAAATCAGGGAGATAAGCGGTCCGTGGCGAGATAATCCAGCCCTACAAAGGTCAGAGATAGTACTCAGAGGGAATGAGACCGCGGTCTTTATTCTCTCATCATGAGGAGCGTAGCGGAGGTTAGCAATGGAACGCCAGAAAGGTAGTTTCGTCTTTGCAGGGGGAAAGATAAAGATCTTCGGTGGCAGTGCCACCGCCACCGTCCTGAAGGCGGGGAGAGAAGAAGATGTCTCCTTAAAAGAGGCTCTTTGGGTAAGTTGCCTTTCCGGGTTGCCGGGCATCAAAATTGGGGCATCCTTTCGCAACAGAGATTCCACCGCTGTCTCTTTACGGAGGTTTAACCTGGTGGAAGGAGAAATGGTTCTTAAAGGAGACCTTTCCCAATGGCGGTTCTTTCCTATCGGGACGGTCGGCAAAAGAGCAACTCTATTTTCCGAAAAGGTCTTGAGCCGTTACGAAACTATCCGCGCCGTCTATCGCTCCTTTAACGCCGAACCTCCAACACTGCCTCCTCATCCCAGGTATGAGGACCCGCGCTGGCGGGAGTCAAAAGACGTGGCCGTGATAACCAACCAAGACGGAGACACCATCCTTATTGGCGCTGCAGGAGCGCCTGTCGCCTACGTGGAAGTCTCTCTTTTTATTGATGGAAACTCCGTAAAGATTCTTGTTACCTCAGAGATGGACGATGTCGTGGTGGAACCCGGAGAAGAAAGGGCTTCGCAGGAGGTAGTCTTTCTTTCTCTACCCATGCTGGAGGCGATGGAGGTTTGGGCAAAGATGGTGGCAGAATCCCATGGCTATAGAATCAACCGCCATCCCTTGGTGGGATGGTGCAGTTGGTACAACGAGAAGCAAAACAGAATTAGCGAACAGGATATCGTTGGTATCATTGAGGCCACCAAGAAGGAGAAGGATAGACTATCCTTTCAGGTAATTCAGATAGACGATGGCTACCAGAAGACGGTTGGTGACTGGCAGACGAACGAACGGTTTCCCCGTGGTCTTTCCTCCTTAGTAAAGAGAATAAAAGAAGCCGGTCTTATGCCAGGTTTGTGGCTTGCTCCGCTGGCAGTCAATGACTCCCTGCCCCTTTTTTATCATCACCCGGATTGGTTTCAGCGCGACCAAGATGGCAATCTGCTGGACAGGTCCTGGACCGGATGGGGCGGAAGGTCCTATGCTCTGGACCCAACCCATCCGGAAGTTCAGAAGTATTTACGAACGATTATCCAGGATGCGGTTTTGCTTGGTTTTGAGTATTTGAAACTTGACTTTAACGAACTGGCCGAAGGGGTAAGATTTTTTAACCCCAAGAAAACAAGACTGGAGGCTATGCGCGACCTTTTTCGGTTGTATCGCGAAGCGATGGGTGAGAAAGTTTATCTCCTTTCTGGGATAGGTTTGGAAAGGGGGGCGCTGGGATTTGCTGATGCTATGCGTATTGGTCCCGATGCGGTAGCAGAGTGGGATGCGCCTGTTCCCTGGTGCATCCGGGAGTCAATCAGGGCGGTCCTCTTCACTCAGCCCGTCCATCGTGTCTGGTGGAACAACGATCCGGATGTGACCTACCTGAAACCTTACCGGAAACTTACCGCTCAGGAACTGAAAACGTGGCACAGTGCGGTTGGTCTTTCCTGCGGAACAGTGATGATTTCAGAACTTCTGGGAAGCAAGGATTACAGTCGTCATTTCCGAAATCTGGAGATTCTTACTCCTCCTCCTTCCGAAAAGGTTAGGCCGTTTGACCTGGGAAAGGGGGAGTATCCGCAATGTTTCGGCTTTCGTCTTCTCCGACCCTGGGAAGATTCTGCGGTAGTTATGGTTTGGAATCCAGAAAAGGATTGGCAACGGTTAGTAATAGACTTGGAGCGGATAGGCTTAAGTGGTAGTCAGAATTACCATGTCTGGTCTTTCTGGGATGAGGCTTATCTGGGCGTATTTAAGAAGAGCTGGTCTACCCCAGAGATTCCTTTCCGGGATTGCCTGGTAGTCAAGATTACTCCGGCGGACAAAGACGGCACTGTGCCGGTACTGGTTGGTTCTACATTGCACATAAGTTGCGGAGCTGCAGAGGTGGCCAATCTTCTCTTCTTTAAGGATTGTCTCCAAATAGAACTTACAAACAGCGGAGCCAGAAACGGAAGACTATTTCTTTACGCTGCCAACCGGAGACCGGAGATAAAAGAGGTCTGTGGTTGTAGAACGAAAGGTGTGGAGGTGGTGGATGCTAACCTCTATTCGTTAGGTATAGAGGAGAGAGTGCGCGGAAAACAGCAGTCTCTAATTCTCAAAGTCTGAGGGGGTAGATATGGAAAAAAGAGAAAGGGTTGGAGGAGGTAATAAAGATATAGCGTGTTTGGCCAAAGGGTTAATCTATTTCTCTTTTTTAATGGGCCTTTTCTCTCTCTTCTGCCTTTTGTTTATCAAAAGTGCCGAAGCAGGGGTCTTTCGCGACGACTTTAACAACTTAGACCAAAATCTCTGGTCAATAGGCGGATGGATAGAAGGGATAAGATGTGAGGATGGAACCTTAAAACTGACCACTGGTGGCGGAGAGGCAAAGGCGATCAGTATCACCAGTCGCAAACAATTTCTCTACGGTATATACGAAGCAAGGTTAAGAATCTCCCGGTTGGGCAGAGGAACATTCCATTACCTTGGATTTATGAGCCGGGACCCATGGGCAAAGCACACCGTCTGGCTGATGGACTGTGAGACCGATAGTTTCACTCTCTGGTCAGTCAAAGATGGAGATATCTCCCGGGCAGGCATAATTAAGTCTCTACCCATAAATCCTGGGCAGTGGTATACGGTTAAAATTGTCTGGACGCCAGAATATACGGAACTTTTCGTTGACAACCTTTCTTGCGGTAAGGTTACCAATCCAGACTCCATACCTACCCTTCCGCTTCCCGTGGTCTTTGACCTCTTCTCCCGTGGGGAGGAAGTCACGATGGAGATTGACTGGGTTGAGGTTAAGGGTGAAGTGGTTGAGCCAGAAATAGCGGCAGAGCAAATTCAGGCGCCACCCTTACCGGTGAAACCACGGCGGGCTCTCTTCCCTCTTCCCGACACACCACCCCAGATTACTCTGGACGGCAACCATGCGATATTGGAAAATAAGTATTATCGTTACGACCTTCAATTAAATAATGGTTTACTTCTTGCCGGCATCACCAACAAATACATAGGAACAAATCTTATCAGTGGCCAGTCCCGTTTTTTTCTCATTCAGTCCGACGGAAAGGTCTCCGGAAGTGGGAACTGCCGGGTTAAGAATTGCCTGGTTGATAAAGAGGGAAAAGCACCGGTTCTGAAAGCGACTCTGGAAGATACCGTTCTTCCATTGGAACTGAGCCTGGCATTAAAGGTTGACGATTCTCCGGAACTTTCCTGCCAGATGAGCATTAAAAACACCGGCGCCAAAATTGAAACTTTTGGAATAACCTTTCCGTTTCTGGAGCATATCCGGATTGGAGAGAGGGTTGATGACGACGCAATCTTTTTTCCTATCTCATCCGGTATCTGTGGGAGCGCAGACTATGACCTGCGTGGAGTCTACGGCCACGCCCTCTGGATGCAGATTATCAATATCTTTGACCCCAGTACCGGCGGTGGGATTTATACCTTTCCTAAGGACGATACCGGAACGCCAAAAGTATTGGTGGTCAGACGCTGCTCTTTGGAGAACAAAAGACCACCGGAGTATAACATTATTCCTTACCAAGGACAGGACATAGGAGACGTTTTTGACCAAAAGCCAGGTTCCGGGGTGGCTATAAGACATCTCGAATTCCGGTTGGACCCCGGCCAGACCATCTGCCTTCCAGAGGTGGTTGTTGGTCTCCATGAAGGCGACTGGCATGACCCTTTACGTCGTTATAGCAACTGGGTTCGCACCTGGTATAAGAAAGAGTTTCCGGTCCCCCGCTGGTATATGGATACCTATTCCTATCTTTCCGGTCATCCCTTTGCTGGGCTTCATCTTCTCACCTCTCATCCTGAATTTGGGGGGAAAGAGATTGGTTTCTGGGACCCGGAGAATAAAAGATACCGTTATGCAGACCTGATGGGTCTGGCAGAGGAAAACTCTCTTCAGGAGTTTGCTCTCTGGTGGAACTATCAGACGAGAAGGCCTCATATGAGCCTGGAAGAGGTTTGCAAAGAATACAACGGAGATGTTATAGACGCTGTCTGGATGGGTGATTACCAATATCCAGCTGACCGCGGAGGCATCCAACCCTTAAAAGAAGAGATTCGACGCATCCACGAAAAGAAGGGTCGGTTACTCCTTTATACCTATCCGGAAGCGGTATCCAAAAGATCAAAGGTGTTTTCGGAACATGGTTATGACTGGGCGTCAATGGATGCGCCAGGCAAATATGCCACTCGTTATACAACTGAAGCCACCGGAGTGAATTACTGTGTTTACCATCCGGATTACCGGCTCCATTTCAGCCGGATGATTGCTGAACGTGTCAAGGAACTTGACGCTGATGGGTTCCGGCAGGACGTTCTAAGCTATATGTTTCCCTGTTTTAATCCCACGCATCCTCATTACCAGGGAACCTTACAGAGCGCTTTACCTGCCCGAGAATTGAATGAGTTTTTGAAGAGCACCCAGACCGCTATGAGACGCATCAGCCCGGAAAAGATTGCCACCACAGAACATGCGGGCAGTGACTATCTCACCCAGTATTCTGACGGCTATTTATCCCAGAACATCGCCTGGTGGCAAGACCCTTCTTTCAAGAGTTTCCGGGTATTTAACCAATATAACCTCTGTTTTATGCGGTTCTATCTTCCAGAGGTCAAGACCTTTATGTCCGGAGTGGCTGAGGAGCCGATAAAGACCGGGCTGTTCAATGGTACCGGATTGGCGGTTATGAGGCCAGAGGGAGCGTTTACCTTTGATGTCTTGCGCGAAAATGGGGACGCAATCAACTCTCT
>CAZPLE010000035.1:0-3370 GCA_964587375.1 uncultured bacterium
GGTGAAAGAACTCAACCGCCGGGCGGAACATCTTGCCACCGCTGCGGAAAGAATCTCGGTGGTAGCCGAAAGCCTAACCGGTCTTGCCTACCCGAAAAAGGACCTGTTTCGGTGCTGGCAAAACCTTCTTTACTGCCAAGCCCATGACATCATAGCCGGCTCATGCATCTTTGAGACTTACCAGGACATCAAACATATCCTGGGCGAAAGTATATTTACGGCAAAGAAGGTTATCCAGATAGGTTTTCAACGCATCGCTAATAGAATTAATACCTCCTCAACCAGCGGACTTCCACTCATTATCTTTAACCCGCATACCTGGCCGGTAGAGACCCCAATAGAGTGGGAACACCAGCAAAAAAGGTTCCCTTTTCTCTGTGACGAAAGAAGAAGGCCGGTTCTTTTCCAAAAGATTAAATCCGCAAGCGCTGCCCTTCCCTTACAAAAGAGGTTTGTCTTTATAGCAAAATTGCCACCACTGGGATACCGAACCTACTTTCTGACCAAAAAAGTAATAGCGAAAAAGGCCAGAAGTAAGAGGTGCCTCAAAGTATCCGAGAGATACCTGGAAAATAACTGGCTGAGGTTGTCCCTTGACCCCAAAACGGGTTATATCTGTAGCCTCTATGATAAACGGAATGGGGTTGAGGTTATTGACCGGCCAGCCGGAGTGCCGATTCTGATTAGTGACCACACCGATGCCTGGGGTCACGGCGCTGATGAGTACCGAAACGAAATAGGTTGCTTTCAAAAGGAAAAATCTATTATTGTGGAGAATGGTCCGGTGCGAGCAGCGGTCAGGGTAAGATATCAGCTAAGCCGTTCCGTCCTCTGGCAGGACTTTATCCTCTACCGGGACCTTGACCGGGTGGAAGTAAAGATTTTAGTTGACTGGCGGGAAGAGCACAAGCTTCTCAAGATAGCGGTTCCGGTCAAGGTTAAAAGACCTCAGCCGACTTACCAGACGCCTTACGGATTTACGATTCGTCCCGCTGACGGCAAGGAAGAACCAGGTCAGCAGTGGTTTGACGTTACCGGGGAAACGGTTGACAGAAAAGGCAGAAAGATAGTTTATGGTCTGACTATTATCAACAGCGGCCGTTACAGTTTTGATGTTAAGGAGGCGGAAATGCGCCTGACTGTCCTTCGGAGTTCTATCTTCGCCTGGGGAACTTTTGCCGGCGCCAAACTGGATCCCAACCATCTCTACCGTTATATGGACCAGGGTATCCAGACCCTTTCTTACCTGGTTGTGCCGCACATTGGACCCTTGCAAAAAGGGGCAGTTTCCAGGATCGCGGACGAATTTAACCTCCAGCCCATAACCCTGCTCAACCACAACCACGCAGGGAATCTGCCGCTGCAGGACTCCTTTATCCAAAACTCTGCGGAGAATGTGATTATTACCGTTTTGAAAAAGGCGGAAGACGACAGTGCTATGATTTTAAGATGTTACGAAACAGAAGGAAAGAGTACCCAAGTAAATATTTCCCTGCCGCTCTGGCAACGGTCCTTAAAGGTAAGGATTCAACCCTTTGAAATAAAGACCCTCAAAATCCCAAGAGAACCATCTGGTGCGGTCCAGGAGACCGACCTTCTGGAGTTTCCGTTCGGCTCCTAATCTTTCGGAAAGACCTTCAAGATTGCACCCTCATACCCTTCCAGGGTGATGGAGAGCCGGCCAGCCAGAAGTTCACTTCCCTCCCAGAGAGAAGAATTGTCCTCTTTAAGAAGGAGTTTTTCGGTCATCAGGTCTTTGACCTGGTAGATACCGGCTGGATTAATCTTCAAAAGGTCTGGCTTGGTAATTTGGAGACTGAATCTTTGAGGTTGAAGGTCAGCGTTGAGCAGGACGATTGAGGTTTTACCAGGTAAGGAACGCAGATAGTGGACAATGGCCGGGTTGGAGACCAAAAGGCTGTCAAAGTATGTTTCACCCTCAATCAGTTCCCGGTTTTTAGAGCGGACTTCGTTTACTTGCTTGAGAACCTCAACCCAGCGGTGGAAATCCTTCCGGTGGCGCTCAGCCTCCAGGCGCTCTGGGTTCTCTTCAGTCCCGGCTGGATAGGTGAGTTTTTCACCCTTAATCTCCTTAAAGTAAATCCCAAGACTCCAGTTTAAGCCCCAGTAATAAGGGGCCTGGTTAAGGGTGCTTACCAGCATAGTCTTTGCGCGCCAACTCTCTTTATATCTTTCTGCAAGACTGCGGGCTTCCTCATCACCCAGTTCTGCATAAAAACCCAGCCCCTGCTGAACATAACCAAAGGGCCGAGTACCCGGTATGCGGTTAAGCTCCTGGGCGATAACCCACTTCTGCACTTCTTCTGGCCTGATGGCTGGCCAGATGCCAAATACGTGGAGGTAAGCAAGGTCAACCCGGCTAAAGATTTCGGCGCCACCACCTTCGGCCATTACTACGGTATCCGGTTTAATGGTCTTGGCGGTCTTCACAATTTCGGAGACCAGACCGATTTTGGCTCCGTTTGGGCCACCGTACCAGCCGTCCTTGGCTTTCCAGTTCAGTTGGTGGTCCTGCCAGGAAGAGTCCAGCCAGAATCCGTCAAAACCATAATCTTTCACCACCTTTACCACATTCTTCAGAAAGAATTCTTTCCAGCCTGGAGAGGCAGGGTTGGCAGGTGCCATAAACGAATACCAGTTGTTGAATTTGCCTTCCTTGTCGTAAACCCACCAGTCTGGCTGGGTGGTGGCTTCCTCAGAATGGCTATCTATGCCAGCCATTGAGGTCGGACCCCAGGTAAATACCTTCATCCCTAAGGAATGGGCTTTGTCAATAAACCTCTTCATCCCCTCCAAACCACCACTGAGCGGATCTGGCACGACATAACCATTCTGAGGTATGGGAATGAAACCATACACCCCTTCTTCCGGATGGAGGCTGGTATAGCAGAACCAGGTTCGGCCACCGATTAGTATCGCGTTGAAACCCAGTTCTTTATACTGTTCTAAAACATTGCCCAGTTCATCAAAGGTGTTAATACCAACGCCCGGAACCCCATCAGCCACAATCACCAGGTCCTTGAGAAACCCAGGCAGGGTTGTGGGTGCAGCGTAGCCAGCCTCTTTCATTAAAAGTTCTTTTTCGGTCAGTATCCCTTTCTGCCAGTCACCGGAAAGAATTGCCAGATAGACAGTGCCTGACTCTTCCTTTTTCCCATCTGCTATCTCCCGGAAGATTTCCAAAGAAGCAGCCAATGTCCCGGTCGGCCCGCCTATCACTCCCACCCGCACCTTGGACTGGCTGTTTACACCCGCTATGGTGACACACCTCTTTAAAGAGTCATGGTAAACCATCGCGTAAGGCAGCATCAGTTTGTCGGTGGGCTGCATTGAGCCGTAGATGTAGCGC
>CAZPLE010000036.1:0-4661 GCA_964587375.1 uncultured bacterium
AGTCTCTTCTTCAAAGACCACAACATAATCAACCATTTCTAACTCTGAAAGGACTGCCGCCCTTTCCTTTTCCGGAACGATTGGCCTCCCTTCCCCCTTAATCTTTTGGACTGAGGCGTCGCTATTTAACCCCACTACCAGCAGATCACCCTGTCTCTTTGCTTCCCTTAAGAGTTTGAGATGACCCAAATGGATTAAGTCAAAACAGCCGTTGGTGAAGACAATTGTCTTTCCAAACCTTTTCGCCTCCCGAATAATTGGGAGCAGCTCCTTTATCGTCTTTATCTTCTTTTTCGCCAGATCTATCGCTCCATCTTTTTTTAATTTGCTTTTAACCATTCCCAAAAGTTTATTTTCGACAATTTCGACCAGAAGGTGGCCTACCAGAAGATGAACTTCTTGAACTCTGGCAGTAGTCTTCCCAGGGGCGCAAAATGTGATATCTGCCACCCCTTTTAGAGGCCCGCCATCTTTACCAGTGAAAGCAAAGACTGTAAGGCCCAGTTCCTTGGCACGCTTTGCTGCCCGGAGAATATTTTCAGATTTCCCTGAAGCAGAAAGGACTACCAGCAAATCCCCTTTTTGTCCTAAGGCTTCAATCTGTCGGGAAAAGACCGCTTGGTAACCGTAGTCGTTACCGATTGCGGTCAAGACGGAGGTATCCGCCGTAAGGCTAATGGCTGGAAGAGATGCTCTTTCTTTTCCAAACCTTCCCACAAATTCTGCGGCAAGGTGAAGGCTTTGAGCCGCACTTCCTCCGTTGCCACAGAAAAGAATTTTTTGACCGAAAGGCGAAGACAAAGTTTTCGCCATGCCCTCCGACATCTTCTCAATTACCTTTAAGTTTTTGAGCGATAGGCGTAAAGTATAGAGATTGGAAGCAGATTCTTCAATAATTGATTTAATCTCCGACGTCAGACTCCTGGAAGGTGCTTTCTGTCTCATCCTCTTCCTTTTTCAAAAACTCTTCTCTCTCTTCCGTGGGAGCAATCCGGTACACAGAGACTTTTATCTCTCCCACACGTTCCACACCGATGGTGTCCTGCAAAAGACGTTTTATTAAATCCTGAATCTTTCCGGTTACCACCGGGATATCGTAACCGGACCAAATGACTAACTGATTATAGACTTGCAGTCCCTTTGGGGTGATGATGGTGGAAGTTCTGATTCGTTTAACCGCCTTAATCTGTTGCCGAATTTCGCTGTCCAGAAAGTCTTCAATAGCAGAGAGATTAACCCGAACAAGCCCGCCGGGTCCGGTAAAACTTACCGAGCGGGTACGGTAATGGTATTCAATCACCGAAACCAACCAGACTGCTGCCAGAAGAAGAAGAGCCCCTCCGGCTACAGCGAATTTATACGGTTGCATGGCTTCCAATTGATGAATAAAATGGCTGGCAAATTCACTGTCCAGCCACATGAGAATGAGTATGACCGAGATATAAAGAGAGGCCAGGCTGAATACCCAAGCCACCAGTCGGTTAAAAATGCGCATTTTTCCTCCCAATCAATAATATTTTATCACACATATTTGATTTTTCCGTTTTTAAGGGTCTTTCACTAAGAGAAAACGTTTTCCAAAAGTCTCTTTTATTAGACCCTTAACCTCAAGTTCTGTCAGAAGACGGGTTACTTCCGGTAGGGAAAGATTAAGATGGGCAGCTATCTCATCTATACTGGCCATTTCCTGGTTTGAAAGCAATCTCTTTAATTCCTCAAAAAGACAGGAAGGGATTGAATCCTCTTTCTCTTCTCTCGTCTCTTTGCTCGCAGATTCTCTTTTAGGGAAGGGAAGGGTGGGGTAGAGTTCCAGAACAATATCCTGGGGACTGGTTACCAGGTGCGCCCCTTCTTTGATGAGATTATTAGTTCCAGCGCTCGTTTCTTGGTCAACCGGTCCAGGAAGAGCAAAAACCTCTCTTCCTTGCTCTAGAGCAAGGGAAGCGGTGATAAGAGCGCCACTTTGTTTTCCAGCCTCCACCACCAACACCGCCCTTGATAATCCGCTGATGATGCGGTTCCGCCTGGGAAATGTTTGTCTATCTGGACCGGTTTTGAGGGGAAGTTCTGAAATTATTGCTCCCGAACCGATTATCTCTTTAGCCAGTTTTTCATTTTCCGGTGGATAGAGTCTCAATAGACCACTGCCCAGAACGGCTATCGTTCTGCCTTTGACCCGCAAGGCACCACGGTGGGCAGCGGTATCGATGCCTCTTGCCAGGCCGCTGACCACTGTAAAGTGTGATTCCGCCAATCCGGCAGCAAAACGTTCTGATTGGACAAGTCCGTAAAGGCTGGCAAGCCTTGTTCCTACCACAGCCACTGCCAGGTTGTCAACTTCCGAAATAGTTCCCTGACAATAAATAATGGGGGGTGGATCCGGAATCTCTTTCAGGAGAGAAGGGTAAACAGGGTCGTTATAAGGAATAATCTGAACCCCATTTTCTTCTGCCAGCGCCACCTCTTCTTCAGCCATCTTGATGTCAAAACCAGTGATGCTTTCTACGTCCCGAGATGTGAGACCGGGAAAGTGTCGCAGCTCTTCTTTTGCTTTAAAAATTTCGGATGGTTCTGAAAAATATTCCAGGAGTATGCGGGATTTTACCGGGCCGATTTCCGGAACCAGAGCGAGAGCTACCCACCAGACCAGTTCTCTATTTTCCATTAAACCCTGGTGTATGCGTCAAACAATTTTTTATGTTCCTGAAGAGCAAAACTATCAGTCATTCCGGCGATATAATCACACACTACCCGGGCTACCGGTTCCCCCCGTTGAATCTTTGCCTGGACAGCGGGTGGAAGTTGCTTGGGCTGGGCAATATATACCTGGAAGAGTTCACTGATGATTCTTTTTGCCTTTTCCTGCATTCTCACCACGCGGTAGTGCCGGTACATCTTTTCCAACAAAAAGTCTTTTAATTCCTTATGTCTTTTAGCTACCGTACTGCTGAAGGTGGCCAAGGGTGGACTCATTATAACATCAGTTAAGTCCTTAATCGCCAGCTTTCTAATCGCGTGCTCAGTCGTCCTTATCAGGTCTGTTACCAGAAGGTCGATGAGGCTACGAATCGTTTTGTAAATGATAAGTTCCGGTTCGTCTTTTACCTCTTTCTTTGCCTTAAAATAGAGTTCCTTCCAGAGCAGGACTTCGCAAAGGTCTTCTGCGGAAATCAAACCGGCTTTCAATCCATCATCAACATCGTGACTGGTATAGGCAATCTCATCCGAGAGGTTTACGATCTGTGCTTCTAAGGTGGGAGACTCTTCTGGTGCGAAATCTTTTAGTATTGGAAAGGGATGGTCATATCCGGTCTTATGTTTGATTATGCCTTCCCGAACTTCGTAAGTTAGATTTAGTCCATTAAACCGTGAGTATCTTTTTTCCAGGGTGTCCACAATTCGGAGCCCCTGATAATTGTGTTCGTATCCTCCATAGTTTTTCATTAACTCCCTGAGAATCTCTTCTCCGGAGTGGCCAAAGGCAGTATGACCAAGGTCATGGGCGAGACTAATGGCTTCAGTCAAGTCTTCGTTAAGTTTGAGGGCACGCGCCGCGGTCCTGGCTATTTGCGCCACCTCAATGGTATGGGTGAGTCGGGTGCGATAGTAATCGCCTTCGTGAATAACAAAGACCTGAGTTTTGTATTCCAACCGCCGGAAAGCAGTAGAATGAATTATTCGGTCTCTATCTCGTTGATAGGGAGAACGGAAAGGGTGTTCTTCTTCCGGATAAAGTCGGCCTCTGCTCAGCGTGGAATGCATCGCATAGGGCGCCAAAAGTTTCTTCTCAATCTCACCCCATTTCATTTTTCTCTTTCCAGGTATTGTAAGGGATTGACCGGAGTAGTACCTTTGCGAATCTCAAAATAAATAACCGGCGTCTCCTTTTCAGAGTATGCCTTTCCTACTACAGCGTCTTTCCCTATTAATTCACCCTTGGTATAGGAAGTAAAAAGGATATCCCCTCCATAGATAGAGTAATAACCATCAAGATGGTCAATGATCAATGTTTTAGAATAACTTTTCGTCTGCCCGAGGAAAAAGACCTGCCCCGGACGGCTCGCCTTTATCAGGTCGCCCTGTTTTACCGTAATAGCCAGCCTTTTTTCTCTGTCAATAGCACTTTCTGAAAGAAGAATTTTTCCCTTCATTGGCCAAGAAAAAAGAGGCTTTTCCACACCCCCTTTTTTTACTGGTGGTTTAATAATAGGTGCAGGTTTACCTGGGGCAATCACTTTTGGTTGCGGTGGGATTTCCTTTATCTCTTTGGCCCCAGGAATGAATAATCGTTGGCCAACCTTAATCTTTTCTGTTTTCAAACCATTTGCCTCTTTAATCGCCGAAATTTCTACGCCATATGTTTTGCTGATGCGCCAGAGCGTCTCTCCCTTTTTTACAGTATGGTAGACTCCGGACGGCAAGGGTTTCTTTTCGATGAGGTGAAACTTAACGGTACATCCGCCAAAGAGAAGAGAAAAGGAACATAGTAAGCACAAAAATTTTTTCCCATTTACCATGTAAATATATAAAAGGAATATTTCAGAGCGGGAAACGGGATTCGGCGCCCAAAGCTTTCTACTCCGCTTCGGGTCGGCCACTCGCTGGCAACGCTTATCAGCGTTGCCTTACTTCGCTCCCTTCGAATCCCCACAGAAGGAGCG
>CAZPLE010000037.1:0-3084 GCA_964587375.1 uncultured bacterium
CTCCTTCTTCCTCTATCTGGAATGCACGCTCCACCGCCTTTCGCTGATCATTAAAGAGACCACCATCAAAAAAAGAGTTGGGTGTTAGGTTGAGAATGCCCATAATTTTAGGATGAGTAAGTTCTATCAATCTTTCTTTAGTCAACCAGGTGTTCATCTTTTACTCTTAAACTCTTTTTTAATTGGCCGAGGACCTACCGGCGTATCCTCAATGATAATGCCCCGTCTTTTTAGTTCTTCGCGAAGAGTGTCTGCTCTAGCAAAATCTTTTTTTTGACGCGCCTCTTCCCTTTCAGAAATAAGTCGTTTTTCTTCTTCAGTAAGAGGTGGTCTTTCTTCCGGGAGTATAGCCAGCACAGAGTCAAAATCCTCCATCATTTTTAAAAGGGCGTTTCGTTCTAAAGTTGTCAGTTCATTCTTTTCAATTGCCGGGTTGCTTTTAGTTATGATTTCATGGAGACTGGCTAGGCTTTTGGGCATATTGAGATCATCCTCTATGCCGGAAATAAATTCTGAACGGGTTTCGGTAATCAATCTGGTAAACTTAAGTTCTCCTTTCTCTTTCACCGGTTTCAGTTCTTGCAGTCGGTGGTAAAACCCCCCAATCCTTTCTACCGCATTCTTTGCAGCTTCCAGACCTTCAATTGTAAAATTGAGTGGACTGCGATAGTGGACAGAGAGGAGCAGATACCGGATAGCCAGCGGGTCATAACCTTTAAAGAGCAGGTCGCGCAGCGTGTAAAAATTGCCTTTGCTTTTTGCCATTTTCTCGCCGTTAACTAACAAATGATTACAGTGCAAAAAGTAGCGAGCAAATAATTTTCCGGTAGCGGCTTCGCTCTGAGCAATTTCGTTCTCATGATGGGGAAAGATATTGTCCACACCGCCGGTATGGATATCAAAGGTTTCGCCCAAATATTTCATGCTCATTGCGGAACACTCAATGTGCCAGCCGGGTCTGCCCCGTCCTATTTCGGTTTCATATGCAGGCTCCCCTGGTTTACTTGCTTTCCAGAGAGCAAAGTCCCGTACATCTTCCTTTTCGTATTCATCGCTTTCTGTTCTTGTGCCTTTTGGAAGGGGAGAGGATGGTATCCCGGCAAGTCTCCCGTAGCCCGGAAAACGTTCAATGGAGAAATAGATTGACCCTTCTTTTCGGTAAGCGATGCCTTTTTCCAGCAGCTTCTTGATCAGCGCCACCATTTCCGGTATATGTTCTGTAGCTCGCGGGTAGAAATGGGCAGGTTTAATGCGCAGGGTATCGCGATCTTCAAAAAACGCCTTTTCATACCGCCGCGTATATTCTGGAAGCGAAACTCCTTCTTCTCTACTGCGCTTGATGGTTTTATCGTCAATGTTGGTGATGTTCATCACGTGTATCACTGAAAAACCCAGATATTCCAGACTCCGACGGAGAACATCTTCAAATATATAGGCCCGGAAGTTTCCAATATGAGCAAAGTCATAAACAGTCGGTCCGCAGGTATAAAGACCAACCCTGCCAGGCGAAAGCGGTTGGAAAAGTTCTTTTTTTCTACTTAAAGTATTCCAGAATTGGAGTGGCATAAAACAATATTATAACACATCATTTACTCTCGCCAATAATCAATAATATAGTTTTATAAGATGTTTTTACCAAAAGAATTAAAGAATCTTGATTTTTTTTAAAGATTGGAAATGTGCTATAATTTTGGCATGTGCGTAAAAGAGATTGCCGATTTTCACTGCCCCATGGTTCTGGAATCCTTTAATTTAAAAGAACTTTTAACTTCTTTTCAAAAAGCAGAACGAACCACCCTTCCCGTCGTTGACCGGGCAGGAGTACTGAAAGGACTTATCTCCCTTCATGACCTGATTAAAAACTTTTTGCCCCGTTATATAGAATTGATACCCTCGCTGGAATTTTTAGGCCAGACCACCGTTTTGGAAAAACGCCTTCTGGCACAGATTATGGACCCATTGACCTGCCAACTCTTTTTGGTGCACGACGTGATGGTAAAAAAGGTAGTGGCTGTAAAAGAAGATGACTCGGTCTTTAAAGCGATGGTGTTGATGATTAATAATAATTACCACCATCTTCCAGTGGTCGATGAAAAAAAAGTATGCGTTGCCATGATTGACCAGCGCAGAATAATCCTTTCCCTTTTCCAGAACTTTTGTGCCAGTCCTAAATCTCCTTAAAGAGATGCTTACCCTCTGGTGTAGCGTAATTTTGCTGACAATCGTTTTTATTGTCGTGGCTTTAGGAAGGATAGAGGCGGCTATCATTGCTCTTCTCACCGCCACAGTAGTTTTGTTTACTGGTCTCCTTCCTCAAGATAATGCTTTTATGGCCATAGACTGGAATACCATCTTTCTGCTGGTGGGGATGATGATGATTGTTGGGGCGATGAAAAAAACAGGGGCTTTTCAGTACCTGGCGATTAGGTCTGCAAAGATGGCCAAAGGGGATCCTTTGCGACTTCTGGTCTTCTTTTCTCTGGTTACCGCCCTTGTCTCCGCTTTTCTGGATAATGTGACCACTATCCTACTCATTGGACCGATAACCGTCTTTATTACAGAATCCTTAGAACTGGACGCAGTGCCTTTTTTGGTCTCGGAAGCGGTGGCTTCCAATATCGGCGGAACCGCAACCTTAATCGGTGACCCACCTAACATCATGATTGGTAGTGCTGCGGGACTCGGTTTCAACACCTTTGTTTTCAATCTTACGCCAGCAGTGATCGGAATTCTTATAACTTTCTTGGGCTTAATCTATCTTTTCTTCCGATCCCGTCTAAAAGTAAAACCAGAACTGAAATCTGCGGTGATGGAACTGAAAGAAGGAGGCGCCATTACCGACCAACATCTTACAAAGGTTTGTGTGGTAATATTTGGTTTGACCATCTTTGGATTTATTCTTCATGAGCCCTTACACCTCAAACCGGCAACCATCGCCCTTGCCGGCGCCACTTTGATCCTCTTTCTGGGAGAGGTTCCAGTAGCAGATGTGTTTAAGGAAGTGGAGTGGGCAACCATCTTCTTTTTTATTGGCCTTTTTATTACTGTCGCTGCAGTGAAGGAACAGGGTTTCTTTGCTATATT
>CAZPLE010000038.1:0-5000 GCA_964587375.1 uncultured bacterium
TGAAAGAAAGGCTTCTTTTCAATCGGGTCCACATGGAAGGCAGCGGCCTTCTGGTAAACCAGAGAGTAAAGAACACCCATTTCGTTCTTCCTGACTCCACACCGACCCACCTTTCCTTCTTTTATCAGACAGTGGTGAGGACACAGGAGGCACTGAACCTTTTCTCCTTCCAATTTCTGATAAAAACTTGCCTCTTTCATTCCCTTTTTATTGTACCTTTAACTATATCCGACGTCAAAACTCTTTGACTTTTAGGAATTTTTGGACCGCTTTTTTTGTGGTAAAATAATCTTAAAATGTTGGAACCAAACCTAAAAGGAAAGACAGCAATAATAACCGGAGCCGGACAGGGTATCGGTCGGGAAATCTCCTTTGCTTTAGCCAGGTGCGGTTGCAATGTTGTTTTGGCTTCCAGAACCGAAGCCCAGTTAGAGGCAGTTGCCAAAAGAATAAGAGAAGAAAGAGAAGGTTCCAGAGTTATCTGGGTCAAAACCGATATCACCTTGGAAGAGGATGTAAAAACCCTGGTAAGGAAAACGCTTTCCGTCTTTGGCAAAGTTGATATTCTGGTAAATAATGCTGGTACAGGAATCGCTCTACCAATCACCGAAACGCGCATTGAAGACTGGGACAGGATGATGAATACCAATGCCCGGGGCGCTTTTCTTTGTTCCCGTGAGGTTTTTAAAGAAATGGTTCGATTGCACATCCCTGGTATGATCGTCAATATCGCCTCGCTCGCCGGCAAAAAGGGATACCTCTACCAGTCTGCTTACTGTGCTTCCAAGTTTGCTCTGATTGGCTTCAGCAAGGTTCTGGCTATGGAGGGCAAACAGTTTGGAATAAGGGTTCACTGCGTCTGTCCTGGTGGGGTCAATACCGATTTTATCAAGAATATGAGGCCAGACATTGAGCCGGAAACTTTAATCCAACCTCAGGATATTGCCGAAACAGTGGTCTTTTTGGTCTCCCGAAGACCAGAAATAGTGATTGATGAGGTTCTGATCCGGAGGTTTGCAGCCGAAGTTATGTAACCTAACCGATGAGGCGCTCTCTTTTTCTTGCTCTCCTTTCTTCCTTGACGCTGGCCCTAAATTCCTGTGGAGGCAAAAACCAACCTGTTCACTATTCTACCTTGGTAATGGGCACCTTTTGTGACCTTACCTTTTATCCCACCACGAATACCAACGTTAAAGAGGCCTCTGCGCTCATTTTTCAGCGCATAAAGCACCTGGAAAGCCTATGGAGCATTTACCGAAAAGAAAGTGAGATCTCCAGATTGAACCTAACAGGCAGAGTGAAGGTTTCTCCGGAGACCCGGCTGGTGATAGAAAAGTCCCGAGAGATTTCTCAAATCACTGGTGGTGCTTTCGATATCACCATCGCTCCCTTGATGGTTGCCTGGCAGAAAGGAGAAAAGAGAGGGAAGATTCCCGAGATTAAAAAATATCTGCCGCTGGTTGATTACCGCAAGGTTAAGATCAGTCCGGATGGAACCGTCACTTTCTTAAAGAAAGGGATGGCTATCGACCTTGGTGGTATTGGAAAAGGTGCCGCAGTGGATGAAGCGGTTACCTTACTGAAAGCTTTAGGAATCAACTCCGGCTTGGTAAACCTGGGTGGCAACATTTATGCCTTTGGAAATGGTCCTCACCAAGGTAAATGGAGAGTGGGTATTCAAAATCCCGAAAAAGAAGGGGTTATTGGCTCTATTCTTATCAAAGACTGTGGGGTTTCTACCAGCGGAAATTACCAACGTTATCTGGAGATTGCTGGTAAGCGATATAGTCATATCCTTGATCCCAAAACCGGCACATTAAAAAATTTTCCGGCTAGTGTCACAGTCGTTGCTCCGACCGCCACTTTGGCTGACGGGTTATCCACTGCTCTTTTTGTTTTGGGACCGGAAAAAGGGATGAGAGTAGCAGAAAAGATTAAAGGGGTAGAGGTTCTTTTTATCGTTTCTGATGGTAAATTGATTTCCACCAAAAATTTTCCTTTTGGTTAAAAAGAGTTTTCCTCACCAGATTAGAGAATCTTTCCAAAGATGAAATAATCCTTCTAAATCTTCGTGGATTATAAGGGAACCATCCAGACCATACACTTTCAAAATAGGTAGCTCTATCGCCTCTCCCACCAGACTATACTTCTGGCCTCCAAAGAGAGCCTCAAACCTCTTTTTCTTTTGTGGTTCTACCTCTACCAGAAATCGACTGGCTGATTCCGAAAAGAGCACCAGATCAGAACGTTCTCTGCCACTGTAAATAACCCTTTTCAAATCTATCTTTAGGCCAGTCTTTCCACCAAAAGCCATCTCCGCTGCGGCGACCGCTAACCCTCCTTCGGAAAGGTCATGACAGGCGCGTACCAAACCTTCTCTAATTGCCTGGTGGAGGGTTACCATCCTCTTTTTTGATTCTGCCACATTTACTTTAGGTACCGCTCCGCCGTCTACTTTTAATATCTTGAGGTAATGAGACCCGCCAATCTCTTCTCCTTTTGTTTCACCTAAGAGATAGATAAGGTCTCCCGGTCTTTTTAGATCCGAAGAGATTGCGCAGGCAACATCCTCCAGGATTGAGATAGCAGAGATGAGCAAAGTAGGAGGAATAGAGATTCGCCTACCATCCTCGGTCACAAAGTAGTTGTTAAGACTGTCTTTTCCAGAGATAAAAGGGACCCCAAAACCCAAACCAGCGTCATAACAGCCACGAGCAGCCCTTACCAAAGCTCCTAATTCTTGCGGATCATTGACATCTCCCCAGCAAAAGTTGTCTAACAAACTGGCAACTTCCGGGTTCCCACCCACAGCGGTAAGATTGCGAAGGGCTTCGTCAATGGCATTGGTAGCCGAAAGGTATGGGTCTAACTTTCCGTAAAGGTTTATGCCACAAGAAACGACTATTCCTCTATTATCCTGGAAGATCAACGGTTTTAACACAACGCCGTCGGAAGGTCCATCAAAGATGCCTAACGGTTTTATCACTGTTTGTCCCTGGACTTCATGGTCATATTGCCGGATGACTTTCTCCTTGCTTGCTATATTGGGATGGCTGAGTAACCTTTTCAGTATCTTTCTACAATCGACCTTTTCGGGCAGGTTTGGCTGGGAGGTATGGGGAGTATGATAGACTGCTCTTCGGGGATTTTTGGGTAAACCCTGATAAAGGAATGTGGTGTCTAAATTACCAACCTCGCTTCCTTTATAAAATAGCCTTAAGATTCCTGTACCGGTAAATTCTCCCACAAAGGTGGCTTCTACATCCTCCGATTCAAAAAGTTTTTTTATCTCTTCTTTATGCTCTGGAGGAACAGCCAACACCATCCTTTCCTGGGCTTCTGACACCCATATTTCCCAGGGATCAAGGCCGGCGTATTTTAAGGGCACCCTTTCCAGGTAGACATCGGCTCCAAGATGGCGCGCTAATTCACCAATTGCCGAAGAAAGACCACCTGCCCCGCAATCGGTAATAGAGCGATAAAGGTTTCGCTCTCTGGCTACCAGAAGAACATCCAAAAAACGTTTTTCAGTGATCGGCGCTCCAATCTGAACCACACTTGCCGAGATTCCCTTTTGGAGGCTCAATGAAGAGAAGGTTGCTCCGTGGATTCCATCTCTTCCGGTCCGTCCACCAATAACCAGAATGAGGTCACCGGCTCTAACCTCTTTCTTTACCTTATCCTTGGGAATCAGCCCCACCGTTCCGCAATAAACCAATGGATTGGTAATATAGCCCTCATCAAATAAAATGGCACCGTTAGCGGTAGGAATTCCCATTCGGTTACCATAATCCCTCACCCCACTAACAACCCCTTTATAGATCCGCCGAGGATGAAGTACAGAAGGGGGTAGTTTTTCGTAGGGATAATCAAGCGGTCCGAAGCAGAAGACATCGGTATTTAAGATAGGCTTTGCACCCAATCCCACACCCAACACATCGCGGATTACACCTCCAATTCCTGTTTCTGCTCCACCATAGGGTTCTAAAGCCGAAGGGTGATTGTGGGTTTCCACCTTAAAAGCGATGCCATACTCATTATTAAACTCCACCACACCAGCATTATCCTGGAAAACCGAAAGACAGTGAGGAGCGTTTAACTGTCTGGTCTCTTTAAAAATGGTATTTTCCAAAAGGTCATTAATCACTTCTTTTTTGCCATCTTCTTCATACTCAATTATTCCCCGAAAGGTTTTATGAACACAGTGTTCCGACCAGGTTTGGGCAATCATCTCCAGTTCTATGTCTCTGGGGTTGCGACCCAACCTTTGGAAGTAATTCTGAATAATCTGCATCTCTTTTTCGTTCAACGCCAGAAGGTATTTCCGGCTCACCTTTCGCAACGCAGCGGAATTCTTTCCCAATATCTTAATCTCTCTTACCATGCTTTTCGTCCTACTTCTTTAACCTCTTCGCCAGTTTTGCTATCCGACGACCAAGAGAAAGGCATTGTTCCCTTGAGCGGGCATCAGGGGCACCGATAGAGACCGGGCCATAGTGGTCTCCCGAATAGGAACCTTGAACAACCATCCCATGGATGAGCATCGCCTCCAGAATACTCAAAATAGTGGTTTCGTTACCACCACCAATGTTAGCTGCAGAACTGAAAGCACCTCCCACCTTACCTTCAAGTTTTCCATGGAACTTCACACTCTCATCCAGAAGTTTCTTCACTTCCCACGCTAAGGTTCCGTAATAGGTTGGCGAGCCGATAATTATTCCGTCATAGTCCAAAAGCTCTTCCGGTTCAAATCTCCCTATTTCTTTTAAATCGACCTCCACACCTTCTTTCTTAGCACCTTCAGCAACAGCCTCTGCCATCTTCTTGGTGTTACCACTACGGGAATAATATGCCACCAAAATCTTTATCATCTTCCACCTCCTGATTGACTGATATTTAAAACATTAACATTATACGCAATTTTCTTATACTGTTTCAAGACTTCATCGCAGGCTATAAGGGCAGAAAGGGGAGAAAATATCTTTCAATTCCTCATAGGT
>CAZPLE010000039.1:0-5097 GCA_964587375.1 uncultured bacterium
GAATGAATGCAGCCATCCGGGCAGTGGTCCGCCGGGCACTGGCGTTTGGCTGGGAAGTTTTTGGATGCGAACGGGGTTATCAGGGTCTATTGGAAGATAGTTTCAAGCCGATGGACCACGGCTCGGTTAGTGGCATCATCAACCACGGTGGGACGATATTAAAAACGGTCCGTTGCCCTGGCTTTAGAGAACCGGAATTCCGTCGGCAGTGCTATTACAACCTGGAAAAGAGAGGGATAGAGAAGATAGTGGTCATTGGTGGGGATGGCTCTCTTGCTGGCGCCAGGTGCATATGTGAGGAGACTTCCCTTTCTCTGGCTTTCCTTCCGGCTAGCATCGATAACGACATCCCTGGTACCGAAGAGACCATCGGTTTTGATACCGCAGTCAATACCGCCTTGGATGCCATAGATAAAATCAGGGATACCGCCACCAGCCACGAGAGGATCTTTCTGATAGAGGTTATGGGCAGGGAGAAGGGTTTTTTGGCGCTGGCAGTAGGTCTGGCTGCTGGGGCCGAGGTTACGCTGGTACCAGAGGTCCCTTTCACCCTGGACCAGATTGTGGCTGACCTTAATGAGGGTAGGAGTAAGGGCAAAAAGAGTATGATTGTGGTGGTGGCTGAAGGCGCCGCTGATGTGGCAGAACTGGCTGCCAGCATTGGAAAGGCTTATCAGGGCGAGGTCCGTTATTCCATTCTGGGTTATGTCCAGCGCGGAGGTGTTCCCACCGCTCGGAGCCGCAAACTCGCCTTCCTCTTTGGGGCCCAGGCGGTAGAAGCTTTAGAGAAAGGGGAAAAAAGAATTTTTGTTGGGATAGAGGCCAACAAAATTGTCACCAGAGATCTTTTCAAATTACCCGCACACAAAACGCTGGATATGGAGATGCTTAATCTTGCCCATCTGCTGGCCGCTTAACCCTAAATCTATTTCCCACAGCAGTGCCGTTCATCGGTCCTCTTTCAAATAGTAGATGAGGTTTTCTAATTCGGCTGCCATATCCACGCTCTTTATCCGAATCCTTTCTGGAATAGTAAGGTAACGCGGGGCAAAATTGAGAATGGCGGCAACCCCACTTTTTACGAGACGTCGGGCAATCTCCTGGGCAGCAGCAGCCGGCACAGTAATAATGGCTACCTTTATCCTGTTCTTTCGGATAAAATCTTCCATTTTGCGGTCGTCCATAACCGGCACCCCGGCAATCTTCTGCCCCAATTTTGCAGGGTTGTTGTCAAAAGCAGCCCGGATTCTAAATCCAAAACGTCGGAAACCAGGGTAGGCAAGGAGAGCACTACCCAGTTTCCCTACCCCCACTAAGATGACATCCCATCTCTGGTCAAGGCCGAGTATCTGTTCAATCTTGGATCGCAAATTAGCAACCACATAACCCACACCAGGTTGTCCGAAGGAACCGAAATAAGCCAGGTCCTTTCTCACCTGAGCGCTGGTAATGAACAGGTGTCTGGTCAACCGCTCTGAAGAGACAATCCTTATCCCTTTTTTTTCCAGGAAACGAAGGGTTCTTAAATAAAGGGAGAGGCGTCGGACCGTTTCCTCCGGGACCTGTCTCTGTCTTCTCTTTTCTCCCATCCTTAAAAAGATTTGACCACTGGGCGGGTTTTATTATAATATAGAAAGCAAGAATCCACAAAATCGGGGATGATTTATGAAGAAAAATTTTTTGCGGTTCGGTCTCTTCTTTCTGGCTGCTTTCTCATCTTTGTTAACACCACTTGGGAGCCAGGCAGCCACCGGGATGGTAGCGGTCAGAGTCAGCGCTGAGATAGCCGGCAAGTCTTTTCCGCTCAATGCCGCACAGCTCACTATTTTAGATAAAGAACTTGACCTTGCAGCCGTAGATATTCTGGCAAAGAGAAAAGCCAGAGAAACAAAGAATGAAGAACAGGCTTACCACCTTTACCGGTTTATTTACCTGGTCCGGGCGGTTGAAGATAGCCGCCGAACCGGGGTGAGGCAGATTCGGCACGGCATCCTTACCAAGCGCACCAACCACAATGGTGAAGTGGTCATCCGGTATCTTAAACCTGGTAATTACTATCTGGCGGCCTACCGAAAGAGAGGTGAACTTGCCGTAGTCTGGTTTGTCCCCTTTTCCATTAGTGCCGGACGGGTGACGGAACTGGTTCTGGACAACAGTAACGCCTTTGAAATCTACCACCCATCTCTCTACCGGTAAAGAACCTGTTAAAAAAGAGAGTCCATTCGTAAGTAAGTTACCTTTTTTGAAAAGGAGCCTTCCGAAAGATTATCAATTCGCTGGTACAAACCTGAGAAAGTCTGATGGGAATTCCCCAGCGGAGAAGTTCAATGCCAGCCATTTTGAGTATTGCTCCACTATTGTCTAAGGTTATCAGATACTCTTCTGCCGGATTAATCCCTTTGGGTTTGAAAAGATATTCTTCACCATTGGAAGAAACCCTCCGGTTTTTTTGGCCACCTCCATCTCTTCTGAGCCGGAAAATTCCGGCGTAGCCTGCTGAGCCATCTTCCGTTGCATACTCCAGAACACACCAGGTTGCTGGCTTATACAGCCCGATATCAGGCGTATGGTGGAAGACTTTGGGGTGTTTGGCAAGTATCGGCGCGGCTATCTCCTGGAAGAGTTTGATATAACGCTTTACTTTCTGGAGATATTGGGAAAAATGGGGTGTGTTTTGTGCTCCAAACCCTACGAATACCGGCTGGCAGAAGAGGATAACCCGGAGATGGGTATCAATATCTGCCATTTGATGTGCTGAAAAGAGGTGAACATGATAATAGCAGAGCGCCTCCGGAGGTAAAAAGATAGTTATTCCGTTAATCTCCCGGATGCTTCTGGGAAAAGTGGAGAAGTCGGAGATAGCAGCACAATGGAACCGGGACATCATACCCAGGTCATTTCGACCGCCACCACTGGAACAGTTTTCAAGATGGAGGTTCGGAAAATCTTTTCTGACTCTGTCAAAAATTTGGTAGAGGTTTTGGTAGTGGCGCCAGGTTTCATTCTCTAAATAACCATCCCTTTCCCTTTGTCCACCTTCGTATGGGTTAAAATTATAGTCCAGTTTGAAGAAATCCAGTCGGTATCTTTTTATCACTTCCCGAACTTTTTGGGATACAAATTTCGCTGCCTCAGGGTTTGCCAGCGATAACATCCTGGGAGCAGTCTCAGTGTTGAGCGGTAATCGACCAGACCGGCCGAACCCCAGATCAGCAATAACCTCTTGGCCGTTGTCTGTTTTTAAAATCCAGTCCGGATGCTCCTTTGTCAGCTGGCTTCTGTGGCCAACTACCTCTGGTTCCATCCACAACCCAAAGAACATTCCGTGCCTATGTGCCCTTTCCCGGCAACCATCAAGGCCTCCGGATATCCATCCTCCTTCTTCCCAATCTCCCCGGTAAGAACACCAGTCACTGCTAAATTCCCCTCTTCCATACCAGTTTGCGTCAACAATAAAGGCTTCTATGCCCAATTTGGCAGCCCATTCTATCTCTCGCTGTATCCAGGCACCCGGTTTTTCTACTACTCTTCCGGCCACGGTACAGATCTTTTTGTCCCTTGGTCTTTGGGGGATTACCGAGGTGCGCAGGTGGTGGTGGAATGTCTGAACGCAACTATCAAATTCCTGGTGCATTAGGCCAAGATGGACACTGGGTGTTACCACCCTTTCCCCAGGAGCAAGTACCACCAGAGGTCCTGGTCCAGAAGGCCCAGTTTTAAAAATAAGCCTGTAACCATTCTCCGGCATGTTCTCCCGGTTGCGGTCAGGATCGTTCCATAACTCCAAATACCAGTTACCTGACCAGGCAAGGGCTCCAAAGGCGTATTCGCCTGTAACCTCATTACGCAAGATAAAATAAGGACCACCAAATCCGCTTCTTCCAATAATGCTTTCTATCCGTCTTGTACCCTTAGGAAGTGGCTCCCAGACAAAATTTCCTTCCGTGCCTTGTTGGGTGCTGTCAAGATAGCCAAGAGTAAAAGGGCTCTGACTGCTCTTGAGAAGTCCAGTTGGAAAGCGTTCCAGATCAGCAGTGTTGGTACCCCACAACATTCCGGAAAAGGGAGAAACCTTGCTTAGGCCGGCCGGTTCTTTTCCAGTATTGGTGATCTCCAGATATCTCACCAGAAAGGGTGTCCCATCAAGCCTTGTAATAACCCGCACCTTCACCGGTCTGACCTGGTGGCAAAGCTCCACCACACCTTCCACTGTTCCTTTAACTTTTCCCTCCCGTCTACTCGCACCAACCCATTCCCAGCGGTTATGGAGTTGCTGTCCATCAATTACCAGTTCAAAGGCCTGGAGATGGTAAGCCAACGGATTCAGTTCCAGGAGCCAGGGAATAACATTCTCCCCTTGTACGTAGCCAGTGGCTGACCAGTAAAGTCCAATGAACCGCGTGTGGAAGAGTACCTCTTCGTAGACGGTGGATGAGGAGAGATACCGTACCCCAGGATATGGTAAATCTTTATGGAAAGTGATCTGGTACCCTTCTCTTTTTGACTTTTTCATTCTTCCCTTTCCTTCTTTCCCTGCAAAAGGTTTGCCCTCCTATTCCCACGGCAGGGCAAACTTCCGGGCAGTTTTTGAGAGCCGGACCTCATCAATCTTACCAAAGAACCGGCTTGTTCCGTCGGAATTGCTGCCAATGTAGAGTCTGTCCCCGCCACCTCCAATTTCACCTTTGCAGGCCAGAAAACCTATCAATTGTCCATCAAGATAAATCTTTGCTAATTCACCGTCGTAGGTTACAGCAACATGGTACCAGCGTTCTGGAAAGAGGTTTCCCCCACTCACTTCCTTCCAGCCTTCCCCTTTTATATTTATGGCAAAGATGACAGAGCCTTCCGGTGTGAGTCTAACAGACCATCTGTCACCCAAGGCGCCGAAATAAGAACCTCCTTTCGCTGCTTTTTGGTAATTGATAAAAGCCTCGTAGGTAAATCTCTTAGGATGCGGGTCGTATTTTAGATTTATGATGACTGGTGCGGTGTGCCAGGTAAACTGAAGGCTATTTTTAGATATACCTTTGGTCCAGAAAGGATAGCCAGCAATCTCTTCGGAGATGGTGCCAAAGGTACCATCATCATTAATAG
>CAZPLE010000040.1:0-4160 GCA_964587375.1 uncultured bacterium
GTTTGCCATTTACCAATACCTTTGCGTGGACCTGGCCGATTTTGGTCCGGAATTTGACAAGTTCTATTTCAATCAGCAACTGGTCTCCTGGCAAGACGGCATTCCGGAAACGGGCTTTATCAATGGCAGCAAAGTAAGCCACTTTGTTACGATTTTCCTTTTTTCTAAGCATCAGGACACCAGCCACCTGCGCCATCGTCTCTATCAGGATAACGCCAGGCATCACTGGGTGTCCCGGAAAGTGTCCGGCAAAATATGGTTCGTCAATAGTTACGTTCTTTAATCCAACTATTGCCTTGTTCTCTTCAATTTTAAGAATTCTGTCTACGAAAAGGAATGGCGGTCGGTGGGGAATTATCTTCAGGATATCTTCTGCTTCCAGAACATACTTATCCGGCACCAGTTCCGGTTGAGGCGGAGCAATAGCAGCGACTAATTCCCTCCGTGCCACCTCCACCATCTTGCGAATCAGGCGGACATTGAGGTTGTGTCCACTGCGAATCGCGATGAAATGAGCCTGGGGGAATGCACCCAACAGTCCAATGTCACCTAGCAGGTCCAGGATTTTATGACGGACCATCTCATTTTCAAAGCGCAGAACATTGTTGATGGCTCCTTCCTTGCCAATGACAATGGTATTTTCGTAATTAGAACCCTTACCCAGTCCGCTCTTTATCAACATCTCTACTTCCTCCTGAAGGCAGAAGGTTCGGGCCGGAGCAATCTCCTTTATGAAGGTCTGAGGGTCAATTTCAAAAGAAGCAAACTGGCTTTTTAAAGGAAAGGGATAGTCCAGGGTGTAGGAAATTTTGAAGGAAGACCAAGGGAGGGCTATAATCTGGCTGCCGTTGCTACTTACGAAGATCGGTTCTTTTAAGGATAAGATACGCTTTGGGGATGATAATTCCACAATCCCCGCTTCCATAAGTAATTCCGCAAACTTTTTACTGCTCCCATCTTCGCCCGGAAACTCGTCATTGTTGATCTCTATTATCAGGTTATCAATACCCAGTCCCAGAATAGTTGCCAGGATATGCTCAACGGTATGTATCTCTACAGAATTGTTACCCAGTGAGGTGCGCCGGGTTCTTCTTTCTTCCGGCAGGAGGTTGGCAATCTCTGTCTTTATTTGCGGGCAACCCGGCAGGTCGGTCCGGATGAAGAGAATACCGGTCTCTTCCGGTGCCGGTTTGAACGTTACCCTTGATTGGTGAGCGGTATGAAGGCCTTTTCCGTGAAAGGAGACCTCTCTTTTAATCGTTGTTTGCTTCACCATCTTTCTCTAATTTAGCGATGCGGGACTCCAGTTCCTGTATCTTATCCCACAGTTCCGGTTGTTTGTGGAGGTATGCCTGAATCTTCATATCCTGGCTATGTTCCCGAGCCGGGAAGCCGGAAACCTTCTTGCCACTGGGGATATTTTTGGTTACGCCGGACTTTCCAGCAATGATTACGTTGTCACCAATCTCAATGTGTCCGATAATGCCAGCCTGCCCGGCAATAATTACATTCTTACCGATGGTTGTGCTTCCAGAAATACCTACCTGCGCCACCACGATGGTATGTTCACCGATAGTGACGTTATGTGCCACTTGTACAAGGTTGTCAATCTTGACCCCACGTTTAATAAGGGTGGCATCAAACCGGGCACGGTCAATAGTGACACAGGAACCAATCTCCACATCGTCTTCAATGCGGACCGTTCCGATCTGGGGAATCTTGTGGTGGATGCCGCTGACGGTGGCAAAGCCGAAGCCATCTCCGCCGATAACGGAACCACCGTGGATGATGACCCGGTTTCCTATCTCCACCCTCTCCCTGATGGTGACATGGGGATAGATCAAACAGTCGTCTCCGATGATGGAGTAGTGCCCGATGTAGACTCCAGCACAAAGGATGGTTCGGTCGCCGATTCTGGCATGGTCTTCAATCACCACGTAGGGCTGGATGGAAACGTCCTTTCCTAAAACAACACCTTCGCCAATAACAGAGGTAGGGTGGATTCCCGGCACGAACTTTACTGTTTCCGGACCGAATAGGGCGACGATGCGAGCAAATGCCAGGGAAGGGTTGTCTACCTGAATTAAAGTGCGTTTTCCTGTTTTGATTTCCGGTGGCACCAGGATAGCCGAAGCATGGGTTTTATCCATTAGGCAGTAATACTTGCGGTTCGCCACGAAAGTTATCTCACCTGCCCGGGCCTCTTTAATACCAGAGACCCCAGTAATTACCAGGTCCTGGTCACCGATGATCCTGCCTCCAACCAACTCTGCCAGTTCTTTAACCGTTTTGCCCATCATTTTGCTTTCTTCGGTTCCGCCTTCTTCGCTGGTTGCTTGTTCAAGAGCTCTAAGACCAGATTACTTATATCGTTTGCTTCTGGAACATAGAGAACCGCTTCTTTATTGATTACCACTGTATACCCCTTTTCCCTGGCAATCTTGGCCACTGCATCGGTAATTTCCGCCACCCGAGCCTCAACCAATTCCCGGTTCTTCTTCTGTAATTCTTGGTAAATTTCTCTCTGGAGATTAAGAATGGTTTGTCTTTTGGTGTTAATTTCAGCCTCTATTTTGTCAGCCTCCTCTTTTTTCAAAGCTTTGCTGTCCAGTTGGTCCTGAAGGGGTTTTATCTCCTTATTGACCTCCTCTGCTTTTTTGTCAATTTCCGCCTGGCGTTCTGCCTTGAACTTATCAAATTCCTCCTGACTCTCTGCTACTTTGCGGTAGTTAGAGAAGACTCTATTTATATCCACCACCGCGATTTTAGTCTCCGCGCTTGACGCACCTGCCGACCGGATTAACAGCAAAAAACTCGCTGCCAAGCTAACTATTAACAATCTCTTTTTCATTCTCTCCTCCACAAAATTTAAGAAGAAAATCTTGTCAGAACCACCAGTCTATCGTAAAGTGGAGCCTGCCCGGGTCCTCCCCTGGGAGTGGGTCCAGGGCATATCCGTAATCCAGTTTAATTGGGATTGGGAAGATAGGAACTTTAAATCTTAACCCGGCACCGATCCCGGCCTTCAGGTCGGAAAAGGTGAAGTCTGAAATCTTTTCCCAACCCTGTCCAATGTCAAGAAAGAGCACAAGACTTAAGATATTCTCATAGATCGGCTTGGTAAGCTCAATATTCTCAACTGTTAGGAAATTTCCACCTTTTGGTACTCCGCTACTGTCCAAGGGGCCCAGGGAACGTTCTTCGTATCCACGCACCGTTCTTGCCCCTCCGCAAAAGAAACGCTCGTAAACCGGTACTTCTTCGCTCTTCCCAAAACTATCAGCATAAGCCAGAACCGTATGTGCAGAGAGGACAAAATCTTTCGGTAGGGGCCGGTAGTAGGTAAATTCATATTCTGTTTTGTAAAAATCTTTATCCCCACCGAAAAGTCCACCGGCGTATTTGAGAGATATTTCCTGGAAAGTTCCCGTTCTGGGTCGCAGTCGGGAATTTCTGGTGTCTCTGGTAAACCCTAAAGTTAAACTATTGATGTAATTTTTTCCCTCCTCTTTCAAATACTCCGGAGAGGCTGTGGGTTTAATATCAGAAATTTCTACCCTTTCTATCCGGGGTATAACGCTAATGCGCCAGATGTCAGAGAGCCGCCACCCAAAGCGAAGGTCTCCACCCCGGCGATTTTCATCAAATTCGTCGTACTCTCTCGTCCGGTCATACAGGTCAAAACCAAAAGAGACTGGCCGGTCAAAAAGGTAAGGCTGGAAGAAACTTAAGTTATATCCAGAACGCTGAGTTCCAAATTCGGCCCAGAGGCGGAAGTTTTGCCCTCCCCCTACAAAAGAAGGGGGGTTGCGCCAATCAAAATTGGTCTGCTCCACCGCTATGAATCCAACCAGGTCTTCTACGGTACTGTATCCCAGTCCAAAGAGGAGGTTGCCGGTGCGGTCTTTTTCTTTTACGTCAAAGACCAATTTTGTCTTATTTGGTGCCGAACCCTCTACCGGTTGGACGTTAACCTCCTCAAAGTAATTAAGGTCCCTGAGATTCTCTATCGATTTTTTGAGTTTGGAACCATCAAACCTTTCCCCCGGGATAACCTTTATTTCCCGCCGGATAACCTTGTCCTTTGTCCGGTAATTTCCAGTGATCTCTACATCCTCAACTTCCACGATTTCTCCAGGTTCAATAAAATAGGTAACATC
>CAZPLE010000041.1:0-8695 GCA_964587375.1 uncultured bacterium
GGGTGATAAGGATGGGAAGTGGACCACAGTGGTTGCTGCTGCTGGCTTTATATTATAAGATGGAAATCCCATACACCTTTGCTGGTCTTTTTCCTCCCCCACCGGAAAAGACAAGGGTTGCAGTTCTGCCGGTGGCTTATGATGGTACCACCTCCTTTCAACCAGGGACTCGCTTTGGCCCCCAGGAGATAATAATGGCCAGCCGCTTCCTGGAACTTTACGACGAAGCCCTTGGCCTGGAACCCACCGAAGTAGGGATCACCACCCTGCCAGAACTCTGGCCAGCGATCTCCTCCCCCGAATCAGCTCTTTCCGAAGTGGAAAAAGAGGTCTCCAAAATCCTCAAAAAAGGCCTCTTTCCGGCAATCCTGGGTGGGGAGCATACACTAACCTATGGTGCGGTCCGAGCGATGAGAAGATATTTCCCTGACCTTTCGGTCTTGATTCTTGATGCCCATGCGGACCTGCGCGACTCTTATCAGGGCACCAAGTTCAACCATGCCTGCGTGAGCCGTCGGATCATAGAAGAAGGCCTGCCGGTGACCATTATGGGTGTGCGTAGCCTTCCCTCTGAAAATTTGCCTTTCCTGCGTACGCTTCTGTCTACAAAGGAAAAGGGTGCAAAGGTAATCTGGGCGGAAAGACTAAAAGAAGAAAGAGACTGGTATTCTCTGGTTTCAAATAACCTTACCAAAAACGTTTATCTCTCCATAGACCTTGATTTCTATGACCCCTCAGAGGTTCCGGCTGTTGGAACACCGGAACCTGGAGGTTTCGGGTGGAGAGAGACTGACCGATTCCTTCGGACCTTTTCTCAGAACCACAAAATTGTCGCTTTTGACATTGTAGAACTGAATGGAATGGCACATCACTTGCCCTCTGCGTATTTGGCAAGCCGGCTGGCTTTAAGGTTAATAGGGATGGCCCTACACTCTGTTTGACACCAGAATTATTCTTAGACTAAAATATTCCTTTAATTTTTAATTTTGTGTGGTGCTTAAGCGGACGACCAAGAGAATAAGGAGGAGATAGAGATGGCTGATTTACAGAAGATTGCGGATGGGGTAATTAATGGAAAGGCAGCAGAGGTAAAAAGTCTGGTGGAAAGTGCACTGAAAGAGGGGGTGCCGGTAGCGGACATCCTCAACAAGGGGCTTATTGCTGGAATGGATGTAGTTGGAGCCAAATTTCGGGCCAATGAGTTCTATGTTCCGGAAGTCCTGATTGCTGCCCGGGCTATGCAGGCAGGTATGGACATCCTTCAGCCTCTTCTCTCTAAGAGTGGCGTAAAACCCTTAGCAAAAGTGGCTATAGGCACGGTCAAGGGTGACCTTCACGATATCGGCAAGAATTTGGTGGTAATGATGCTCAAAGGTGGCGGCTTTGAAGTCATTGATCTCGGTATTGACGTTCCGGAAGAGAAGTTTGTAAATGCGGCTAAAGAGGGAGCCCGGATCATCGGACTCTCAGCGCTGCTCACCACCACTATGCCGGCGATGAAGAATGTTATTGAAGCCCTGAAAGAGGCAGGTGTCCGCGATCAGACAAAAGTAATGATTGGCGGAGCCCCAATAACCCAATCCTATGCAGAGGAAATAGGAGCCGATGCCTACGGAGAAGACGCAGCCACCGCGGTGATCAAAGCCAAGGAATTGATAGGGGTGAAGGCTTAAATCCTTATATTAATTAAAATTGAACCTTGCGGTTTTCTGGTTGCTGGCCGGAAGTTACCTTTTGGGAGCAATCCCCTTTGGTTATCTGATCGGCCGGCTGTGGGGAGTGGATGTCCGCAAGACCGGGAGTGGTAATATTGGTGCTACCAATGTCCTGCGGGCAGTAGGTAAGGGTCCAGCGGCAGCCACACTCTTCCTTGACAGCGCTAAAGGCTTTTTACCTGTATTTCTGGCAAGGCAGGTTCTGGGTCTTCCCCCCCACTGGGTGATTGCCACCGGTATTGCGGGAGTCATCGGCCATAGTTTTCCTGTCTTCTTAGGGTTTAAGGGTGGTAAGGGGGTAGCAACCGGTTTTGGGGTTCTTATCGGGATTAACTGGGTGCTTGCCCTTGTTCTCTTTTTGATATTTTTCGCGGTTCTGGCTACCAGCCGAATCGTCTCCCTTTCCTCCCTCACTGCGGCAGCAGCCCTACCCTTCCTCATCTGGCATCTGACCTCCCATTCCTCCCAATACCTTACTTTTGGTCTGGCCATTACGCTCTTTATCTTTACCCTGCACCGCAAAAATATAAAAAGACTCTTATCCGGCAAAGAACCAAGGGTTGAATGGAAAAGATAGCGGTGATTGGCGCCGGTGCCTGGGGCACTACCCTGGCGCTCCTCCTCCATAAAAAAGGGAAGATGGTGATCCTTTACGAAAAATTCCCGGAATACGGAAGGGTCCTTGAGAAAAAACGGGAAAACCCTAAGTTCCTTCCCGGAGTTATTATTCCGAAAGAGATAAAGATAACCACCAACCTTGAAGATGTTGCCTGGGCGGATGGATTCATTCTGGCACCGCCCTCTTTTGCCTTTCGGGAGACAGTAAAAAATCTTAGCGCCCTCCAGAAGAAAGGCCGATTTCTTATTGTTACTAAAGGGCTGGAAGAAAAGACCTGTTTTCGGATGAGCCAGGTGTTGCTTGCCTTTACCAGTGAGGCTGATTTTACGGTCCTTTCCGGACCGACCATTGCCAGAGAGGTGGCTTCTGGTCTCCCAGCGGCTGCAGTCTGCGCTGGGAAGAAAGAAGAGTCAACCGCTGCCTGGCAAAAGATTCTCAGTTCCGAGACTTTCCGGGTCTATACCAGTACCGACCCGGTTGGCACCGAACTGGGTGGAGCGTTGAAAAATCCCCTGGCCATTGCCGCCGGAATTTCCGAAGGGTTGGGATTGGGCGAAAATACTAAAGCCACTATCCTTTGCCGTGGGTTAGCAGAGATGACCCGACTGGGAAAAGCATTGGGTGGGGAAGAGCGCACATTCTTTGGCTTATCCGGATTGGGAGACCTGATTACCACCGCGACCAGCCCTTATTCCCGGAACCATCGCTTCGGAGTGGCAATTGGAAAGGGTGCAGACCCTAAGGAACTTATTGATAAACAAGAATCGGTGGTGGAGGGATACTATACGGTCCGGCCCGCACTTTCACTTGCTGAAAAGTATGGGGTGGAGATGCCGATAACCAGAGAGGTCGCCTTGGTCCTTTTTGAAGGCAAGGACCCTACCACTGCCGTAAGAAGTTTGATGACCCGTCCGCTCAAAAAGGAGTGAAGAGTTTGAATTTTTCTTAAAAATGGAAGAAAAGGTATACTATAAAATAGGGGAAGTGAGCCGTCGGGTCGGTGTGGCCGCGCATACCATCCGGTACTGGGAAAGGGAGTTCTCATTCTTAAGGCCATCCCGGAACAGCCGGGGCCACCGCCTTTACACCCCAAAAGAGATGGAAAAGATCTTTCGGATTAAGGAACTCCTTTACCAGGAAGGCTACCGTATTCCGGCGGCAAAAAAAGTCCTCCGTTCCCACGGAAAAAGGAAAGGAAGAGAAAATTTGGGTGGCGAATTGTCTGCGGGAAAAATAATTAAGGGCTTAAAGCGTCTTGACCGCCTTTTGGAGAGGATTACCAGGATATAAGGAATATGAAGATAGGGGTTTTGCTTTCTGGGCAAGGTTCAAACCTACAGGCAATCATTGATAGGATAAAAGAAGGCTTCCTGCCGGTGGAGATTGCGCTGGTGCTCTCCGATAACCCTAAGGCTTACGGTTTGAAACGGGCGGAGGCGGCTGGGATAAAAGCAAGGTACATCGCGCCAGGCCCATATCGCACCATCCTTTCTCCGGAGGCAGAGGAAATTTACATCACAGCCCTGAAAGAGGCTGAAGTAGAACTGGTCTGTCTGGCTGGTTTTATGAGAGTGATTAAGAAGAAGATGCTGGATGCCTTTCCAGGCAAAATAATCAATATTCATCCCTCTCTACTCCCGGCGTTCCCGGGACTGGAAGCCTGGAAGCAGGCTCTTGATTATGGCGTGCGCTTCTCTGGGTGCACCGTCCATTTCGTTGAGGCTGGGGTAGATACCGGCCCAATCATACTGCAGGCGGTTGTACCGGTTTTGGAAGATGATACCGCGGAGACACTCCTTAACCGGATACACGAAAAGGAGCATATTATCTACCCTTTGGCGATTAAACTCTTTGCGCAAGGGAAGCTAAAGATCTCTGGCCGTCGGGTAATTATCCAAGAGACTAAGAATCTGGAAGAAGAGTGGGTGACAAGAAATGCCCTAAATGAAGATAAGAAGAGCGAAACTGGCTGATGCGAAAGCGATTCACAGACTGATTAACGAAGCGGCGGCTAATGGCGATGTGATTCCCCGGTCCCTTCCGGAGATTTACGAGGCGATCAGAGACTTCCTGGTTGCCGAGGAAAATTCTAAGATAGTTGGTTGCTGCGGGCTCCATATCACCTGGGCGAATCTGGCGGAGATAAGGTCGTTGGTGGTCAATCCGAAAGACCAAAAGAGAGGGTTAGGGAAAAAGATTCTCTTGGCTGCTCTCAGGGAAGCCAAAAGGCTTGCCGTCCCCAAGGTATTCGTCCTGACCAATAAACCATCGTTCTTTCAGAAAAATGGGTTTGAACGCATTAGTCGCAGGCTCCTCCCTAACAAAATATGGGGTGACTGCCTGAAGTGCCCTAAATTTCCCAAATGCGACGAGGTGGCGCTATGGATAAGGTTGTCTTAGCCTATTCCGGTGGACTGGATACATCGATCATCATCCCCTACCTGAAGGAGACCTACCATCTGGAGGTAGTTGCCTGCACTGTTAACCTCGGGCAGAAGGTAGACCCGAAGAGATTGAAGGATAAGGCTCTTAAAAGCGGGGCGGCTGCTTTTTACTTTGAGGACCTGAGAGAGACCTTTATTAAGGAATACATCTTTCCAGCGCTGGCGGCTAATGCCCTTTATCAGGGCAAATACCCCCTGGCAACCTCTCTTTCCCGACCGCTTATTGCCAAAAAAGTGGTGGAGGTGGCTAAAAGAGTGGGTGCCAGATACCTGAGCCATGGCTGCACCGGTAAAGGGAATGACCAGGTGCGCTTTGAGCTCGCCTGGAAGGTGTTGGCACCGGACTTAAAGATAATCGCTCCTTTGCGGGAATGGCAGTTTAAAACTCGGGAAGAAGAGATTGAGTTTGCCAAAAAGAGAGGTATTCCGGTGCCGGTGACCAAAAAGAGTCCTTACTCCATAGACGAAAACCTCTGGGGAATCTCCATAGAATGCGGGGTATTAGAAGACCCGGCAGTGGAACCTCCAGAAGATGCTTACCAGCTAACCGTCTCACCCCAAAAAGCACCGGAGGACCCCTTCTCCATAGAGATTGCCTTTGAAAAAGGGATACCAATCAGTCTCAACGGAAAAAAGGTTCCACCGGTAGAACTGATCCTCAGACTCAATAGGCTGGGCGCCAAGTATGGGGTGGGCCGCATAGATATGGTTGAGGACCGCACCGTGGGTTTAAAGAGCCGGGAAATCTATGAGGCACCAGCCGCTACCGTCCTCATCACCAGCCATCAGGAACTGGAAAAGATGGTCCTTTCCCGAAGCCTGCTGGAACTGAAAGATAAACTCTCTTCTCGCTACGCCTGGCTTGTCTATCAAGGTGCGTGGTTTTCGGAGGAAAGGGAGGCACTTGATGCTTTTTTTGCGATTACCCAGCGCTACGTGACAGGTAAGGTCCGGGTAAGATTATATAAGGGGACGGCATCGGTTGTCGGACGACAATCGCCGTATTCCCTTTACGAAGAAACGCTTGCCACTTACGGAGTAAAGGATCTCTTTGACCGGACAGCAGCCAAGGGTTTCATTGACCTTTTAGGCTTACCACTTCTCCTGGAGGGACGACGCCGAAGCCGAAAATGAACCCTCCGAAAGTCTTTAGCCGTTTTCGCTAAAGATTTTTTGAATAAAAATCTGCGATGACAAAACTTTGGCAATGGGGAGAATTTCCGTTAATAAAACTGCTCACCAAAGGGTTTAAGGCTGGAAATGGGGTGGTGGTCTCTGTCGGCGATGACTGTGCAGTGCTTACATATACCCCAAAGGAGTATCTCCTCTGGACAAGCGACCTTCTCTTTGAGGGGGTCCATTTTCTAAAGGATGCTCCACCATCAGCCATCGGACATAAAGCCCTCGCGGTGAGCCTCTCCGACATTGCGGCGATGGCTGGCAAACCTCTATACTGTCAGGTCTTTGTGGGTTTGCCCAGCAGCGCCAGCGTAGCCTACTGCCGGGAAATCTACCGGGGAATATCGCAATTGGCGAAAAGGTATGGTGTCAAGATCGTAGGGGGAGATACCAATGCGTTTGAAAAATTGGTGATTGGGACCACAGTCCTTGGGGTGGTAGAAAAGGATTATCTCACTTTGCGCAACGGTGCTGCGCCCGGTGACCTTATCTGTCTCTCCGGGAAGATTGGAAAGGGCAAGGAGACCCATCTTTCCTTTCTGCCGAAGGTCAAAGAGGCCAGAAAGATAAAAAGACTCCTCTGTCCTACCGCAATGATTGACCTCTCCGATGGTCTCTTGAGCGATTTTACCCGAATTGCGGAAGAGAGCCATGTCGGAGGAAGGATATTTCTGGAGCAGATTCCAGCGGTTGCTGGTGTAAAAAAAGAGGAGGCGTTGATAAGCGGGGAGGAGTTTGAACTGCTCTTTACCGTAAAACCCAAGATGCGGAAAAAGGTCTTAAAAGCAGGGTTTTTTCTGGTCGGGGAAGTCACCAAACGGAAAGATGGGATCAAAACGATTGATAATAAAGGCAAACCCTTTCTGCCACCTTCCCCGGGCTACAACCACTTTAAACGCGAAAAGAGAAATAAACCTCTTTGATTTCTCTCTTTAGTGACGGTATTGTTGATACAACCAGGGTCTGCTCCAGTGTACTTTCGGGTATAAGCATAAGCCCTTGCCCGGCAGCCGCCGCAAAGGCTTCGATATAAACACCTTCCACAATGAGCTGCGAATCTCTTTCTTTCCCTCATCTCTTTCAGAAGGGGCGCTTCCTTCCACACCTCCAACAAGGAGTTCTTTTTTTTGATATTTCCCAGCCGCGTATCCGGCATAAAGACACAGGGGGAGAGATCGCCGTTGGGTTGGAGTGCCAAATAGGCTCTCCCTGCTCCACAACCGCCGATAATTTCGGAAAGAACACCCAGTTCCTTTGCCCTCCCGGTGCCAAAATGGCTCAGCACAATGGGTTCCCCCTCTTCATTATTATTCTCTTTGGCTTTCTCAAAACAGTATCTTCCAAATTGTGGGGCAGTACATAATAACTTGCCAGGGTTCTCCTGGGCATCTTGGTACATTATTTGGTAACCCTTTTCCCTTTGACTGGCGGTCAGGTCATTATCAAAACCGGCACGGCCACAAGGGATAAAGTTGTAGACTACCAACTTCCTCAACCCCAATCTATCTCGCAGTTTTATCATCTCAGGGAGTTGGTCACAGTTACGCTTAGACCAGGTATAAGAGAGACAGGTGATATCTTGTAAACCTGCCTTAATTAAGTTTCTTATTCCCGCCATCGTCTTGGAAAACATACCTGGTACACCCCGAAAAGCATCATGTTCCTTTTCGGTAGCAGCGTCCAGGCTCACTCCCACGTAAGCAAAACCTAACTCCTTTATCCTGGCCACATTCTCTGGGGTTAACAGCGTCCCATTGGTATTGAGGGAGATATAAAAGTCTTTTTCTCTGGCCCTTTCCACTACTTTCCAGAAATCTTTGTCCATCAGCGGTTCCCCACCAGCAAAGGCTAATGTTGGAATTCCAGCCTCCGCTATCTGGTCAAGGACCGCCATCTTCTCCTCCAGCGTCAGCTCATCCTTAGTGCCGCTGGCGGTGGCACTCTGGTAACAATGGATACACTTCAGATTACACCTGTTGGTAATATTCCAGACCACCATCAGCGGGACAGAGAAGGTTTGTGGAAACTGGAGCCCATACTCCTTCACCGATTTAAAAGCGGCAATGATGACCCGCCTCACCATGGGCCTCTTCAACTGACTGGCGAACTCCTCTTTCTCTATCCTTAAGGCTTTGCGCACCAGTTCTAAGGGAGAAAAGCCAAAATTAGAGGCTGAGTAGTGGTCAAGGGTCTCTTCCAGAACTGTTTTTCCGTTCTTCTCTCGGAGGGAATTGAGAATGTACTTTCTGGTTAGGGGGTTGTTTAGAGCCACTTTCAAAGCGACCACATCAAACTCTCTTCTGCTGATATTCCAGATGCCCATAGGTTTTGATTATTTTATACCCAAGCGACTGCCAACTGTCAAGCCTTTAGAAAAGCGCGCCTGGGAAAATTTTAAGTTTAAGGGACAGCTTCTTGACATTTCCCATCTTTTGGGGTAAGATATCTTGTATACAAATTAAATTTGATATTTTCAATCTTGTTTAAGTTAAGGTATTTTGTATACAAGTTAAATTAAAAACCTAATCTGCTGATGGATAACAACCTGATGGAGCGGGTTCAGGAGATTGTAACCAAAGAGATCCTGGCGGGCCATTACCTCACCGAACAAAGATTGGCACAGCAGCTGGGCGTAAGCCGAACTCCGATCCGAGAAGTCCTCTCCACCCTGGAAGAACAAGGTATTCTGGAACGGAAGCGGTATCACGGCATCAAACTGCGCCATCCCTCCTTAAAGG